>NZ_SNWR01000001.1:1501666-1803333 GCF_004362215.1 Paractinoplanes brasiliensis | reverse complement strand
CTTCTTCGCCGGCGAGTCGGCCATGACGATCGCGCAGATCTCGCGGGCGTCGCTGCTCAAGGAGGACGGGTTCGGCTGGACGCTCGTGCCGCTGCCGGCCGGGCCGTCGGGGGAGTACTCGGTGATCGGCCAGGGCGGCCTCGGCGTCCTGAAGAAGGGCAAGAACGCCGCCGCGGCCGCCGAGTTCGTCAAGTTCTTCACCAGCCCCGCCAACAGCGAGAAGCTCGCCCAGTTCTTCCCGCCGCCGCGGAAGTCCCAGCTGAACGCCGAGACCCTGGCCAAGGCGAACCCGCTGCTCAAGCCCGACCAGCTGCAGGACGTGGTCATCGACGGCATCGCGGCCGGCGTCGTGAAACCGAGTCACACCGGCAGCGCCGAGATCAACCAGGCCGTACGGGCCGGTCTTGATCCTCTGTGGAAGCCGGGCGCTGACATCTCCGGCGTATTGCGCGGCGTGTGCACGGCCATCACGCCGCTGCTCGCGAAATGACCGTGGTGATGGACCGGGCTGCCGAGGCCCGGTCCGCGCCTCCCCGGCGGCGCGGCTTCTGGACCACCCGGCGGCGTGATCAACTGACCGCGTACGTGTTCATCACGCCCGCGCTGCTCGGTTCGCTGGCGTTCGTCTTCCTGCCGCTGGTGCTGGTCGTCTGGTACAGCCTGCACGAATGGAATGTCCTGGCCGACACCTTCAATTTCGTCGGCGCGGAGAATTACCGGAAGCTGGCCGACGACCCCAATGTGCCGGCCGTGCTGCGGGCGACCGCGTTCTTCTCCCTCGGCCTGGTCGTGCTCAACCTGGGGCTGGCGTTGCTGCTGGCCGTCCTGCTGAACCAGAAACTGCGCGGCACCACGTTCTTCCGCGTGCTGTTCTTCTCGCCGGTCGTCGTGTCGCTTCTCGCGTGGACGATCGTGTGGGGTTTCCTTCTGCAGGACAACGGCGGCATCAACGGCTTGCTCGACGCCATCGGAATCGACGGCCCGAACTGGTTGCGCTCCGGCGGCACGGCCATGGCCGCCGTGGTCATCGTCCAGGTCTTCAAGAACGTCGGCCTCAACATGGTGCTTTTCCTGGCCGCGCTGCAAGGCGTTCCGCAGGAGTTGTACGAGGCCGCGAGAACCGACGGCGCCGGCCCGTGGCGCGTTTTCCGCAGCATCACGCTGCCCCTGATCAGCCCCACCGTTCTGCTCACATCGATCATCACCGTGGTCGGTTCCCTGCAGGTCTTCGCCCAGATCAGCGTCCTGACCCAGGGCGGCCCCGGCACCTCCACCACGGTTCTCGTCTATTACCTGTACCAGCAGGCGTTCCAGTTCCACGCCTTCGGCTACGGCGCGACCCTTTCGGTGCTGCTGTTCCTGATCGTGCTGGCCCTGACCGTTCTGCAGTGGCAGATGCGCAAGAGGTGGGTCTTCCATGAGCATTAAGACCAAGCTTTTCCTGTACGGGGTCCTGCTCGTTCTCTGTGTGCCGTTCGTGTTCCCCACCTGGTGGATGATCACGAGCTCCTTCAAGCCCAACGCCGAGATCTTCTCGCCGTCCCTGCTCCCTTCCTCGTGGAGCCTGGAACCGTGGCGGCAGGTCTTCGACATGCAGCCGTTCGCCCAGCAGTACTGGAACAGCGCGTACATCGCCGTGGTCGTCACCATCGGCACCCTGGTCGTTTCGTCGATGGCCGGTTACGCCTTCGCCCGCATCCGTTTCCGCGGCCAGAACGCGCTGTTCCTCGTCGTCCTGGTCGGCCTGCTCATCCCCAGCGAGGTGACGATCGTCCCGCTGTTCCGCATCTTCAACAGCCTGGGCCTGGTCGACACCCATTGGCCGCTGATCCTGGTGCCGATGCTGGGCCCGCCGAGCGTGCTGGCCACGTTCATCATGCGCCAGTTCTTCATCACCCTCCCCGGCGAACTGGAGGAAGCCGCCCGCATGGACGGCCTGGGCCGCCCGGCCATCTTCCGCCGCATCGCGCTGCCCCTGGCCCGTCCCGCCCTGGGCGCGGTCGCCATCTTCACCTTCCTGCACAGCTGGAACCTGTACCTGGAGCCGGTCGTCTACATCTCCTCGCAGACGAAATACACGCTGCCCCAGGCCCTGACCCAGTTCACCGACGCCTACCAGGGCCAGCTCTGGAACGTCCAGCTCTCGGCCGCCTCGATGACCGCCATCCCCGTCCTGATCGTCTTCGTGATAGCCCAACGCCAGTTCATCGAGGGCCTGGCCCACACCGGCCTGAAAGGCTGACCGCCTCACCGCGCGAGGAGATCTGAGACCATGCTCGGATGCTGGCGTCGGTGAGGCTTGTGCACGAGGTGGTTGATCAGCTCCAGCCCGGCGACGTCCTCGAACGTGAGCATCGCGAGCAGGTGCTCGACTGGCTGAGCAGCACCGACGACGTCTTCCGGCGGGTCAAGCCGGCCACCCCCGATCAGCACCTGGTCTCGTACGTGGTGCCGGCCGACCCTCGCGACGGCGCGATCCTGCTGGTCGACCACGTGAACGCCGGACTCTGGCTGCCGCCGGGCGGGCACGTCGAGCCGGACGAGGACCCGTGGCTGACCGCCGTGCGTGAGATCGACGAGGAGTTGGGGCTGGACGGCGCCGGGGTGTCGAAAGAGCCGGTGTTCCTGACCGTGACACGAACCGTCGGGATCGACCACGGGCACACCGATGTGAGTCTCTGGTACGTGCTGCCCTGCGACCGTGACCAGCCCCTGGTGGTCGATGCCGGCGAGTTCCACGGCGCACGGTGGTGGTCGCGGGACGATCTCGCCGCCGCCGATCCCGCGCGCTTCGACCCGCATTTCCTTCGCTTCCTGAGAAAGATTTCGGACTAAACCGACACAAGCGAAATGTCGGAGTTGACCGCCGCGGGGCCCGATACTGTGCCGATGACCGCAGCCGTCCACCCACCGACGACCGCAACCGTCCCAGCGCCGGAGTCCGCAACGGGCCATGCACCGGGGTCGGCGGCGGCCGTGTCGCCGACGCCCAGCGTTGTCGTGCCCGCGACGCCGGAGCCGGCCAAGGCGACCTGGACCGACGCCGACTACCCCGCGATGGGCTGGCACGACTGCCGCATCCACGGCCTCAGCCTGGCCGAGCACAGCGACGACGGCGCCCTTCCCCAGGTGCGGCTGCTGATCGACCTCGACTACATCGTGCGCTGGGCCGACCCCGTCGAACCCGGCCACCACCTCACCTTCTGGATCTCCCCGGCGACCCTCGTCTTCGACGGCGCGTGGGGCATCCGCGGCGAGTTCGGCCCGCTCTTCGAGCAGCTCGAGATCGCCGACATCCACCGCCTCGACCCCACGGACGAGCACCCCGAGCCGTCCTGGCACGTCGAGGGGCACAACTTCGGCTTCCACCTGCGTGCCCGCGGATTCCGCCAGCATCTGCGCAGCGCGCCCCGCCTCGTACCCCGGAAGGTTCTGACCTCGGACGAGCGCGGCGGGGTCAGCTTTGCCGAGCGCTCCTTCCAGCCAGGCTGAACCACTCGATCGCGAGCGCCGCCACCTCGTCGGGCGGCAACTCCGTGTTGTCGACACGCAGGTAGTCGTCGCGCCCCTCGAACTCCGTCGTCGAGTTCAGCTCGTACCGCTCGTCGATCTCGAGCAGGAGTGTCCGGGAGCGGTCGAGGTCACGCTTCGAGGCCTTCTCGGCCAGCCTGTCCTCGCCCGCGTTGCGTTTCAGCCGGACCTCCTGCGACGCCTCCAGCTCGAGGAACAGCACCCGGCCGCCCCGCTTCACAAACGGCTCGGCGTACCTCGTGACAGCCGCGCCGTCCTCCGGATGATCGAACGCCCAGACGTACGTGAACACGAGCCCCGGCAGCTCGCTGGCCGCCACTTCCTCGAACACTCCCCTCCGGAAGCTCTCGACCAGCCGCTGGAACGGCGGAGTGCCGAACTCGAAGAACCGCAGCACCGGCTCGATCGTCAGATGGTTGTGAAACACCCGGAACCCGGTGCGGGCCGCGATCGCGTTGGCCACCGTCATCTTGCCCACGGCAGGCGGCCCGATGACGAACAGCAGGATCGGCGGGGTGCTTCTCATGCGCGGAGCGTAGCCAAATCCGGCCCACCCCGGCTCCCCGTTTTCCCGCGCCTGTGGACAACTCCCGCGCCTGTGGACAACCGGCTCTCAGCTCAGCGCTCGGTAGAGCAGGAGCAGGCCGATGGCGGTGCCGAAGCTCACGATGATGATGCGCAGCACGTGCGAGGGGAGGCGCTGGGCCAGCCTGGCACCCGTGTAGCCGCCGAGGACCGTCGCCGGGGCCACGATCGCGACGGCCGCCCAGTTGACCGGGCCGAAGAACGCGAAGACCAGCAGCGTCACCAGCCCGACGGCGGCCGAGAGGACGTTCTTGAGGGCGTTGATCCGGTTCAGCGGCTCGTCGAGGATCAGAGCGAGCGCCGCCACGTACATGACACCCAGCGCGGCCCCGAAGTAGCCGCCGTAGATCGCTCCGACGAAGACGACGGCCTGCAGTGAGACGGCCGCCCGGCGGGGTGACATGGCGTGCGGGTGCCCGACCAGGCCGCGCAGCCGCTGCTGGAAGGCGAGCGTGGCCGCCGCCCCGAGCACCAGGAACGGCACGATCAGCTCGAACGCGCGGGCCGGCGTGAGCAGAAGCAACGCGCACCCGCCACCCGTGCCCAGCACGCAGGCCGGCAGGGTCGCGGTCACCCGGGCGCGCTGACCAGCGAGATCCGCCCGGCTGCCGATGACGCTGGAGACGTACCCGGGAAAGACCGACACGGAATTGGTGACGTTGGCCGCCACCGTGGGCAACCCGGTCGCGATCAGGCTCGGGAACGTGATCAGAGACCCGCCGCCGGCGATCGCGTTGACCGCCCCGGCCGCGACACCGGCCACGGCCAGCAGGACGACGTGTGCGAGATCCATGATGAGTAGAATGACCGGGCGACGGACGAGTCGGCCAGGCGGTCGCGTCGGCGTCCCTGAAGGGGGCGTCGCCGAGGAACGTCCGGACTCCGCAGAGCAGGGTGGTTGTTAACGGCAACCCGGGGCGACCCGCGGGACAGTGCCACAGAGAACAGACCGCCGGCCCCGCAAGGGCGCCGGTAAGGGTGAAACGGTGAGGTAAGAGCTCACCAGCACCCCGGGTGACCGGGGTGGCTAGGTAAACCCCACCCGGAGCAAGGCCAAGTAAGGCCGCTCACCGCGAGGCGAGCGGCCGGCGCAGGCGTTCGAGGGCTGCTCGCCCGAGCCTGCGGGTAGGCCGCAAGAGCCGAGCCGGCAACGGCCGGCCGAGATGGATGACCGCCCACGGCGACGAAAGTCGCCGGGACAGAATCCGGCGTACAGGCCGACTCGTCCGTCGCCCACCTGCCCAGCCAGTGTGTCCGCTACGCGAGGTCGGCCGGGTTTGTGTTCGCTCCGCACAGCAGCACAACCACTCGCTCGCCCGGGGCGGGTGCGTAAGCGCCCGAGGTCAGGGCTGCGAAGGCGGCTGCTGTGCCGTGTTCCACAGCCAGGCGGTAGTCGTCCCACAGGCGGCGTCGGGCGTCCACGATGGCCTGGTCGTCGACCAGCACGGAGTCGATGCCCGCAGCCATCTCGAAAGCGATCCGCCCCACCCGCCGGGCCCCGAGCGAGTCCGCCGCCACGCCCGAGACCGGGACGTCGACGGGGGCGCCGGCCTGCAGCGCCGAGTGCAGGGCGGAGGCCGTCGACGGCTCGACGGCCACGACGCGGTGGGTGGGGCCCAGGGCGGCGAGCACCCCGGCGATCAGGCCGCCGCCGCCCACGGCGACCAGCACGGTGTCGAAGCCGGCGGGGATCTGGTCGAGCAGGTCCAGGCCGAGGGTTCCGTTGCCGGCCACCATGGCGGGGTCGTCGTAGGCGTGGCAGAACAGCGCGCCCGTCGTCGACGCCCGCGCCAGCGCCGCCTCGTAGGCCTCCGCGTACTCGTTGCCGACCTGCACCACGTGGGCGCCGAGCTTGCCCAGTTTGGCCACCTTCACCGCGGGCGCTGTCAAAGGCACAAAGACCTCAGCCCGTACGCCCAACTCGCGCGCGGCGTATGCAGCAGCCAGGCCCGCGTTTCCGCCTGAGGCGGCGACGATGCCGGCGGCGGGCAGAGCGCCCGCGGCGAGGATCTGGTTGAACATGCCCCGGGTCTTGAACGAGCCGGCGTGCTGCGTGTGTTCGAGCTTGAACCAGACGCCGTCGTCGGCCCGCAGGACGGGGGTGTGGCGGATGCGGCCGTCGAGGCGGGAGGCTGCCGCTCGTACGTCGTCGATCGAGACACTCACCGGGTGAACTCTAGGCGATGCTCCACGACACCTGCCGTGACGTCACGGGCGTGCGCTCACCCACCAGGCGAGCGATGTCGAGTAATCGGTTCGAGAAACCCCACTCGTTGTCGAACCACCCGCGGACCTTCACTCCGCCGTCCGCGGTGGTCTGGGTGCCGGACGGGTCGAACAGGCACGATGCCGGGTTGTTCTTGACGTCGATCGACACGGTGGGGTCGGGGTCGTAGGCCAGGACCCGGCGCAGGGGACCGGCGGCGGCCTCGGCCATGGCCCGGTTGACCTCTTCGACGCTGACCGGCCGGTTGGTCTGCCCGGACAGTTCGGCCAGCGACCCGATGGGGGTGGGCACGCAGTAGTAGCTGTAGCGCATCTCGCCGATTTCGGGCAGCGCCACCCGCACCAGGTCACCGACCACGTAGTTGTGCGGGATGATGCTCTCGCCGGTGGCCCGGCCCAGGCGCGGGTCGTCGCGGGAGGTGCCGCTGAACGTGTCCTGCGGCTTCTGCCAGCCCTGCGTGGCCAGCACCACCGACGTGTTGACGCCCCGCAGCCCGAACCGGTCGAGCAGCACCTTGGCCATCGCGGTGAGGGCGTTCACGCCGCACGAGCCGGGGGAGACGACGTCGTGGCGGGCCGCGTCGTACGTGGTGTGGTTGGCCCCGTAGATCAGGAACGCGTCCGGGTCGTCGGCCGAGGCGCTGATCACGACCTTGCGCGCGCCGCCGTGGGTGATGTGGGTGCGGGCCGTCGTGCCGGCGCGGAACCGCCCGGTGGCCTCGATGACAACGTCCACGCCGGCGTCGGCCCACGGAATGCGTTCGGGCCGTTCATGGTGGAACGCGCGGATCGCACGGTCATTCACGACAAGGTGGTCGGGGCGGGCCGTCACGGTGCCCGGAAATGCGCCGCGAATGCTGTCCCGGCGCAGCCCATAGGCCATTTTCTCGGTCGAGGCAAGGTCGTTCACGGCGGCAATGGATATTCCGGGATCGTGCGTCGACGCCACTATCCGCGCGAGACTTCGGCCGATCCGCCCGAATCCGTTGATGCCGATCGTGACACTCATGGGATGGCTCTCCTCGGCCCTGAAGACGGTGCGGTCGTAACGCCGGACGGGGGAACACCCGGAGTTACGCCCCAGACACTATGAGTCGTGCAACTTGCACGTCAACGCATGGCGTGTCACACGAAGACCGTGGTCCACACCGGACGCGGGCATCCGTGGTCGTCGTCGTGCCCGTCGACCTGGCATTACTTCCGAATGCCACTTCCAGCCGGCTGCGCCTTTCGGATCAGCGGTGCGCATTTCGGCCAGCCGGTGTTCTTGCGGGACAATTAGCCGGCCCGGAAATTCATCCCGGCCTGCCTCCCCACGGTATTCCGGAATCGATCAGCGAGCGGCCGCAATCACCCGTGTGAGTGCCGCGTGCAACGACTCCAGCTCCTCGACGGGCAGGCCCAATCGGGTGACGATCGCGGGCGGGATCTTCTCGGCCCTGGCCCGCAGCGCACGGCCCTCGGCGGTCAGGGTGACGGCGAGGCTCCGTTCGTCGGAGGGGTCACGCTGCCGGTCGACGTACCCGATGGTCTCGAGCCTCTTGAGCAACGGCGAGAGCGTTCCGGGGTCGAGCTGGAGCAGGCGGCTGAGCTCGCGCCCCGAGCGCGGCGCGTGCTGCCAGAGCGCGAGCATCACCAGGTATTGCGGGTGGGTCAGGCCCATCGGCTCGAGCAGCGGGCGGTAGAGCCCCACCACGCTGCGCGAGGCCACCGACAGCGCGAAGCAGACCTGCCGTTCCAGTTCCAGGGGGTCATCGGCCACGCCGCCAGCCTAGCCACGCCACCCCGGCCAGGAGTGCCAGCATGACGCCGGTGAACCACAGGATCGAGGTCGTCGAGGCCACGTGAAGGCCGGCCACCCCCAGCCCGAGCACCGGGCCGATCAGACCCGCGTACGCGATCAGGAACAACCCGGCCAGGCTCTCCCCTCGCCGGGCGGCGGGCGCGCCGGCCGCGATCGTGCCGACCGCCGACTTGAACAGGACGCCCGCCCCGGCCCCGGCGATCACGCCACCGGCCAGGAAGAGCGTGAGCGACGCCGCCTGCATGCCTGCCGTGAGCACCACCAGACCTGTGGCCTGTGCGATCAGTCCGCCGAGGAACCGGGTCCGCGGGGTGAGCCGGCCGCTGACGGCTTGACCGGTGGCGCCCGCGGCGAAGACGAGGAAGGCGGTCAGCCCGGCCAGCAGCCGGCTGGGCTGGTGCAGCGCGCCCGCCACGAAGCTCGGCGCCAGCGAGGTGAACAGGCCGAACACCGCGAACGCGGCGAACGACGAGACGGCGGCGACGAGCACTGCTGTCCTGTCCCGCCCGGCGATGCGTACGCCCTGGGGCCGGTAGGCCGGGCGGGTGGCGGGCGCGTCCACCGTCTCGGGCGCGACGGCGACGGCGACCACGCTCAGCGCCAGCAGAACGAGGAAGACCGCGTACGGCGTACGGAGGGGAGAGGTCACGAACTGCGCGAGCGCGCCCGCCACCAGGGTGCCGGCGCCGAGCCCGCCCAGGTTGGCGGCCGACGACACGATCTCGAAGCGGGTCCCGTCCGCCTCGGGGCGGTGCGCCTTGTGCAGCTCCAGCAGGTACGCGGTAGCGGTCGCGGTCAGCATGCCGACACCCAGTCCGGTCAGGAACCGGGCGGCGATCAGGCCGGGCAGCGCGCTCCACGTGAGGAACAGCACCCCGGCCGCGATCTCCAGGCCGAGCGCGGCGTACAGGATCCGGCGGCGGCCCACCCAGTCCGAGACGTGCCCGGCCAGCACCAGGCTGGTGATCACGCCGACCGCGTACGTGGCGAAGACGACCGTCACCGTGAACGCCGAGAAACCGTCCACCCGCTGATAGATCGGGTAGAGCGGGGCGGGCACGGTCGAGAAGGCGAGCGCGACGAGATAGACGGCGGCGATCAGCCAGAAGCCGCGTCCGTGCCGCCGCGAAACCGGTATGGAGGCACGCGGCCTCTCCAGAAGAACGGTCATGTGACGACAGTGCCCCGGCCTGGCATCACCACCAACGATGATTGCTGCTCGTTACCATCACCAACTGTGCTGGAACTGCGTCACTTCGAGTATTTCCTCGCTGTCGCCGAGGAGCGGAACTTCACCCGGGCCGCGGCTCGGCTGCACGTCGTGCAGTCCGGGGTCTCGGCCGTGATCAAGTCGCTGGAGCGCGAGCTGGGGGCGCGCCTGCTCGATCGCACGTCGAAGCGGGTGGAGCTGACCGACGCCGGCGAGGCGCTGCTGCCCCGGGCCCGGGCCGCGATCGACGCCGTACGGGATGCCCGCGACGCCGTCGACGAGGTGCGCGGCGGCCTGCGGGGCACGGTCCGCGTGGGCACCCTGACCTCGGTGCCGCTGATCGACGTGCCCGCCCTGCTGGGCGCGTTCCACCGGGTGCACCCGCAGGTCCGGCTGCGGCTGATCGTCTCTCCGCGTGGCTCGGTCGGGCTGCTCGAGGGGCTGGCCGACGGGTCGCTCGACGTCGCGTTCGTCTCGGCGCCGGGCCGCCCGCCCGCCGGTCTGCGCATACGCCAGATCGAGTCGCGCCGCCTGGAACTGGTGCTGCCGGTGGGGCACCGGCTCGCCGGCGCGGCCGAGGTGCGGATCGCCGACCTGGCCGGGGAGCCGTTCGTCGACTTCCCGCTGGGCTACGGCAACCGGACGGTCGTCGACCGGGCGTTCGCCGCGGCCGGGGTCCAGCGGCAAGTGGCGA
Source organism: Paractinoplanes brasiliensis (assembly GCF_004362215.1). Taxonomy (NCBI): domain Bacteria; kingdom Bacillati; phylum Actinomycetota; class Actinomycetes; order Micromonosporales; family Micromonosporaceae; genus Paractinoplanes; species Paractinoplanes brasiliensis. Next base: position 1,793,283 of record NZ_SNWR01000001.1, on the reverse strand, counting down.
TCGAGGTCACCGACATCGGCAGCGGGGCGAGCTTCGTACGGGAAGGTTTGGGGCTGGCCGTTCTGCCACCGTTCGTGGTTCCCGACGACCGGACGGGACTCGTGCTCAAGACCGTCGCCGGCGCCGACCTGGAGTGGCCGCTCGGCGTGGCGGTCTCGGCGGTGCGCCGGCCCAGCGCGGCGGCCCGGGCGCTTCTGGCGCTGATCGACGAGAAGGTCGGTTAGCCCGAAACACTCTCATGATTGCCTTTCGTCCGTAAAACTCTCACAAGACGGACCGAGTGGGGGGAGCGGCGGTGGCTGAGGTTCAACCGGCCGAGTCTGTGCTGCAGTTCCGGCGGTTCGCGCTGGCCGTCTGCGTGATCGGCGTGCTCGTCCAGCTCGGGCTGACCGCCTACTACCTCGGCATGGGGCACAAGGCGCAGCCGCACCACGTGCCGGTCGGGCTGGTCTCGCCGCCCGCCGAGCGGGCCCAGGCGGCCGGCCTGCTCACCGAACGGGGTTATTTCCGGGTCACCGACTACGCCACCGCCGACGATCTCCAGGTCGCGATCAAACGGCGGGACGTGTACGGCGGCGTCGACATCACCGGCGCGCGGCCGCACCTGTACGTCGCCTCGGCCGCCGGACCCGCCGCCGCGTCGCTGCTGCGGGCCACGTTCACCACCGTCGTCCAGCAGCAGACGGCGGCCGAGCTGAGGCGGCTGGCCCAGCAGAACGACCGGATCTCGGTGTCGCGGGCCCAGCAGCTCAACTCCCCGCCGCCGGTCACCGACGTGGTGCCGCTGCCCGACGACGACGTCAACGGCGTCTCGCTGGGCTTCCTGACCCAGGCGCTCGCGCTCGGCGGCACGATCGCCTCGATGGGCCTGGGCCGCCTGATTCCCCGTACGCGCAGGTCGTGGCGCCGTGGCATCGCGCACGTCAGCATCCTGGCCGTGTACGCCCTCGGCTCGGCCGCCGCGGTGCTGTGGTCGATGGGCTGGTTCGGCGTGGGCACGACCGCCGACCGCGGCGAGATGCTCGGCATCTTCGCGCTGATCTCCCTGGCCATCACCGCCTCGACGGCCGGCGCGGTGGCCATCTTCGGCGCGGCCGGCGCGCTGCTCGGCGCGATGTACTTCACGCTGGGCACGGTGATCTCGGGCGCCAGCATCCTGCCCGAGTTCCTGCCCTCGTTCGGCCGGCACCTCGGCGCCAACCTGCCGACCGGAGCGGGTGTGCAGGCCGTCCGCGACAACCTGTACTTCCCGGCTGCCGAGATCCAGCATCACCTGCTCGTGCTGGCTCTGTACGCGGGCATCGGCGCCGCGGTCGTGCTGGTCACCAACATGCTGCCCAACCGCCGTAACCGGACGTCGGAGGTCGACCTCGACCTGGCCCACCGGCTCGAGGGCGCGGAGCGACGGGAGCCGGTGAAACTCTGAGGTGGCGGCCCTGTCCTGCCGATCAGCAGGAACATGTCCGTACGTACCCGAGTCACCGTCCCGCTGCGCTTCGCGGACGGCTACGAGACCACCGCCGGCCTGGTCACCTTCAACGGCCTGACCGACGGCAAGGAGCACCTGGCGCTCGCGCTCGGCACACCCGGCGCGGTCCCACTCGTGCGGCTGCACTCCGAGTGCCTGACCGGGGACGTCTTCGGGTCGCAGCGCTGCGACTGCGGGCCCCAGCTGCGCGAGTCCGTCGAACGGATCACCGGGGACGGCGGCTACCTGCTGTATCTGCGGCAGGAGGGACGCGGGATCGGGCTCTACAACAAGCTCGACACCTATGCGCTGCAGGATGCCGGGCTCGACACGTACCAGGCCAACCGGGCGCTCGGGCACGGCGACGACCAGCGCGACTACACGGCGGCCGCGCAGATGCTGACCGCGCTCGGCGTCACCACGATCGACCTGCTGACCAACAACCCGGACAAGGTCACCCAGCTGCGCCGGAACCACATCTCCGTACGGGAGGTCGTGCCGACCGCCGTGCACGCGTCCCCGGCCAACCTGCGCTATCTGCGGGCGAAGGTCGCACACACCCAGCACACGATCGCGCTGCCGGCCGTGCACTGAATCACGGCCCGGACACTCACGGGTTCCGCGCGGTTGCCGAACAGGAGTACGTGGGGATAGAGAGGGTCAACTCGCGAATCGCCGACATCCAGAGCCGGATGATCGCGCTGCAGACACAACAGGCGGGCCGGAACGTGCAGGCCCAGACGGCCAGGACGGCCACGAGCGCCGAAGGCGGCAGTTTCGCCAACGTGCTGGAGAACGCCGTCGCGCAGACTTCCACCAGCGGTAAGTCCTACACGCTCAACAGCAAGGGCATCCCGACCGAGCTCGCCGCGTACGGCAACGGCAAGATCCCGGCCAACGCCCTCGAACAGGTCGGCAACACCCGGCACAAACTGTGGGCGCCGGCCGCGCAGAACCTCAATCAGATGATCAGCGACGCCAAGCGGGACGGCGTCACCATCGGCATCACCGACTCGTACCGCCCGTACGAGGAGCAGGTCGACCTCGCACGGCGCAAGGGTTTGTACTCGCAGGGCGGGCTGGCGGCCAAGCCCGGCACCAGCGAACACGGCTGGGGCATGGCCACCGACCTCGACCTGAACTCCAAGGCGCAGGCGTGGATGCGCAAGAACGCGGACAAGTACGGCTTCGTCGAGAACGTGCCGCGCGAGCCGTGGCACTGGGCGTACAAGCCCGCGTCCGCCTAGATCCGGGCTGTTTCAGACCCGCGCGATCAGCTCGCCGTGCAGCAGGGACATCCAGCCGTCGGGGTGGGCGGCCCAGTCGCGCCACGCCCGCGAGATGCGGGCGAGGTCGTCACGGCCGGCCGCGCCGGTGCGTTCGGCGGTGGCCGCCATGTCGGACTGCAGGATGCGGTCGGCCCACATGCCGCCCCACCACTCGCGGTCGGCCGGTGTCGCGAAGCACCACGTGCTCGACGTCGCCCGCACATCCGTCAGACCGGCGGCGTGGGCCCAGGCCAGCAGGCGCCGCCCCGCGTCGGGCTCGCCGCCGTTGCCCCGCGCCACCCGCTCGTAGAGCGCCAGCCACTCGTCCAGCTCGGGTAGCCGTGGATACCAGGCAAAAGCCGCATAGTCGCTGTCCCGTACGGCGATCAGGCCGCCCGGTTTGGTGACCCGGCGCATCTCGCGCAGCGCCGCCACCGGGTCGCCGACATGCTGCAGCACCTGATGCGCGTGCACCACGTCGAAGGTGTCGTCGCCGAAGTCGAGCCGGTGCACGTCGCCGACCACGAACTCGACGTTGGTCAGGCCGCGCCGGGTGATCTCGGCCCGCGCCAGCCCGAGCGCCTCCTCGGTGCGTTCCAGGGCGGTGACCCGAGCGGGTGTGACGAGAGTCGCGAAGTCGGCCGTGATGGTGCCGGGGCCGCAGCCGACGTCGAGCACCGCCACGCCGGAGGAAAGATGCGGCAACAGGTAGGCCGCCGAATTCTCTGCGGTGCGCCAGCGATGCGAGCGCAAGACCGATTCGTGATGCCCGTGCGTGTACGTCGCCATGCCCTCGAACCTACGCCCGCCGTCCTCAAATATGGGACGGAAATCTCGGCATATGGAATCGATGCGGTTAACCGATTTCTCCGTACGCAGTTCAGGCCGTACTTTTGTCGGCATGAGGATCGGCATTGTGGGCGCGACGGGACAGGTGGGCAGCGTCATGCGGCGCATCCTGGCCGAGCGCGAATTCCCTGTTGGGCAGCTCCGCCTTTTCGCGTCCGCTCGCAGCGCGGGCCGCACGCTCGGTTGGGGCCCCGGTGAGGTGACCGTCGAGGACGCGGCGACCGCCGACTACAGCGGTCTCGACATCGTCCTGTTCTCGGCCGGCAAGGGTAGCTCCAAGGAGCTCGCGCCGCGCGTCGCCGAGGCCGGCGCGGTGGTCATCGACAACTCGTCGGCTTGGCGCATGGACCCCGACGTCCCGCTGGTCGTGAGCGAGGTCAACCCCGGCGCGATTCACAACCGCCCCAAGGGCATCATCGCCAACCCGAACTGCACGACCATGGCGGCGATGCCGGTGCTGCGCCCGCTGCACGACGAGGCCGGGCTGGTTTCGCTGGTCGCCACCACCTATCAGGCCGTCTCCGGCGCCGGGCTGGCCGGCGTCAGCGAACTCGACGAGCAGGTGAAGAAGGTCTCCGACCGCGCCACCGAGCTCACCCACGACGGCTCGGCCGTCGAGTTCCCGGCCCCGCGCTCGTTCGCCAAGCCGATCGCGTTCAACGTGCTGCCGCTGGCCGGCTCGATCGTGGACGACGGCCGCGACGAGACCGACGAGGAGCAGAAGCTTCGCAACGAGAGCCGCAAGATCCTCGATCTGCCGTCGCTGCTGGTCTCGGGCACGTGCGTCCGCGTCCCGGTCTTCACCGGCCACTCGCTGCAGATCAACGCCCGTTTCGCCCGGCCGCTCACGCCCGCGCGTGTTCGCGAGCTGCTCGCCGGCGCGCCCGGCGTCGAGCTGTCCGACGTGCCCACGCCGCTCGAGGCGGCCGGCCGCGACGCCTCGTACGTGGGCCGCATCCGCGCCGACGAGACGGTGGAGAACGGCATTGCCCTGTTCGTCTCCAACGACAACCTGCGCAAGGGCGCGGCGCTCAACGCTGTGCAGGTCGCCGAGCTGGTGGCGGCCACGCTGTAGCTCGCGCGTGTAACTCATGACCGCCCCGGCTGTCCGGCCGGGGCGGTTTTTGTTGGCCTTGCCTCACCCTCCAATGTGGAAAATCGGGACTTTTTGCCCGAATCGGTGGCGGATGGTCGGTTTGAGGTGCAGAGTGATTGCATGAGCGACAGTGGGCCCGGCGGAGGCGGCTACTTCTGGTGCCTGCGCCACCATCGGGTCGAGACCGGCGACGACGTGTGTCCCGCCCAGTATCGGCTCGGCCCCTACGCCACGGCCGGCGAGGCGGAGCGGGCCCTCGAAACGGTCGAGAAGCGCAACGCCGAGTGGGATGCCGAGGACGCTCGTTGGAACGGGGAGGACCGCTGACGCCGGCGCCGGCCCCCTGACATCGATCGTTTGCAGTCTCCGTGCGGGACGAGCCCGCAGCAACTCGCGCAGTTCATTCGCAAGGAGGAACACCCCAGATGGCCGCTGCCAAAAAGGCCCCCAGTCTTGCCTCTAGAGCGGACAAAAACCGCATTTCGCGTACGCCGGTGCGTGAGCCCACCGAGCCGGCGCGCTCTTCGGCAGCGGCTCCCACTCGTGGTCGCGCCGTCGCCGCCGCCCGGACGGCGAACGCGGCCAAGACCGTGACCGCGGCGACCAGGACCGCGGGGGCGGCGACGGCGACGGCGGCGACGGCGGCGGGGGCCAAGACGACGGCGGCGGCCAAGACGGCAGGGGCCAAGTCAGCGGCGGCCAAGACGGCACGGGCCAAGTCAGCGACGGCCAAGACGGCGAGGGGCAAGTCAGCGGGGGCCAAGACGGCAGGAGCCAACTCACCAGCCGCCAAATCGGCGACGGCTGAGTCAGCGGTGGCCAAGGCTGCAGCGGCCAAGTCAGCGACGGTCAGGCCGGCGGCGGCCACGTCGATGAACGCGGACCAGACGGTGAGGGCTGGGTCCTCCGCGCGGGGTGGAGCGGCGAAGGCAGGCGGCACGAAAACGGCTGCTGCCAAGGGTTCCGCGATCAAGCCGGGCTCCGGCAGGACCGGTGTGAAGGCCGCGAGTGCCCAGGGCAAGGCGGCGCCGAGGCAGCGGGCCGTTGGCGTGGGCGGGGCGGCGGGCGCGCGTGGCCGGTCCACGATGGTCGGGGGCGCGGCCGGGGAGACCACCGTGGCGGCGGTGAAGGCGGCTGGGGAGACCACCGTGGCGGCGGTGAAGGCGGCTGGGGCCGTCAAGAAGGCGACGACCGGCGCTCGTAGGGCGGCGGCGAGCAGTGCGGGCAAGTCGACCGGGGTGGCCAGGGTTCCGGCCAGCCGCACCGGTTCCACCAAGACGGCGGCTAACAAGGCTGGGGCAATGACGACAGCGAGCAGGACGACCGCGGCCAAGGCCGCGCAGAAGACGACGGCGGCCAGGACGACGACCGCCGGCAAGGCGGCGCCGAAGCGGACGGCGGCGGCGACCTCGGCCACGGCGAGGCGCACCACCAGCGCCGGCGTGGCCCAGAAGCCGGCGGCCGGCCCGAGCGCGATTGCCAAGAAGACCAGGACCGTGCCTGCCGGCAAGAGGGCGGCCGCCGCGACGAGCACGGCGGGCAAGAAGGCGGCTACCAGCGTTCCCGTGGTCAAGACGACGGCGACGAGCGCGAAGACGGCGGCTGCGGCGGCGAACGGGACCACGGCCCGGAAGGCGGCCGCGGCCCGGAAGGCGGCTGTGACGGCGGGCGGGATCACGGCCCGGAAGGCGGCTGCGGGGGCGGGCGGGATCACGGCCCGGAAGGCGGCTGTGACGGCGGGCGGGATCACGGCCCGGAAGGCGGCTGCGGGGGCGGGCGGGATCACGGCCCGGAAGGCGGCTGCGGGGGCGGGCGGGATCACGGCCCGGAAGGCGGCTGTGGCAGCGGGCGGGACCACGGCCAGGAAGACTGCGGCTGCGGCGGTCGGGAGCGTGGGCAAGAAGACTGCGGCTGCGACGAGCGGGACTGCGGGCAAGACGGCTACGGCCAAGGCGAGCCCGGCGAAGAAGGCCACCACTACGCGACCTGCGGCCAAGAAGGCGTCGGCGGCGCGGAACGCTACGGCTTCGGCCAACAAGGCGGCGGCGGGTACCGCCCGGGTCGGTTACAACCGGAGCGCTACGGCGGCAGCCAACCGTGCGGCGGCCGGATCGGCCACCACGGGGGCCGAAAGCGGTGCCACGGCCGCTGCCAATCGGGCCGCGGCCACGGCGAACCGGGCGGCGGCGACTGCGGCCAGGGCGGGTGCGAAGTCGGCGGCTGCCGCGAGGAAGGCCGCTACGGCCAAGGCGACCGCGGCCAAGGCGGGCGGCGCCAAGGCGACAGCGGTGAAGGCGGCCGGGGCGAAGGCGGCGGGGGGCCGGGCGGCCGGAACCGGGGCTGCTGCGGCCAGGGCGACCGGGACCAAGGCGACCGGGACCAAGGCGACCGGGACCAAGGCGACAGCGGTGAAGACGGCTGGGGCGAAGGCGGCGGGGGGCCGGGCGGCCGGAACCGGGGCTGCTGCGGCCAGGGCGACTGCCGCCAAGGCGATCGGGACCAAGGCGACTGGGGCGAGGGCCACCGCGATCAAGGCGGCCGGGACGAAGGCGACGGGTGCCCGGGCGGCGGGAGCCGGAGCTGCTGCGGCCAAGACAACCGGGGCCAAGGCCACGGCGGCGAAAAAGGCCCCGGCCAAGGCGACGGCGGTGAAGAGCGCGGCGGCGAAGAGCGCGGCGGCCAAGAGCGCGGCGGCCAAGAGCACGGCGGCGAAGAGCGCGGCGGCGAAGAGCGCGGCGGGCAAGAAGGCGACTCCGGCGAAGACGGCCGCGAAGAGCGCCGCCGCCAAGGCAACTGCGGCCAAGAGCACAGCAGCAAAGGCCACCGCGGCGAAGAGCGCGGCGGTGAAGAAGACGGCGGCCAAGACGGCTACGGCGGCCAAGACAGCTGCCAGGGCGGCGGCCAAGGCGGCGACGAAGAGCGCGGCCAAGGCGGCGTCGGCTGTGAAGAGCGCGAGCAAAGCCACGGCGTCGCGGTCGTCCGGTCGTACGGGAACGGAAGGGTCTGCTCCGAAGGCGGCACCCCGTTCGCCGGTGGCCAAGGTGGCCGGGTTGAGCCCGGTGGTGGCGCGCGGCGGCAACCGGTCCGCGGCGGCGCCGGCCGGTAACCGCAGCAGCATCAACGAGGCCGGCGCGACCCGGGAGCGGGCCACCCGGGCGGCCAACACGCCGCGCGCGGCCTCGACCGCCAAGAATTCGTCGACCAACCGGGCCCGGGTCTCCAAGGCGGCCTCCGCGGCGGCGGCCCGGCAGGCCGCGCTGGGGAACACCCCGGCCGCGGACATGATGGACGCGCCCGCCACGACAGCACGGAAGACGGCCGCTCGCCGGCGCTGAGACAACGCACAAAAGAAGGGCCGTGCCGCCGGGCGCGGCCCTTCCTCGTACGGGGAACTGGTAGGAATGACCCGTGCCGATCAGACGGGTGTGGGCGCCGCGCATCGACTTCGACGCCCTGCGGCAGGAACTCAAGCTGCCGGGCGACTTCCCGGCCGACGCGCTGGCCGAGGCCGAAGCGGCCGCCGCGGCGCCGCCACCACCGGCCGCCGACCGCACCGACGTGCCGTTCGTGACGATCGACCCGGCCACCTCCCGCGACCTCGACCAGGCCATGCACCTGAGCCGGCGGCCCGGCGGCGGCTACCGGGTGCTCTACGCGATCGCCGACGTCGCGTCCTACGTGCGGCCGGGCGGGGCGCTCGAGGCCGAGACCTGGGCCCGCGGCCAGACGATCTATCTGCCCGACGGGCGGATCCCGCTGCACCCGCCGGTTCTCAGCGAGGACGCGGTGAGCCTGTTCCCCGACGTCGACCGGTCGGCCGTGGTGTGGACCATCGACGTGGACGCCGACGGCGCGATCGTCTCGACCACCCTGGAACGGGCGCGGGTGCGCAGCCGGGCGAAGCTGAGCTACGAGGCGGTGCAGCAGCAGGTCGACGCGGGCACCCCGCCCGAGCCGCTGGCCCTGCTGCCCGAACTGGGCACGCTGCTGGCCCGGCGGGCCGCCGACCGGGGCGCGGTCAACCTGCCGCTGCCCGAGCAGGAGGTCGAGCCCGACAACGGCGGTTGGCGGCTGGTGTTGCGGGCGCCCCTCGCGATCGAGGAGCACAACGCGCAGATCTCGCTGCTCACCGGCATGGCGGCGGCCGAGCTGATGCTGGGGGCCGGGGTGGGGCTGCTGCGCACGATGCCGCCGCCCAAGGCCGAGGCGGTTGTCAAGCTGCAGGCCGCCGCGAAGTCGCTGGGCGTGCTGTGGCCGTCCGGGGCCCAGGTCGGCGCGGTTGTCGCCTCGGTCGACCCGGCCACCCCGCGTGGCGCGGCCTTCCTCGACCAGGCGGCCGACTTGCTGCGCGGGGCCGCCTACACGCCGTTCGACGGCGCCCCGCCCGAGCAGACCGGCCACGGCGGCGTGGGAGCGTCGTACGCGCACGTCACGGCCCCGCTGCGGCGGCTGGCCGACCGCTACGCGACAGAGGTCTGCCTGGCGGTCGCGACCGGCGCGACGATCCCCGAGTGGGCGCGGGCCGCCCTGCCCCGGCTGCCGAAGGCCATGACCGACTCGGACAGGCTGGCCGGCGCGGCCAACCGCGGCGCGATCGACCTGGCCGAGGCCGTGCTGCTGCACGACCGGGTGGGAGAGGTCTTCGAGGCGGGCGTGGTCGACCTCGACGACCCGTCGAAGGGCCGCCCGCCCGGCGGCACCATCGCCATCGACGAGCCGGCCGTCCGCGCCCGCTGCCAGGGCAGCCTGTCCCTGGGCGTCCGCATGCAGGTCCGCCTGATCACCGCAGACCCGTCCACCCGCAAGGTCCAGTTCGAGGCCTGACGGTTTTGATCTTTTGGGCGCAACCACGCACGCAGGTCGCCCGGGTGGGTTGAGCGTTCTGGGCGCGCCGGCGCCCTGCTCAGCCCGCCCGGGCCCTCGGCGGGAGCGACGGTCTGAACCCACCACCCCGCTACGACATCAGCATTTGATCTTTAGAAAGTGTGCTCGGCCGACGGGAACTCGCCGCCTCGGACCTCGGCGGCGAACTGCTGGGTGGCCTTCGACAGCATCCCGGCCATGTCGGCGTACTGCTTGACGAAGCGCGGCGTGCGGCCGGTGCGCAGACCGGCCATGTCCTGCCAGACCAGCACCTGGGCGTCGGTGTCGGGGCCGGCGCCGATGCCCACCGTCGGGATCTCGAGCTCCTTGGTGATCGTCTTGGCCACCTCGCCCGGCACCATCTCGAGCACCACGGCGAACGCGCCCGCGTCGGCCACCGCGCGGGCGTCCGAGACCACCTGGGCGCCCTCGTTCTCGCGGCCCTGGACCCGGTAGCCGCCGAGGGTGTGCTCGCTCTGCGGGGTGAAGCCGACGTGGCCCATGACGGGGATGCCGGCGCCGGTGAGGGCCTCGATCTGAGCGGCGACGCGGCGGCCGCCCTCGAGCTTGACGGCGTGGGCGCCGCCCTCCTTCATGAACCGGACGGCCGTGCGCAACGCCTGCGTCGGGCCCTCCTCGTAGCTGCCGAAGGGCAGGTCGGCCACGATCAACGCCGTCTTGGTGGCCCGCACGACGGCGCTGACCAGGGGGATCAGCTCGTCGACGGTGATCGGCAGGGTGGTCTCGTGACCGAACACGTTGTTGGCGGCCGAGTCGCCGACGAGCAGGACCGGCACGCCGTTCTGGTCGAAGATCGAGGCCGTGTACTGGTCGTAGGAGGTCAGCATCGGCCAGCGGTCGCCGCGGCTCTTGGCGGCGATCAGGTCACGCGTGCGTACCCGTCGGGTGGGCGGGCCACCGTACAGGGTGGGAATCTCGGTCATGGTGTGCTCCTTCCCCCTCGAGGCCGCGTCGGTGCGGTCCCCGGGTGCCCCTCGATCGTCGCACCCGGGCCGGCGCCGCGGTCAGGGGCGAGTGGAGGTTTTCACACCCCAGGGCACCGGGAGGAGGCGGCGCCAGCGTAATCTCGGCGTAACTGGGCCGGGGAAGACTGGCTTGTCAAGTCATCACTACTAGGGGTGAACGTGGACCGACAGCAGGAGTTCGTGCTTCGTACTCTGGAGGAGCGCGACATCCGTTTTGTCCGGCTCTGGTTCACCGACGTGCTCGGCACGCTCAAGAGCGTGTCGGTCGCCCCGGCCGAACTCGAGTCCGCCTTCGAGGAAGGCATGGGCATCGACGGCTCGGCGATCGAGGGCTTCGCCCGGGTCTACGAGTCCGACATGGTCGCCATGCCCGACCCGACGACGTTCCAGGTGTTCCCGTTCGAGGGCGGCGCCAGCGGCGAGAGCGCCCGCATGTTCTGCGACATCCTGCTGCCCGACGGCAGCGCCGCCTGGGCCGACCCGCGCCATGTGCTGCGCCGCATGCTGGCCAAGGCGGCCGAGAAGGGTTTCACCTTCTACACCCATCCCGAGGTCGAGTTCTTCCTGGTGCAGGAGGGCCCGCTCGACGGCTCGGTGCCGGTGCCGGTCGACAGCGGCGGCTACTTCGACCACACCACGCACTCGATCGCCCGTGACTTCCGGCGGCAGGCCGTGCTCGCGCTCGAGCGGATCGGCATCTCGGTCGAGTTCAGCCACCACGAGGTCGCGCCCGGCCAGCAGGAGATCGACCTGCGCTACGCCGACGCGCTGACCACGGCCGACAACATCATGACGTTCCGTCACGTCGTCAAGGAGGTTGCGCTCTCCCAGGGGGTGCGGGCCACCTTCATGCCGAAGCCGTACACCGACCAGCCCGGCAGCGGCATGCACACGCACCTCTCGCTGATGGAGGGCGAGCGGAACGCGTTCTACGACGCCGACGACCCGCAGAAGCTGTCCAAGACGGCGCGCTCGTTCATCGCCGGCCTGCTCGTGCACGCGCGGGAGTACACGGCGGTCACCAACCAGTACGTGAACTCGTACAAGCGGCTCTTCCCGCTGCAGCTGCCCAACGTCGTGACCGAGTCGCCGGCGTTCGTGAGCTGGGGCCACCTCAACCGGTCGGCGCTGGTGCGGGTGCCCGCGTTCGGCAAGCCCAGCTCGGCGCGCGTCGAGGTCCGCTCGATCGACTCCGCCACGAACCCCTACCTCGCCTTCGCCGTGCTGCTCGGCGCCGGGCTCAAGGGCATCGAGGAGGGCTACGAGCTGCCCCCGGGCGCCGAGGACGACGTCTGGTCGCTCTCCCCGGCCGAGCGCAAGGCGGCCGGCTACGACGCGCTCCCCGAGAACCTGTCCGAGGCGATCGACGTGATGAGCCGGTCGGAACTGGTGGCCGAGGTGCTCGGCGAGCACGTCTTCGACTTCTTCCTGCGCAACAAAACGGCCGAATGGGAGCAGTACCGTCGCGAGGTGACACCCTACGAGAGGCAGCGTTACCTGGGCGCGCTGTAAAGACGTAGGGCCTGTCTTGTACGGTCTGTCCTGACGTCGCGTGACAAGGGAGAGGCCGTGCTTGAAGATCTGCTCGAGGGTGCTGGGCGCAGCATCGTTTTCGGAATCGTCGGCATCGGGCTGATGGCGGTGGGCTACGTCCTCGTCGACCTGCTCACACCCGGCAAGCTGCGCGAGCTGATCTTCGCGGAGCGCAACCCCAACGCGTCGCTGCTGCTCGCGGCCAACCAGCTCGGCATCGCCGCCATCGTCTTCACGGCGATCTTCACGTCGTACGACTCGTTCGGCCAGGGCCTGGCGTCGACGGTGTTGTTCGGCCTGATCGGCATCGCCATCATGGGCCTGGCGTTCCTGGTCCTCGACTGGATGACCCCGGGCAAGCTGGGCGAGGTCATCTGCACGCCGGAACGGCACGGGGGAGCGCTGGTGAGTGCGGCTTCGCACTTCGGGGCCGCCCTGATCGTGTGCGCGTGCATCTCCTGACCGATCGTCGCCGCTTCCGCTGAGGGCACGGGCGGCCCGCGTGGGCGCAGACCCGCTGCCATCATCGTTCCGGCCGGTGGGTGAGGGTGACGCCGGCGCTGGCCGAGGTGACCAGGGCGAGCGCGGCCAGCGAGACCGTGCCCAGCCGCTGGTCCAGCACGAGCAGGCCGGCCACCGCCGCGGCGGCCGGGTTCAGGCTGGTCAGGATGCCGAAGACGCGTGTGGGGATGCGGCGCAGGGCGTTCAGTTCCAGGACGTACGGGAAAATGGTCTGCAGCACGGCCACCGAGGCCGCGCCGATCAGCAGGGAGGGGCGGGTGACGACGGCGCTCGCCCCGGCGAGTCCGAAGGGGAGCGCGACCAGCGTCGCCACGGTGAGCGAGACGGGCAGGCCGCCGACGCCCGGCACCAGTCCGCCTACGCGCGCGGTGAGCAGGATGTATCCGGCGCCGCACGCCCCGGCCAGCGCGGCCAGCACCAGACCGCCGGGCGGCAACGACGGGCCGGGGTGCCACCACAGCAGGGCCACGCCGGCGCCGGCGAGCAGGGCCCAGAGCAGGTCGAGCAGCCGGCGGGTCTGCGCTAGGGAGACCGTCAGCGGGCCGAGGAACGACACGGTGACGACCACCCCGAGCGGCACCGTACGCATGGCCAGCGCGGACAGCAGGTTGAGGCCGGCCACCGCGATCCCGAGCAGCGAAGCCGCCCGCCAGGCCGCGCGGGGCCAGGAGCGTACGTGTGGGCGCACCACCACGGCCAGCACCAGCGCCGAGATGCCGGCTCGCAGCAGCACCACCCCGGTCGCGCCGAGGTCGTCGAAGAGGGTGCGGCCGATCGCCGAGCCGAACTGCATCGAGACGACCGACACGAGCATGAGCAGGGGCGCGGCGGACATGGTGCGGTGGACGCTATCGAGCCGGTCGACGAAGTCAACCCCACGGCCTGGCTCTTCGCCGTACGGGGGTTAGATTCGTGAGCGTGGCGACTGCACTAGTCATCGAGAACGATCCGACCGACGACCTGCGACGGCTGGGGGAGTGGCTGACCGAGGCGGGGCTTGAGCTGACCGTCCTGCGGCCGCACGCCGGTGACGAGCTCCCCGAGACCCTCGACGACTACCTCGCGCTGATCGTGCTGGGCGGCGACCAGAACGCCTACCCGGACGCCGAGGGTGTGCCCGGCGCGCCGTGGTTCCCGGCGCTCGAAGGGCTGCTGCGCAAGGCGGTACGCCACCGGGTGCCCACGCTCGGCGTGTGCCTCGGCGGGCAGCTGCTCGCGAGCGCCCACGGCGGCCTGGTCGAGCGCAGCACCAGCGGTCCCGAGATCGGGCCCGGCCTGGTCGGCAAGCGGGACGCGGCCGACACCGACCCGCTGTTCAAGTGGGTGCCGCTGCTGCCCGACGTGGTGCAGTGGCACCGCGACGAGATCACCGAGCTGCCGTTGCGGTCGGTGCTGCTGGCCGCCTCCAGCCGTTACCCGCATCAGGCCTTCCGGCTCGGTGACAGGGCATGGGGCCTGCAGTTCCACATCGAGTGCGACGCCGCGATGATCGAGCAGTGGGCCGCGAGCGACCGCGCCGCCATCGACGAGCTGGGCTACGACGCCGAGGCCGTCGTGTTCGCCACCGCCGACATCCTGCCCGATGTCGAAGAGGTGTGGCAGCCGTTCGCCGCCCGGTTCGCGTCGCTCGCCCTCGGCACACTGCCCGACGCCGACATACCCGGGTCCGGCACCGGCCGCACCCTTCCGCTGCTGGGGCAGTGACGTGACCCGGCCCAGCCGGCTCGCCCGGTACGGGTTCGCCGACAACGGCGCCCGCGTTGCCGATCTGCTCGGCCCGACCGGCCTGCGGTTGTGGGACCCGGAGGCGCAGGCCCCGGTCGGCGCCGACGCGGCCGAGGTGCTCAGCTCGTTGTCCCGCGCGGCCGACCCCAATCTGGCGCTGCGCCAGCTGCACCGGCTGGTCGACGCGGCGGGCCGGGCGGCCGCGCGCGGCAACGGCGGCCCGGTCATCGGCCCGGGCGGCGAGATCGCCTCCAACGAGGCCACCGAGGCGCTGATCGGCGCGCTCGCGGCGGACCCGGGGTTGCGCCGGCGGCTGGTGGCCGTGCTCGGGGCCTCGTCGGCGCTCGGTGACCACCTGGTCGCCCATCCGGGGGATTGGCAGGTGCTGGCCACCGGGCCGACGGGCCTGCCGCCCAACGCCGAGGGCCACCTCGAACTCGACAGCGACCAGCCGAGCGTGCCCGCGCTGCGCCGGGCCTACCGGGTGTCGCTGCTGCGTATCGCCGCGGCCGATCTGACCGGCGGGCGGGGACTCGAGCCGACCATGGCCGCCCTGTCACGCCTGGCCGACGAGACGCTTGCCGCGGCGTACGCGATCGCCGTGGCCGGTCTGCCCGCCTCGGCAGCCGAGCCGAGCCTGGCCGTGGTCGCGATGGGCAAGTGCGGCGGCAACGAGCTCAACTACGTCTCCGACGTGGACGTCATCTTCGTGGCCGACTCCGACGACGACCTGAGCGCCGGCACGATCGTCGCCGCCCGGCTGATCGAGATCTGCGGCATGGTCGCCTGGCCGGTCGATGCCTCGCTGCGTCCCGAGGGCAGCCGCGGCCCGCTGGTGCGCACCCTGGCCAGCCATGAGGCCTACTACCGCCGCTGGGCCCGCACGTGGGAGTTCCAGGCGCTGCTGAAGGCCCGTCCCGCCGCCGGTGACCTGGCCCTGGGCCGCCGCTGGATCGAGGACCTGGCCCCGCTGGTCTGGCACGCGGCCGAGCGGCCCGAGGCGGTTCCCGACGTCCGCGACATGCGCCGCAAGATCATCGACAATGTGCCGGCGGACCTGCTCGACCGCGAGATCAAACGGGGTCCCGGGGGGCTGCGCGACATCGAGTTCGCCGTCCAGCTGTTGCAGCTCGTGCACGGCCGGGTCGACGAGACCCTGCGGCAGCCGGGCACTATTCCGGCGCTGCGAGCGCTGGTCACCGGGGGTTACGTGGGCCGCGAGGACGGCGAGACCCTGCTGCGCGGCTACCGGTTCCTGCGGAGTGTCGAGCATCGCCTGCAACTGCAACAGCTTCGGCGTACGCACACCGTGCCCGACGACCCGGCCGGTCTGCGCTGGCTGGCGGCCTCCCTGGGCTACACCGCCCTGCCCGGGCGCGACGCCGTCGAGGCGTTCCGCTCCGACTGGGTGGGCCACGCCGCTCAGGTCCGCCGCCTGCACGTCAAGCTGCTCTACCAGCCGCTGCTGGAGGCCGTGGCCCGGGTGCCGGCCGAGGCGCTGCGTATGACCCCCGAGTCGGCCGGCCGCCGTCTCGAGGTGCTGGGTTTCGCCGACCCGGCCGCGGCGCTGCGCCACCTGCAGGCGCTGACCGGCGGCGTCACCCGCACCTCGGCGATCCAGCGCACGCTGCTGCCGATGCTGCTGCAGGAGTTCGCTGACGCCCCCGAGCCCGACCGCGGCCTGCTCAACTATCGCCACGTCTCCGACAAACTCGGCTCCACGCCGTGGTATCTGCGGCTGCTGCGCGACGGTGGCCCGGTGGCGCGCCGGCTGGCCCGCGTGCTCAGCCTCTCCCGGTACGCGACCGACCTGCTCACCCGCGACCCCGAGGCGCTGCGCCTGCTCGCCGACGACGCCGAGCTGCTGCCCCGCTCGCGCGAGTCGCTGCTCGACGGGTTCCGAGCCGCAGCCGGGCGCTACCCGGAGGACCCGGTGAAGGCGATCGCGGCCGTCCGGGCCCGGCGCCGGCGTGAGCTGTTCCGGCTGGCCTGCGCCGACATTCTCAGCCGGGCGGGTGAGCTGGCCCCGGCCGAGCCGCTCGACGTCAACGCGATCGGCATCGCCCTCTCCGACGTCACCGACGCCACGCTGAACGCCGCTCTCGCCGTGGCCCGGCGCGCCCATCCCGGCCCCGACGGCCTCAGGTTCGCGATCATCGGCATGGGCCGGCTCGGCGGGTACGAGATGAGCTACCCCTCCGACGCCGACGTGCTGTTCGTCTTCGAGCCGGCGCCCGGCGCCCCCGACAACGAGTCCTCGGCGGCGTCGCTGGCGATCGCCGAGCAGCTGCGCAAAGCGCTGACCGCCCCCGCGCCCGACCCCGAGCTGGGCATCGACGCCGACCTGCGCCCCGAGGGCCGGCAGGGGCCCCTCGTCCGCAGCCTCGCCGCGTACCAGCAGTATTACGCCCGCTGGTCGCGGGTCTGGGAGGCCCAGGCGCTGCTGCGGGCCCGTTTTGTCTGCGGCGACGCCGAGCTGGGCCGGCGCTTCGAGGAACTGGCCGACAAGATGCGTTACCCCGAGGGCGGACTGACCCGCGAACAGGTGGTCGAGATCCGGCGCATCAAGGCCCGCGTCGAAGTGGAGCGGCTGCCCCGCAACGCCGACCCGCACACCCACACCAAGCTGGGGCGCGGTGGCCTGTCCGACGTGGAGTGGGCAATCCAGCTGGTGCAACTGCGGCACGCGTACGCGGAGACCGAGCTGCGCAAGACCCGTACGCTCGAGGCTCTCGACGCCGCCGTCGTCGCCGGACTGGTCGCGAAGGCCGACGCGGCCGCGATGACCGCCGGATGGACCTTGGCCGCCCAGGTTCGCAACGCGCTGACCCTGGTGCGGGGGCGCCCCACCGACCAGCTGCCCCGCCACGGTGTCGAGCTGGCCGGTGTGGTGCAGTTGCTGGGCGGCGGCGACCCGGGCGAGTTCGTCGACCGCTACCTGCGCGTGACCCGCCGTTCCCGGGCGGCGATGGAACGTGTGCTCGAGTCCTGAGTGGGTATGTGTATCCCATGGTGTTCAACATGGTGAAGCGCTTTGCGATCATGGCCGTGGCTGTCCCGCTCGCGGCGGCGGGCGCACGAAAGCTCAGCGAACGGCTGGAGGCCAAGAAGGGCCCGAGCCGCGGCAGCAGGATGTTGCGGGAAGGTGCCGACTTCCTCGGCGGCCTGCGCGGCCAGAAGAAGAAGCGGCGTCGTTTCGCCTGGTGACGCCCTTGTCTCAGGCCCTGTTACGAACAGCGTCGGCCGCGGCGAGCAACACCTCGGTCGGAATTTCGACGAGGCGCTCGCCGTCGGGCACCTCGACTCCGGCGTGGCCGTCCACCACGTAACCCTGCACAACAACCGTCTCCCCGCCGGTGGCGTAGACGGTGGGGCAGGAACCGCCTCCACACTCGCTCGCCAGGATCTGCGGATGGCGATCCGGGGCGGCCGTTGTGCCTGAATCCTCATGGGTCGTCATGACCCCACGGTACGGACGGAAACACCGTCGTTACAACGTGTCAGGCGACAGCGCCGGGTAGCATCCGGATGTAGCGGTACTGGTGGGCGTCCAGCATGGTGTCGATGTCCGAGGTCGCCATCGCTTCCAGGGTGTCGAAAACACGCTGGTAGAGGCGGATGGTGTGCCTGCCGTCCGACCCGATCGTGGTGTTGAAGAGGTCGACCATCACGTACCTGTCGCCCATGAGCTCGAACCCGTGAAACGGCGCGATGCTCAGCTCGACGTTCTCCGGAATGATCAGGAGCCGGACGTTGGGCAGCTGAGCCACCTCGCGCAGCCGGCCGATCTGGGCGACCATGTCCGCCGCCGGGCACACCTGATTCCGCAGCACCGCTTCGGTCATGATGAAGGTGAACGACCGTCCGGCTTCGTACAGCATCTCGCTGCGCTGCAACCGGGTGGACACGGCCTCCGAGACGGCCAGGGCGGAATCGGCGATCTCGTCGTCGTCCAAGCTGGTGCGTAGCGCGGTCAAGATCGCCCGGGCGTATTCGCTGGTCTGCAGCAGTCCGACGACAACCGCGGGCTGGAACGTCCGGACCTCCCGCACGGCGGTCTCGAGGTGGCGCACGCGATTCTGCCTGTTCTGCAGGCCGGCCTCGGTCGAATGCCAGTCGACGAGCTGATTGCTGGATCGTTCGGCCAGCGCGGCCAGCCTGTCCACCTCGACATCGGGCAGCGCGAGGGCTTCGGCAATGAGACGGACGTCGGACGGATCGGGCGTGGACTTGCCGGTCTCCAGACGGGAGATCTTGGCCTGGCTCATGCCGACCCGTTCACCGAGCACCTGGCCCGGGATCTTCAGGCTCTTACGCCGCCGGGCCAGCACTGCGCCGACGGGTTCGTCGGTGTTCTCGGGGAAGTAGGGCGAGTCGGTCATGTCCCGCCCCTTCCATCGGTGGACGTGTTGATCAGGTGCTTGCCTTCACCGCCTCGGCGAGGAGCTCGGCCGGAATCTCGACCAACTGCTCGCCGGCCGGCAGGTCCAACCCGGCGGCCTCGGCGGTCACGGTATATCCCTGCACCACGAACGTGTTGCGATCGGTGCGGTAGACAGTCGGGCAGGTGCCACCGCCACAGAGCGTCGTGACGAGAGTCAGTTGCGGCGCTGCATCCTGAACGACCGTTAAAGGTTGTTTTGTCACGGGAGAACGATACAGCAGACCCGATGGTCATACGGTACCGGCGCATATCTTATGCAAACACAAAGGTTGTTCTCCCGGTAGTCCGTCGTGAGTCTGGAAAAATTCTATTCACGTAGTCGGCTCACACTTGCGGCAGACTGCATAGCCATGGATATTCATAGCTAGGGGTCACGGAGAGATAACACAGAAAGCCGGTTCGGCTTCACTTAGTGTTCGTCCCGACGTTCGACGACGGGGTCAGGCCCTCACTGGTGGATATGCGGCCTGAACCGGAGGTCGACCATGCACATTTCCTTCACCGCTTCCATGGCGAGCGCGAACGCCGGCCTCCTCGAGACGGTTCGTTCGGCCCCGCCCCTCGTGTATCTGGCACTCGCCGCCGTGTCGCTTCTGGTCGCCCTGCGCATCATGCGTTCGCTGCGCAAGGCCTTCATGCCTCTCGGCGCGCTGCTCCAGGCGGCCGCGGGGATCGCCGTCGTCTCGATGGCCGTCGTGATCGCGCTTGTCCTCGTCGCGATGGCGGCTTTGAACGCTCAGTGAGGTTTGTCCGTCAGGACAGTGAGTAGGACCCTTGCTTCTCAGGACAGGAGAACGTCGATGACCTTGTCCGTGCTCGCCGGGATCGTCGCCCTGCTGGTGTTGTTGTTCGTCCTCAGCGAGATCGTGGCGGCCGTCCTGCCCCTGATCATCGTGCTCACCTGCGTGCCCGAGCGGGAAAGGGAGGCGCTGGCCCGGGTGCTGGCGGCCGTCGACTCCTCGCGCCGGCTGCGCCTGTGGTCGGCGCTGCGGCTCGCCGTGACCCTGCGGCGGCAGGAGCGCCGGATCGCCCGCGAGGCCCGCGACCCCCGACGCAACCCGTACGCCCACCTCAACGCCCATTTCGCCGACATGCCGGGCGACGCGCCGCTGAACCACACGCCAGGCGACGCGCCGCTTGATCAAGCGCCGCTGAACCACTCGTACGAAAGGGTCGAACCGGTCAGCCCGGGGGAGTGAGGACCCGTCGGCGGGCCTCGGCGGCGGCGGCAGCGGCCGGGGTGACGTCGTCCCGGCGGGCGGCGGCGAACACCCCGGCCAGCGTGCCCGCGATGCCGTCGAGACGCGCCGCCACCTGCGCCGGGGTCTCGTGGCGCAGCTCGGCGGCGGTGGCGCTGATGACTCCGCCCGCACTGACCACGTAGTCGGGCGCCCACAGGATGCCGCGCGCGTGCAGCAGGTCGGCCGTCGGCTCGGCGTCCAGTTGGTTGTTGGCCGGCCCTGCCACCGCCGAGCAGCGCAGCGCGGCCACCGAGGCCGGGGTCAGCACGCCGCCCAGCGCGGCCGGGACGACCACGTCGACGGCGGCGGTGAGGCCCTCGTCCGGCGTCACCCAACCCGCTCCGAGCTCGTCGGCCAGCGCGCGCTTCGCCGGGTCGACGTCGGTGACCAGCAGTTTCGCGCCCGTCTCGGCGAGCAGCCGCGCGACCCGGCCGCCGACCCGGCCCAGCCCCAGCACCGAGAAGCTGCGCCTCGCGAGGTCGGGCGAGCCGAACTGCGCCTCGCACACCGCCCGGAGCGCGGCCACCGTGCCGACGGCGGTGCCGGGGGAGGAGTCCCCACTGCCCCCGGCGGCGACCGGACGGCAGAAGACGTGACTCGTACGGGCGCCGATCGTCACCATGTCGTCGGGGCCGGTGCCGACGTCGGGGCCGGTCGCATAGCTGCCGCCCAGCTCCTCGATCACGGCGCCGACGTCGTGCAGAGCGGCTTCGCCACGACTCCGATCCCCGACGATCACGGTTTTGCCACCGCCGTTGGGCAGGCCGGCCAGCGCGCACTTGGCGGTCATGGCGGTGGAGAGCCGCAGCGCGTCGGCGAGGCCGTCACGCCAGTCGGCGTACGGCTTGAACCGGCACCCGCCGAGCGCCTGGCCGAGGGCCGTCGAATGCACGGCCACGATGATGGGCAGCCCGGACTCGGGGCCGCGCCGAATGATGATCCGTTCGTGCGAGAACATGATTTGAAAGTAGGCGCATGCCCAACTGTCCGGACCGCTCACCGAACGACGTTCGGCAGCAGCCCCGAAAGGTGTCCCCGTGGACGACATTGATTCGGCGATCGTGCGGGAATTGCAGGCGAACGCCCGGCAGACCAACCGTGACCTGGCCCGCGCGGTCGGCATCGCACCGTCGACCTGCCTCGAACGCGTCCGGCTGCTCCGCGACCGCGGCGTGATCACCGGTTACCACGCCGAGATCAGCCTGGCCGCGCTCAACCGCCACGTCCAGGCGTTCCTGCACGTCCAGGTGCGCCCGATGAGCCGCGAAGTGATCGAGAACCTGAAGTCCTACATCGGCGGCCTTCCCGAGGTCATCTCGGTCTTCGTCGTCGCGGGCGGCGACGACCTGCTCGTCCACGTCGGCGTCCCCAGCGTCGACGCCCTGCACGCCTTCCTCATGGACAGGTTCAGCGCCCGCCGCGAGATCGTCGGCTTCCGCAGCTCGGTGATCTACCAGCACGCCCGCAACCGCGTCCTCGAAGAAATCAACTGATCCCGTACGCGTCGTCGCCGCCGGCAAAAGCAGCAGCACCGCCCCCGCAGCTCCTCGCGACCCAGCCGGTGGTCCAGGCCCATAGCGCGGCCTCCGGCTGACGTGGGTGGCTCAGCTGCTGACCGTGTAACGGCCCGGCCCCGGAACCCGGACGACGAGCCAGTCGCCGTCCCGCCGCAGCGAGGCGCCGTCGGTCACTGTCAACCAGCGGTTCCACCTCACCCGTACCGGGAAATCGCCCGCGGACGGGGTGCTGAGCGTCACCGAAGCCGCGTCGTGGCCGGTCAGCGTGGCCGGGGCGGCGACGATCGGGCGGGCGTCGGCGACCGCGAACAGCCGCCAGCCGGGGCTCGACCAGACCTCGGTCAGATAGGGCAGCCCCGCGGTGACCAGGGCGGCTTCCGGGCGGCCCGACCACGTGAGCTCGGCGCTGGGAACGGCCACGAACTGCACGGCCAGCTCGTCCAGCCAGCGGCGGTAGGTGTCGGCCGTGAGCGGAACACCGGTGCCGTCAGCCCCAGGGATCTTGTCGAAGAAGAGCGGGTTGCGGTCGATGTCGGCTTGCCGCAGCCAGCCCCGGGCCAGCGGAACGTCACCCATGTGCGCGGCCTCCCAGTAGGCGCGCGTGGCCGGGATCTCGACCCGCCCGGTCAGCTGCTCCCGGGCGAGGCGGTCGAGCAGCGGGCGGAAGTAGGACGCGTCGGCCGTCGGGTTGCCGATGTCCCGCAGATCGCCGGTGACCACTGGCGGCTGCCACCACCCGGCCACAACCAGCAGCCCGATCACGGCCCAGACGGGCAAGGGCCGCGAACCGGGTCGCGAGTCGCCGGGTTGCGAACCGGGACGTGAGACGTCGGGTTGCGAACCGGGTCGCGAGTCGCCGGGTTCCGAACCGGGACGTGAGACGTCGGGTTGCGAACCGGGTCGCGTGTCGCCGGGTTGCGGACCGCCGGGCCGGGGCAGCGCCGCGTACCCTGCCAGCAGCGGCAGCGTGAACATGACGGCCAGGCGGGTCGCGTTGAGCCCGACCGGCGTGTGGACGAGCGCGGCGGCCAGCACACCCCCAGCCGCCAGGACGCCGCCGATGCGAACGGGACGTCTCGGGACCAGCGCCGCCACGACGAGTGCGGCGACTACCGCCCGTACGGTGTCGTTGCGGCTGATGTTCATCCAGCCGCCGTCCCCGAAGAACAACGCGTTGAGGATGAGGGGAACCGCCGCGGGCACCGCCAGGAGCAGACCGGCGCCGGCGGGGGAGAGACCGAGGGCTGATGACGCGGTGGTGGGCGGCGCCGCCGCAGCAATCTCAGAGATCTCGGCGCTGGGTCGTGCGATCGCGGGGGAGGCGCCTGGCGCGGGTGGGCGACGAAGCGAGAGGGCGAGCGCCACGCCGCAGAGGCCCAGAAAGAGGGCGGCCACCGGGCTCGTCAGCCCGGCCAGCAGCGCCAACACCGGTGGGAGCCAGCGGCGGCGCGGAGTGGTCAGGGCCAGCAGGGCAGCCAGGCCCAGGGCGACGCCGAGGCCGTAGGTGACCCGGCCGCTCACCAGATTTCCGGCGATGCAGAACGTGCCCACCACGGCTCCCAGCAGCGGGCGTGGCGCGTGGGTACGGCGCAGCAGGAGGGCGAACAGCACCGAAGCGGCCACGAGGCTGAGGGCGCCGGTGACGCGGACGCCCAGCAGGGCCATCACGGGCTGTGAGGTCAGGCTGTACCCGAGCTGGTCGACGCCGGCGTACCAGCGGAGGTCCACCGGCGTGTAGCCGTGGCGGGCGAAGAAGTCGGCCCGGGCCTGCTGCGCGGCCAGGTCGGAGCCCATCGGCGGGAGCAGCAGGTAGACGACGCCGAGTGCCGCCGCCCCGACGGCGGTGAACCACTCCAGCCGGTGCCGAGCCCACACGCGCCAAGACCCTACCCGTACGCACGGTAGTGTGCTCGCCATGCCCCGCCCCGCCGTCGTCCGCTATGGGGGCCTCGCCGGCAGCTTGGCCCTGGCGGTCGCGGCGTGGCTCGGCGGCGCGACGAACCCGTGGCAGCCGACGATCACCCCGGGCACGATCTTCGCGGGTGACAACGGTGTGCTGCTGCCGGTCTCCTGGCTGGCCGGCACGGGGCTGCTGATCGCTGCTTGGGTTCTGGGCGTCCGGCTGCAGAAGACCGCGCGCTGGTCGTACGTCACCGCGCTCCTGTGGATGGCGCCGCTGCTCGCGTTCCTTCCGCTGGGTAGCTACGACGCCTACTCGTACGCGTGTCAGGGCTGGCAGCAGGGGGCGGGCCTGGACCCGTACGCGGGCGGTGTTGATCTCTTGGGTTGCCCCTGGGCCGACGCCGTGGCGCCGACGTGGCGTGACGCCCCTGCCCCCTACGGCCCGTTGTTCCTGGTGCTGGCCGGGGTCGCGGCGCAGACCGGCGGCCTGACCGGCACGCTGATCGGACTGCGGGTGATCGCCCTGTTCGGGGTCGCCCTGATCGCGGTGGCCCTGCCGGTGCTGGCCCGCCGCGGTGGGGTGCCGCTCGGCCGGGCGGCGTGGCTGGTGCTGGCGTGCCCGCTCGTGCCGATCCACTTGATCTCGGGCGCCCACAACGACGCCCTGATGATCGGCTTGATGACGGCGGGTCTGGCGCTGGCTGTACGCGCGGGAGTCGGCCCCCAGGCGCGCACCGTAACCGATTCGCAGCCCCGCACCGGAGTCGACTTGCAGCCGCGGGCCGGAGTCGACTTGCAGCCGCGGGCCGGAGCCGACTTGCAGCCGCGGGCCGGAGCCGACGCGCAGCCGAGCGCCGGAGCCGGCCCGCAGGCCGACTCCCAGCCGCGCACCGACGGGAAAGCGCTCACCCCCCGGCAAGCCGAACACCAACGTGCCAATCTCGCCGCGTGGACAGCCGGCCTCCTCATCGGGCTGGCGGTCGCCGTGAAGGCAACCGCCCTGGTCGTGGCCCCGTTTGCGGTTCTGCTGGTCTTCGGCAGTGGTCCACAATCCCGGGGTGGCCGAAGTGGGCCTGTGGATAACGCGACGCCGCAAGAAGCCCACGGCGGTAGTCTCGGCGCCTGCCCCTGGTGGTGGGGGTTCGGGATGGCTGAACACGCGAGGCAAGCGGCGCGGGCAGGGGCGCTTGTCGCGGGGTTGGTGTTCGGGCTGGCGGCGGCCTCGCTCGTCAGCGGGCGGGGCTTCGGGTGGGTCACGGCCCTCAGCGGCAGCGGGAAGTCGGTGCAGTGGACGTCCCCGCCGACGGCGGTCGGGATGACGATCGGCCTGGTCGGCCCCGATGCCGTGGCGGTCACGCGGGTGCTGGGCCTGGGGGTGCTCGCGGTCCTGCTGGTGGTGCTCTGGTGGCGGGCCCGCACCGCCACAACGCCCACAACGTCCACAACGTCCACCGCGACGCCCGTAGCCCGCACCCGCGACCCGCTGCTGTACGCCGGTTACGCCCTCGCCGCGACCGTTCTGCTGGCGCCGGTTTTTCACCCCTGGTACGCCCTGTGGCCCCTCGCCGTCCTGGCCGCCACCTGGCAGGGCCGGCTGACCTGGCTGGTCGTGCCCTGCGCGGTGGCGTCCGCGCTGTGCCTGCCGGACGGCTACAACCTGGCGCTGGCCGTGAAGACCCAGGGCGCGGTCTTCATGACAGCATTGATCATCTACTTTGCCTGGAAATCGGTGCATGAAGCGAAAAATCGGGCTGCTGGCGGCGGCGGGACTGGTCACCTTTCTGATCGTCTATCTCGCCGAGACGCGTAACGCGTACTTCGACTCCAAGGTCTACTACGGCGCGATCCAGTACTGGTTCCGCGGCGACGGCGGCATGGTCTACGACTGGTTGCGCCCCAACACCCCGTACGGCTTCACCTATCCGCCGTTCGCGGGCCTGGTCATGGCCCCGATGGCGTTCCTGCCGTTCGGCGCCGTGGTGGTGATCGCCGTCGTCGCCACGGTGCTGACCACGGCGCTGCTGATCTGGTGGTTCGCGGGCGACCTGATCCGCCGGCAGGCCCGGCCGGTCTGGTTCGCGTACGGGATCGCGGTGTGCCTGGCGATCTCGTTCGAGCCGGTCCGCGAGACGATCACGTTCGGCCAGGTCAACACGCTGCTGCTCACGCTCGTGGCCGGCGACATGCTGCTGGGCCTGTCCCGCGGGCGCAAGTGGGCCGGCGTCGGCATCGGGCTGGCCACCGCGATCAAGCTGACGCCCGGCATCTTCATCGTGTACCTGCTGGTCACCCGGCGCTGGCGGGCCGCCGCGACCGCGAGTGGCACGGCGGCCGGCGCCACCCTGCTGGCCGCGGCGATCTTCCCGGACGAGTCCCGCGAGTTCTGGACCTCGGCCCTGTGGGACACCAACCGGGTCGGCGTCCTGTCCTATTTGTCCAACCAGTCCGAGCGCGGTTTCCTGGCCCGGCTGCCGATCCCGCAAGTCGAGTCGAGGGTGTGGCTGGTCTGCGTGCTGCTCACCCTGGCGTTCTGGGCGTGGCGGGTGTCCCGGGAACGCGACGACATCATGGGCGGGCTCGCGCTGACCGGCGTCGTCGGCTGCCTGATCAGCCCGGTCACCTGGATCCACCACTGTGTCTGGCTGCTCCCGGCGATCGTCCGCTGCATCGACCTGGGCACCCGCAACCACAAGATCCTGGGCTGGTCCGCGTACGTGCTGATGACCAGCCGGCTCACCTGGCTGTGGGAGCGGCGCCCCCGCCCGCCGCTGGAGCTGATCGGCGGCAACCTGTACGTCTGGTTCAGCCTGGCCCTGCTGATCTGGACACCCATCGGCACCCGTCGTTCAACGAAAGTCCATGAACCGGACAAGATCCTCACGTAGTCAGAGCGCATGCGCAAACGTTCGGCTGTCGCCCTTGCCGGCTTGGCCGCCACCTTCCTCGCCACGCCGGCCGCCGCCCACGAGCCCGGTCCGGAGTTCCGGCGGCTGGCCACCTTCCCCGCGTATCTGAACTCGTCGGCCGGCGACACGGCCGCCGCCGAGATCTCCACCGTCACCGCGGACGGCCGCACGGTCGTCTACACCGACAGCCCGGGCAAGCGTCTCGGCTTCGTCGACATCACCGATCCCGGCCGGCCTCGGCCCGGCGGCACCCTCGCCCTCGACGGCGAGCCCACCTCGGTGGCGCACCTTGGCCGCCTGTTGCTGGCCGGCGTGAACACGCGGGAGAGCTTCACCGACCCGTCCGGCAAGCTGGTCGTGATCGACGACCGCAGCCGCACGGTGCTCCGGGAGATCGACCTCGGCGGCCAGCCCGACTCGGTCGCGGTCGCGCCGAGCGGCCGCTACATCGCGGTGGCGATCGAGAACGAGCGCGACGAGGACGTCGACGACGGCGCGATCCCGCAGCTCCCGGCCGGCTACATCTCGGTGATCGACACCAGGACCTGGACGGCCTCCCGGGTCGAACTCACCGGTCTGGCCGCGGTCGCCCCGACCGACCCCGAGCCCGAGTACGTGAGCATCAACTCACGCGACGAGGCGGTCGTCTCGCTGCAGGAGAACAACCACGTCGCGATCGTGTCGCTCCGCTCCGGCAAGGTCGTCAAGCACTTCCCGGCCGGTCAGGTCACGGTGTCCGGTGTGGACACCAGGGATGACGACGCCATCACCCTGGACGGCACGATCACGGCCAAGCGGGAGCCGGACGGCGTCGCCTGGATCAACGACGACATGTTCGCGTCGGCCAACGAGGGCGACTACGAGGGTGGCTCGCGCGGCTGGACGATCTTCTCGCGTGACGGCAAGGTCGTCTGGGACGCGGGCAACACGCTCGAGCACATCGCCGTCGAACACGGCCTCTACCCGGACAAACGCTCCGACGCCAAGGGCATCGAGGTGGAGAACGTCGCGTTCGCCCGGATCGGCCCTACGCCGTACGTGTTCGTCAACTCCGAGCGCGGCAACTTCACCGCCGTCTACGACGTGTCGAACCCGTGGCGGCCGAGGTTCCGGCAGCTGCTGCCGACCACCAACGGTCCCGAAGGGGTGGTTGCCGTGCCGTCGCGCGGGCTCGTCGTGGTCTCCAGCGAGGAGGAGATCCCGGACGCCAACATCCGCGGCTCGGTGCAGATCTTCGGGCTCGGCCACGGCGGGTTCCCGTCGATCGTCTCCGCCCGCGCCATCCCGTTCGGCACGTTGTCGGGGCTGTCCGCGGTCCCGGGCAAGCGGTCCCAGCTGGTCTCGGTGACCGACTCGGCGTACACGCCGACCCGGATCCTGACGATCGGCACCGGTTCGCGGCCCGCCACCATCGTGCGGGAGCTGACCGTCACCAAGAACGGCCAACCGGTCGGTTACGACGCCGAGGGCATCGTGGCCCGCAAGTCCGGCGGTTACTGGCTGGCCAGTGAGGCGCCGGATCTGGTGGTGCGGCTGGACGAGAAGGGCCGGGTCCAGCAGGAGATCGCGCTGCCCGCCGACATCGCGGCCGCCGTCACCGGCAACGGTTTCGAGGGCGTGGCCGAGACCGGCGACGCCGTGTGGGTCGCCGTCCAGCGCCCGCTCCGGACCGACCCGCAGAACGTCGTCCGGATCGGGAAGCTGGACCTGGGAAGTGGCGCCTGGTCATGGCTGCTCTACCCGCTCGACACCGCCCCGACCGGCTGGACCGGCCTGTCCGAGCTGGTCGCGGTCGACGGCAACACGTTCGCGGTCATCGAGCGCGACAACCAGCGCGGCCCCCAGGCCTCGATCAAGAAGATCTACGAGTTCGACGTGCCGGCGTCCTGGACCGGCGCCCCGACCGTCCGGAAGAGACTGGTCCAGGATCTGCTGCCGCTGCTGCGGGCGGACCGCGGCTGGGTGCAGGACAAGGTCGAAGGGCTCGCGATCGCCGGTGACGGGCGGACGTACGCCGTCACCGACAACGACGCCGTCGACGACGCCACCGGCGAGACCGTCTTCCTGCGCCTGGGCCGGGTCCTGTAGTCAGACCAGCTCGGCGGCGGTGAACATCGTCGTTCCGGACGCCCGTCGGTAAGCCGATGCGAAGCCCGCCTCGCCCAGCGCGGCGCGGGCTTCGCCGGTGATGCGGTCGACGTCCGGCACCGACAGATCCCGCGACCCCCGTACGGCATCGGAAGCCCCGAGCAGGAAAGCCGCCCGTTCCGGGTTGTTCTCACGCAGCTCGAGCTCGGCCAGCCCGACCAGGGTCAGCGCGATCACCGGGGAGTCCCGGGACTCGACCGCCGTCCGCACCGCGTCGGTGTGGCTGCGCCGGGCCCCGGCCAGGTCACCGCCCGCGGCGTCGATCAGCCCCCGGGTGTGCGACGCCATCGCCCGGAACTGTGGCAGCGCGGACGGGTGGCGCATCCAGTGGACGGCCGCGTCCATGCATCGGCGGGCCTCCTCGAGGTCGCCCTCCATGCGGGCGAACGTCGCCGTTCCGTACGCCACCGACGCGATCACCTCGGGCAGGTCGACCTCCTCGGCCGCCTGCCGCGCCTGCTTGAGCGTCGCCCGCGCCTCGTCGGCCTCACCGGCCAGCCACAGCTGATGGGCCAGCTTGACCACCATCTGCGGCAGATCCTCACGGATGCCGACCTCGCGGACCAGCGCGATCGCCTCGCGTTGCCAGCTGACCGCCCGGGTGAAGTCGCCCTGAGCCGCGGCCATGTCGCCCAGAGCGCTGAGCGCGAAACCCAGCCCCCAGCGTTCACCGATCGTGCGGAAGCCCTCCAGCGCCTCCCGCATCTCGGCCTCGGCCACCTCGGCGCTGTGCCCGAAGTTCAGCCGCAGCTGCGACGTGAACAGCTTGGCCACCGCCCGCAGCCACGGATCGGGGTCGTCGAACAGCGGCTCGATCAGCGCGAAGCCATCACCCGGCGCGGCCCGCTCGTCGAACATCGCGGCCAGGGCCGGAAGCAGCCGCAGGGCCGGATGCTCCGGCAGGCGACCGGCGCTCAGCCGCTGCGCCGCCCGGAAGTTCATCTCGATCAGGTCGACCGGCAGCCCACCTTCCAAGCCGTTGATCGCCGCGTAGGTGTGGACCAGCGCCACGTCCTCGTCGGCGGCGTCGCCCGGCATCGCCGCGACCTCGACCGCCAGCTGGGCGCCCTCCGGCCGGTGCCCGCTCAGCCACCAGTACCAGCCCAGGCGGGCCACCAACGCCGCCGCCGTGACCCGGTCGCCCGCGTCGATCGCGGCCCGCACCGAGGCCTGCATGTTGTCGTGCTCGGTGGCCAGGCGGGGCAGCCACACCAGCTGATCGGAGTCGCGCAGGTGCGGGTCGGCCGTCGCGGCCAGATCGAGCAGCCAGCGCGTCACCGCCAGCCGCTGCGACTCCGACTCGCCCGCCTCGGCCAGCCGCTCCAGGCCGTACTCGCGAATCGTCTCGAGCATGCGGTAACGACCGTCGGGGCCGAGCACGAGCAGCGACTTGTCGACCAGGGCGGCCACGGTGTCCACATCGGCCCCGCACACCCGCTCGATCGCGGCCAGCTCGGCGCCGCCGTGGAACAGCGCGAACCGCCGCCACAGCCGCCGCTCGGGTTCGCCGAGCAGATCCCAGCTCCAGTCGACCACCGCGCGCAGCGTCTGATGCCGGGGGAGCGCGGTGCGGCTGCCCCCGGTGAGCAGGCGGAACCGGTCGGCGAGGCGATCGGCCAGCACGGTCACGGGCAGGGTGCGCAGCCGGGCGGCGGCCAGCTCGATCGCGAGCGGCATGCCGTCGAGCGCACGGCACACCCGTACGGCGGCCGGGGTGTTCTCCTCGGTGAGGACGAAGCCCGCGGCGCGATCGAGCAGGAGGCGTACGGCGGGATAGGCGCAAGCGGACGACGCTGCCGCACCCACCGGCGGGAGGGCCAGCGGCTCGACCGGAAAGAGCCGTTCGCCCGCGATGCCCAGCGGCTCGCGGCTCGTGGCCAGCAACGTCAGCGTGGGAGCGGCCCGCAGCAACTCGTCGGCGACCTCGGCCGCCCCGGCGATCAGATGCTCGCAGTTGTCGAGGATCAGCAGCATCGTGCGGCCCGCGATCACCTCCCGCAGGCCGGTGCGCGCGCTGCGGCCCGGCCGGTCCAGCACGGCATGACCGCGCCGGCCCAGGGCGGACAGGATGGCCTGCGGAATCTCCGCCGGATCGGTCACCGGGGCCAGCTCGACCCGCCACACCTCGCCCGGCACCCCGGCCCCGGCCTCTACCGACAGACGGGTCTTGCCACTACCACCCGGCCCGATCAACGTCACCAGGCGGTGGCTTCGCAAAAGATCCCGTACGGCGGTCACATCGGACTCGCGGCCCACGAAGCTGCTCACCTCGGCGGGCAGGTTGCCCCGCTTCGTCTCGCCGCGCAGCAGTTTCAGGTGCAGTTCCCGCAGCTCCGGCGAGGGGTCGGCGCCCAGCTCGTCGGCCAGGCGGGCACGGAACGACTCGTACGCCTCGAGCGCCCGGCCCTGATCGCCCTCGTCGCGCAGCGCCCGCATCTGCAGCGCCACCAGCGACTCGTCGAGCGGGTCGGCGGTCAGCAGGGCCTCCACCTCGCCCAGCACCGGACGCTTCCCGAGTTCGTCGGCGAGGCGTTGCTTGAGCGCCTGGCGGCGCAGGCGTTCCAGACGTACGGCGTCGGCCCGCGCCACCTCGGGGAACTCCAGGTCACCCCGCCAGAACCGCAGCGCCGCGACCGGATCGGTGGGGGCCAGCCGGGCGAAGACGTGCGCGTCCACCTGCTCCGGCTCGACGGCCAGCCGATACCCGTGCGGCGTGGCCTCGACGGTGAGTTCCGGGGCGGCCCGCCGCAGCCGTGACACCAGCGCCTGCAACGCGTTGCCCGCGGCGGCCGGCGGCTGCTCGCCCCACACGCCGTCGATCAGCCTGTCCGCCGACACGACCCGACCGGCGTCGAGGGCGAGCAGGGTCACGAGCGCGCCGAGGCGGGCCCCCGAAACGGCGCGGCCGCACAGCTCGACCGGGCCGAGCACCGCGATCTCCACCCGTACGATTCTGCCCGACAGCTCGCGGCCCGCCCCGTCGGACGTGGGCCAGATGTACTTACAGCTCGCGGCCCGCCCTGTCCGAGGCCGGCCACAAGTACGGCAAGTCGTCCGGGACGTCGGGGCCGAACAGCGGACGGTAGAACTCCGGGTCCTTGCGCAGCAGCGCCGACTGGTGACTGTGGTGCACGGCCGGGTCGCCCAGCCACGGTGGCAGCTCGCCCGCCTTCGCCAGAACCTCCTGCGTACGGATCTCGGCCCCCGTCCCGAGGTCGGCCAGCAGCGTCGCGGCGGTGGTGTCGGCCCGGCCCGTCGCTGTCCAGACGTCGGCCATGTCGAGGCCGTAGCGCACCAGCGCCTCCTCGTACCCCCGCCACATCTTCACGGCCGGGTGGTGCCGCCACCCGTACCCGGGAACGGTCAGCCCCCGCAGCACCTGCACCGTCTCGACGCGCTGCTTGCCGAGCCGCTTGGCGTCGAGCACCTTGGCGGAGGCGACGAAGTCCGCGTACGGGAGGAAGGTCTGCACCCCCTCGACGCTACTGTGGGCTGGTGAGAATTGCGGACGTGCCCGAGAAGGAGCGCTTCGAGGCCCGGGACGACGACGGCGCCCTGCTCGGGGTGATCACCTATCAGCTGACCGGCAACGTGATCGCCTACACCCACACGCGGGTGGAGCCCGAGGCCGAGGGCCACGGCGTCGGCGGCGAGCTGGCCCGGGCTGCCATGGAGGACGCGGTGGCCCAGGGCCGGCTCGTGGTGCCGATCTGCCCGTTCCTCGGCTCCTGGCTCGACGAGCACCACGAGTACGACAAGGTGGTCGCCCGTCAGCACCGGCGCGTCAAATAGTTCGCCCGGCTCCTCGCTTCGCGGCGCCACTCGCGGGCGTAGTTCTCGGCCGGCAGTTCCAGGTCGGCGGTGGTGAGGGCCGTCGCCGGCTCGGAGGGGCAGCGCGTTCCTGTCGGCTGTCATCGGCCCTCCGCTGTCCCGTGCGTCGATCCCCGCGCGACCTGGACGTCCGGAACCAGCGAACAATGACAGCGACCCGAGACGGAAGTCCCTTTGCCTCCGTGAAAGGCCGCGCGTCGGGGTCGGCCGGGGAGGTTGGGCGTGGGCCACGCCGGAGGCGACGCTCTCACGAGAACGGGCTGACCGGCCGTTCCAGCGGCACCCCGTCCAGCACGATGTCGACGCGCTCGTTGAAGAAGCAGACCAGGTCCCGGATCTTCGGCATCTCGGGGATCGGCTCGGGGTAGCTCCACGCGGCGTCGGCCAGCGCCGGGTGCGACCAGTAACGGGCCACACCCTTGTACGGGCATCGCGTCACGGTCTCGCTCGCGGTCAGCAGCTCGCTCCGCACATCGGCGAACGGCAGGTAGTAGCGCGTCGGCAGCGACGTCTCGAACACGATCACGGGCCGCGTGCTGTTCGCCACCTCGTCCCCGCCGACGAACACCTGCACCCGCCGCGAGCTGCGCACGGCGTCAACCCGATGCCGCGGCGACCTGGCGTGCACGAAGACCTGTTCGTCCTCCTCGTACCAGTCGAGCGACTCCCACGAGAACGTCACATGCCCGTTGAGCTGCTCGAAACGGTCATCCGTCCAGGCCGCGTCCGCCGCCCGCCGCCCCGCCGCGACGACCGTCCAGCGGCCCGCCGTGCCTTCCTCGAGCGCGTCATCGCGCACGTCCTCGAAGGGCACAAAGTAGGTCGGGAACCCGCGCTCAGAGATCTCGTCGAGCAGCCACGCCCGGCTGCTGTCAGCCACCACAGTGCCACCCAGGCGAACCCGCACCCGCCGCGGCGTCCGCTCAACAACGGGCGCGGGCGGCTCGAACTCAGACATGCCTCTATCTTCCACTCACGTGTGGATCAGTTCCGCCGCCTTGCTGGCCGCCCTCGACATCACCACCCTCCGCGTCGAGGGCCGCGTTCTGCCCGTCCCGGCCCACGGCCGCCTCGTCGTTGTCTGGTCCTCAGCCGACCCACCTACCGCCGAGGCCTGCAACTCCTCGGACGAGAAGGTCGCCACCGTGCGTCTCTGAACCGCAGACGTACGCCGGGTCTCCTCCCGCCACCACCCTCCACCGAACCCGCGGCGCCTCGCGACCCGCGTGATTGTCCGGGCCGTAGCGCGCGACCGGGACGTTCCCGACGGCCGGGCACGACGCGTGCACGCCTGAGTCCGCTGCGAACACGACGGAGGCGACGCCTGCACCGAGCGCGACGACGGACAGGAGCACCCGAACAGCGAAACGGCGGCCACGCCGGCCGGAGCCGGGCGTGACCGCCGTTTGCGACGTCGTCAGGGATCAGACGTTGTAGTACATCTCGAACTCGTGGGGGGTCGGGCGGAGGCGGACCGGGTCGATCTCGTTGGCGCGTTTCCAGTCGATCCAGGTGGAGATCAGGTCGTCGGTGAAGACGCCGCCCGCGGTGAGGAAGTCGTGGTCGTTCTCGAGGCTGTTGAGCACCGCGTCGAGCGAGCCGGGGACCTGCTTGACGCTGCCCCATTCCTCCGGCGGCAGGTCGTACAGGTCCTTGTCGATCGGGGCCGGGGGCTCGATCTTGTTCTTGATGCCGTCGAGGCCGGCCATCATCTGGGCCGAGAACGACAGGTACGGGTTCGAGGACGGGTCGGGCACCCGGAACTCGACGCGCTTGGCCTTCGGGTTGCTTCCCGTGACCGGGATGCGGGTGCAGGCCGAGCGGTTGCGCTGCGAGTAGACCAGGTTGACCGGGGCCTCGTAGCCGGGCACCAGGCGACGGTACGAGTTGACCGTCGGGTTGGTGAACGCCAGCAGGCTGGGCGCGTGGTGCAGCAGGCCGCCGATGTACCAGCGGGCCGTGTCCGACAGACCCGCGTAGCCGGTCTCGTCGTAGAACAGCGGCTCGCCGTTGAGCCAGAGGCTCTGGTGGGTGTGCATGCCCGAGCCGTTGTCGCCGAACAGCGGCTTTGGCATGAACGTGGCGGTCTTGCCGTGTTCCCAGGCGGTGTTCTTGATGATGTACTTGAACATCTGCATCTGGTCGCCGGCGTGCAGCAGGGTCGAGAACTTGTAGTTGATCTCGGCCTGGCCGGCGGTGCCGACCTCGTGGTGCGAACGCTCGACGGTGAAGCCGACGTCGATCATGCGGCGGACCATGGCGTCGCGCAGGTCGCTGTAGTGGTCGACCGGCGCGACGGGGAAGTAGCCGCCCTTGTACGCGGTCTTGTAGCCGCGGTTGCCGCCTTCCTCCTCGCGGCCGGAGTTCCAGGCGCCCTCGATCGAGTCGATGTAGTAGAACGACTGGTGCGCGGCGGTGGAGTGGCGGATCGAGTCGAAGATGTAGAACTCGGCCTCGGCGCCGAAGTAGGCGGTGTCGGCGATGCCGCTGGACGCCAGGTAGGTCTCGGCCTTCTTGGCCACGTTCCGCGGGTCACGCGAGTAGGCCTCGCGCGTGAACGGGTCGTGGATGAAGAAGTTGAGGGCCAGCGTCTTCTGGATGCGGAACGGGTCGACGAAGGCCGTGGTGACGTCCGGCAGCAGCATCATGTCGGACTCGTGGATGGCCTGGAACCCGCGGATCGAGGATCCGTCGAAGGCGAGACCGTCGGTCACCACACTGTCGTCGAACGACTCGACCGGCATGTTGAAGTGCTGCATGACACCGGGCAGGTCACAGAACCGCACGTCGACGAATTTGACGTCCTCGTCCTTGAGGTATCGCAGGAGTTCCTCGGGATTGGCGAACAACACGTCCTCCTGGCACACGATTTCAATACCGGGGCGGCGTGGTTCCGCCGCATGGCTAGGCTGGTCGCGACGCTATGGGGCGGGAGTTGCCCAGGCGTATCCCTATTGTTTCCGTCGTGTTACGGCGTCTGTGACCAACACTCGCCAGGCGAGGCTATCGCGCCGGACGGGCCCGTGTGCCGGGTCGCCGAAACCGCCCCGGTTACGCTGGTGGCATGGCTGGCAAGGCGGACGGCGCGCTCGATCACGGCACGATGCTGACGGCGTCGTTCGGCCGCCGGCTCGGGGCGCTGTTCATCGACTGGGCGGTGGCCACCGTGATCGCGGCCGCGCTGGTCGACGACCTGCGCGCCAACCCGTGGCCTCAGCTGGGCGTCTTCGTCCTGACGCACGCGTTCTTCGTCGGACTGTTCGGACAGACCCTGGGCATGGCTCTGGCCCGCATCCGCTGCACCTCCATAACGGACGGTGGCGCGATCGGCATACCCCGGGCCATCGTGCGGGCGCTGCTGCTGGCCCTCGTGATCCCCGCGATGATCAACGACGGCGACGGCCGTGGCCTGCACGATCGCGCCGCCAAGTCGGTCATGGTCCAGCGTCCCTGAAGTCAAAACCGTTCCCCCGTACGCCGTGAGGGCCGCGACGAGTGCCGATGCGCTCGTCGCGCGCCTGGTCGCGTACGGGGGAAACGGTCTTGATCGTGGTCAGCGAGGGCGCTGCTGGCGGAACGCGCCCTTGCTCGGGCGCATGTTCTTGGGGATCGCGCCCTTGGGCATCTGGGGGCGGGCCATGAGCGCGCCGAGACGCTTGTCGAGCGCGTTGACGTCCTTGCCGGTGAGGTTTCGCGGCAGGCGCATCATCGTGGTGCGCAGCTTGCGGACCGGCAGCTGGCCCTCGTCGGCGCCGATCACGTAGTCGTAGAGCGGCGCGTTGCCGATCACCTTGGCCAGGCGGCGCTTTTCCTGTCCGAGCAGGCCACGGACGCGCTGCGGGTTGCCCTCGGCCAGCAGGATCACGCCGGGCCGGCCGATCACCACGTGCACCATGTCGAACTGGGTGGTCGACGCGGCGGCCGGACGCACCCGCCAGTCACCGCGCATGTTCTCGATCAGCGAGGCGGCCGCGCCGGGCTGGCCCTCGGCCGCGTTCATCATCGCGGCGTTGGACCGCAGGTTGAGCACGATCACGGCGGCCAGCAGGGTGACCATGATGCCGATCGCCAGGTAGATCCAGCCGAACAGGATCACCAGGAGGACGGTCAGGGCGAGCGGGATGAGCACGGCCGCCAGCAGCAGCGGCACGAACCATTTGTCCTGCTTTGCCGTGAACGAGAACACCTGACCGATCTGCTTCAGGCGCGTGCCGAACGACACCTTCTCCTGGGGTTTTGCCATAACTCGAAAGTGTAGTGGGGCGGGCACGTCTTACGCGGGGCGGGAGGCCGCCCCCGATGCGTAAGGGGGTGGGGCGGCCAAGATGAGGCAGCTTCCCCATGCCGGGCCGGGGCCTTCCGGCGAAGAGTCGAAGTCAGCAACCGACGGCTCTTCGAGGGAGAAGCAGATGTTTCCGTACAACGACCCCTACACGATGCTCGACCTGCAGCGGCAGCACGCGGACGAGCTCGCCCGTCAAGCCGCCCCCCGCCGTGCCGGTTCCGGTCCGGTACGCCGCTTCGGCCGGTGGCCACGCCGGTCGCGGGCGGTGGAACAGCCGGCCCGGGCCGCGGTCGTATGACGGCCGCGACGTTCGGGGGGCCCGGGCCGGCCGCCGATCTCGGGTTCGAAAACCTGTCGTACCCGCATGGCATGCTCGACCTCATGACGGCGCAGGCCCACAGCGAGGTTCTCGTCGGTCGCGAGGCCGACCTGGCCGTGCTGCGCGACGCTTTGAAACGGGCCCGCCACGCCGAGCCGTCGACCGTGCTGGTCGGCGGCGAGGCCGGGGTGGGCAAGACCCGCCTGGTCGAGGAGTTCTGCCGCGGCCTCGACCCCGGCTCCGTCCGTGTTCTGGCCGGGCAGTGCCTCGAGCTGGGCGAAGAGGGCCTGCCGTTCGCGCCGTTCGCGGGCGCTCTGCGCGAGCTGCTGCGGGCCGGGGGCCGCGAGGTCCTCGACGGCCACGAGCAAGAGCTGGCCCGCCTGCTGCCCGAACTGGGGCCCCCGCCCGAGGCCGACGCCCGTCGCGGCCTGCTCTTCGAAGCCGTCGCCGCCGTGCTCGGCCGCGGGCCGCTCGTCCTGGTCATCGAGGATCTGCACTGGTCCGACCGCTCCACTCGCGACCTCATCGCGTTCCTGGTGCGGGCGGCCCGACTGCCCCAGCTGCTGCTGATCATCACCTACCGCACCGACGAGTTGCACCGCGGCCATCCGCTCCGGCCTTTCCTGGGCGAGCTCGACCGCGTACGGGGGGTGTTGCGCCTCGAACTCGACCGGCTCGACCGTGAGGGCACTGCCGAGATGCTGGGCCACCTGCTCGGCGCCGAGCCCGGCCCGCGCCTGGTCGACGCGATCAACGAGCGCGCCCAGGGCAACCCGTTCTTCATCGAGCAGTTCGCCGGCGCCGCCGACCCGGCCTGCGACATCCCCGGCAGCCTGCGTGACCTGCTGCTGGCCCGCGTCGACCTGCTGCCCGAGCCGGCCCAGCGGGTGCTGCGCGTGGCCGCGGTCGGCGGCACCCGCTTCGGTCACGAGCTGCTGGCCCGCGTCGCCGGCATGGACGAGGCCGCCCTCGAGTCGGCGCTGCGGGTGGTGGTCGCGGCCCAGTTCGTGATGGTCGACGGGGACGGGGATTACGAGTTCCGCCACGCGCTCGTCCGTGAGGCGGTGCACGACGACCTGCTGCCCGGCGAGCACTCCCGGCTGCACGCGCGCTACGCCCAGGCGGTCGAGGCCGAGCCCCACCTGGTCGCCGCGGGCCGCGCCGCCGCCGAGGTCGCGCACCACTGGCACGCCGCCAAAGACCGGCCGCGCGCCCTGGTCACAGCCAAGATCGCGGCCGACGAGGCGAAGTGCCGTTTCGCGTACGGGGAACAGGCCCGCCTGCTCGACAGGGTGCTCCAGTTGTGGGAAGAGGTGCCGGACGCCGAAACCCTGCTCGGCCTCGACCACCTCGACCTGCTCGAGGAGTCCGCCATGGCCGCGGTCGACTCGGGGGAGTACTCCCGGGCGCTCAGCCTGACCCGGGCCGCGCTCGGCGATCTCGACTGCGAGGCCGAGCCGCTGCGGGCCGGTCGGCTGCTGGTGCGCCGGGCCAAGCTGCTGCGCAGCGCCGGCAAATCCGACGCCGCCGCCGAGTGCGACGAAGCGTTTCGCCTGCTCACCCGGGCGCCGCACGGTCCCGAGCGGGTGCGGCTGCTGGCCGAGCTGGCCCACCTCATCTCGGCCGTCGACGGCGACCGCGGCGCCGAGGTGGCCCAGGTCGCGATGACCGACGCCAACGAGTCGGGTGACCTGGTGGCCATCGTGTCGGCCGAGGTGGCGTACGGGTCGTCCTGCTCCGGCCGGCAGACGGCGAACGAGGCCCTGCCCGTCATGCGCGAGGCAGTCGACCGGGCTCGCGCCGCCGGCGACTTCCCGAGCTTCACCCGCGGGCTGATCAGCGTCTCCGACTCCCTCTTCGAACTGGGCCGCTACGAGGAATCCGCGGCGGCCGCGGCCGAGGGCCTGCCCGACGCGGGCCGCATCGGTGTCGGCCGCACCACCGGCGTGTACCTGCTGGCCAACCACGCGGAGGCGCTGATCGCCCTGGGCCGCTGGGACGAGGCCGACACCCGCCTGGCCGAGGCCGCCCGCCTGGACCCGCCCGAGAGCATGGCCCTGCCCTGGCTGCGCCTACGGGCCCGTATCCGCCTGGCGCGCGGCCGCGACGACGCCGAGTCTTTGGTTGCCCGCTCGCTCACGTTTCTGCGGCGGCCCTACCTGAGCACGGAGGGCCGGCTCGCCACGCTCGATCTGGGGTTGACGGCCGCCCTCACCGACCCTGATCCGGCGGTTGCCGTGCGGACGGCTCTCGCCGCGCTGGCCGAGCCGTCGTTCGAGGTCTTGCCCCGCTACGCGTGGTCCTTGCTGGCCCATGCGGCCGCAGCAGCCGCCCGAGCCGGTTACGCGGTTTCCTCGTCGGGCGCGGCCGGCTCCTCGTCGGGCTTGCCCGATCTGTCGCTTGCCGCGCGGGTTGCGGAGATCGCCGCACGCCTGCCGCAGCGTTATCCGGCCGAGCGGGCCTTCTCCGCCGAGACCCGGGCCTTCCTCGAGGGCGGCGCAGGCGAGTGGGCCGCGGCCGTCGAAGCGTGGCGTTCCGACGGCCACCGCCACGAGCTGGCCTCCGCCCTGGTGAGGCTGGCCGAGGCCCACGCCGCCGCGGGTGACCGTTCCTCGGCCGCCGACGCCATCGCCGAGTCGGTGGCGATCGCCTCGGCCCTGGGCGCCACCCCGCTGGTCGAGGCCGCCGACACCCTCAACCGCCGTCTCGGCATCCGCCCGGCGTCCACCCCGGTCCCCGACCGCGACGAGTTGCTGACCGCCCGCGAACGCGAAGTCCTGCGCCTGGTTGCCGAGGGTCACACCAATGGCCGCATCGCCGCCGACCTCTACATCTCCCCGAAAACGGCGAGCGTCCACGTGTCCCGCATCATCGCCAAGCTCGAGGTCTCCAACCGAGGCGAGGCTGCCGCGGTCGCCCGTCGCCTGGGCCTGCTCGACGACTGACTCCGCCCCGTGGCCGTTGCTGTGCTCGGCGAATTCAGACGGTCGAAGCATTTGCCTCTACGAGTTCGGCGAATATCTCGGAGGGCTTCTTCCAGTTATGGATCTTACGGGGTCGGTCATTGATTTCGGAAGCCACCATCGCTAAATATTTCGGATCGGCCGTGATCGGGACGCCTTTCGGGAAGTATTCGCGCAGG
Source organism: Paractinoplanes brasiliensis (assembly GCF_004362215.1). Lineage (NCBI taxonomy): Bacteria > Bacillati > Actinomycetota > Actinomycetes > Micromonosporales > Micromonosporaceae > Paractinoplanes > Paractinoplanes brasiliensis. The sequence goes on along the minus strand of NZ_SNWR01000001.1, from coordinate 1,753,238 downwards.
ATACGGTTCGCGTTCTCGTTGCTGCCGCGCTGCCACGGCGAGTGCGGGCGGGCGAAGTAGACCGGCAGCCCGGCTGCGGTGATCCGGGCGTGGCCGGCCATCTCGGAGCCACAGTCCCACGTCAACGACTTCGCGATCTGCGGCGGCAAAGTGCCGGCGGCGGCGATCACCGCGTCGCCCACGGTCAGCGCGTCGCGGCCGGACAGCGGGACCAGGACCACGAACCGGGACGTCCGCTCGACCAGCGTCGCGACCGCGGACTTGCCGGCCTTACCGATGACGAGGTCGCCCTCCCAGTGTCCCGGGACCTGCCGGTCCTCGGCCTCGGCGGGACGTTCGTCGAGGTAGCGGGGCTCGCGGATACGCGGTGCCGGGGCCGGGCGCGGACCCGAACGGCGGGCGGTACGGCCGGTGCGCAGCTTCAGCAGCTCACGGGCCAGGGTGGACACCGGCTGGGCGTACATCCACTGGTAGATCGCTTCGTGGGACACCCGTACAGCCTGATCGTCGCGGTAGTCGTACGGCAACCGGCCCGCGATCGACGCCGGCGACCAGCCGCCCCTCAACAGCTGCTTGACCACCGTCTGCAGCCGCGGCGAACGATCAACCGCGTACGCCTTCGGCCGCTGCCGGCCTACGGCGGCCGTCTCGTCAGCGGCGACCGCCCGGTACTGCGCCCGGCCGCCGTGCCTGGCGACGTCCCGGGAGACCACCGAGGGGTTCCGGTCGAGCAACCGGGCGATCTCCTTGTATTCCAAGCCTTCGGCCAGGCCGCGGGATATCTCTTCCCGATCGGCCAAGGTCAACATGTTGCGCACGGGCGAGAATCCTGTCCCACCGACCCGTCAAGATCAAATGCTACGACCGGCTGAACTCGCCCTCTTCTTTGGTGGCTGCGCCGACCGTGGTGGCCGGCGCAGCGGACAGCGGGCTGGTGCCGTTGTGATCGGTGTCAGATCTCGGAGACTGTCAAGTCGTCGAACTCGCCGCCCCTGACTCCGTCCAGGAATGCCGTCCATTCGGCCGCAGTGTAGATAATCATTTCGCCGTCAGGTTGCTTGGAATTCCTGACGGCGATCATGCCGCCGCCTGCCGGAGCGACCTCCACACAATTCCCCCCCGAACTCTTTTTCGCTGTACGCCACAAGAGTTCGCGTCGGTCAACATCACGAGTTGTCATTTTCGCCTTCTAGAGTCCCGCCCTTGCGGAACGGATGATCTTCCGCGACTCTTGGTCATTTGCGGATATGGACATGAGGGTATCGAAATTCTCTCGGCATCCATCGACGACGCCCGCCCTGTCGACCAGCACCTGACCGAGCGGACCCTCGACGTACACCAGGTTTCCCATCCACTCCTGAGAAAAGTTCAAGATCGTGAATGGACCGTCCTGGGCCGGGTGCGCACCGGCCTCGAACGGGAGTACTCGCAGTGTGACGTTGTTGCGTTCGGACATCATGAGCAGATGATCCAGCTGCTTGCGCATGATGTCGGGGCCACCGACCCGCCGCAGCAGAACGGCCTCGTCGATGACCGCCCTCAGGACCGTCGCTTGTTTGTCGCTCGTCCCGGCCAGGATCCCTTGCCGAGTCAAGCGGGTGTCGACGAGCTGAGACAAACGCAGCGGCGAGAAATCCGACCGCACCGGCCGGATCGCCTCGATCGCGTATTCCTCGATTTGCAGCAAACCGGGCAGAACTGAGTTTTCGAAGTCCTCAATAACGCTCGCCGCGCTTTCGAAACTGACGAACGTCTTCGTTTCGGGTTCGAGTTTGTAGTCTTCCCACCAGCCGCGACGCCGTCCGGCCCTGGCCAGGCCAACAAGGCGCTCGGTCGTCCCGCTGTCCAGTGAATAGGCGTGGCAAAGTGCTTTGACGGTGTTCACCACCGGTAGCCTCGTGGCCGTTTCGAGCCGGCTCACTTGAGCCTTGTCGACTTCGGCGGCCTTCGCGGCTTCCGCGATGGTCATCTCGGCAGCATCGCGATAGTGCCGCAACGCGAGAGCGAGCTCGCGTCTCAAGATCGGAGGACTGGGTGAACCAGCCACGGCACCTCCCTCCGCCTACCATCTGAACTTTACTGCGTCAAGACGGGTCTCTTCGCAGCAGCCGCGTCGAAGATACTGTGTCAATTTCTGCGTGGCAATTGCCAGGCGAGTATTTGACATCGACACTGAGTGTAACGCTTCGGCCACGATATCCACCGCACGATGATCTTCACCGTCAAAGTGTCGTGCCGCAGTTGGTCGGCGGCCCGGCCGAAGCAGGAAGAAGGGCGCCCCGGAGGCAGCCGGAACGCCCTGTGACCTCAATCCCCCGCAAGGCGTGTTACATCACGAGAGGACGAGTCGTGTACAGGTTAGTACTCCAGCCGCAGTTCCCCCAACCACTTGCACTTCTACGGATCGGATTGGGGCGCGCTGGCCGGCCTTCCGTTCCCCCGCACGAACGACGACCTCTTGATCAAGACGGGCGCCCGACTTCCGCCGACGTCCGGAATCAGCTCGCGGAGAGCCGGCTCGGTGGTGGCGCCGTCCAGCCCTCTCCTCAAAGGGTCTTCTACGCCGGTCCCCGAATCATCGTCACCAGCCACTACATCGAGACTGAAACGGACCGATTCCTGGTTCGAGAGCTTCAGGTCATCGAACGCGTCCACATCAACACCCACGCGGCCTTGTCGGTTGCCGCGATCTGCGGGGCGCTCGACCTGGCTCTGGGATTTGTCCTCGCCGCTGCCTATGGATCCGAGGCGATGGTGGCGGTCGGCGGGACTGCCGCCTTCGGCACTGCGATCGCCCTGGTTGTGGATCACCGGCGTAACCCGCAGTGGATGACCTTGCGGGCGTTCTACCGGGAACGAACGGCAGTCCTGTTCCAGTCGCGCCAGAAGCAGGAATTCGAGCAGGTTCGGAGGGCGGTCGTCCGCGCCGTCGAGGCGAACTTCGGGCTTTCCGCCAAGTAGTGGAATGTGCCGCCTGTGGAGGATGGTCCCGCGGTGGCGAAACTGGCGCTTTCGGGTACGACGCGACGACGAGCGCCGTGCGAGCTGACGCGGCCGGGCCTCGCGCGGTGCTCTGACGCGGCCTGGGCCTCGCGCGGTGCTGATTACGAGGGCTCGCGCAGGGACCTCAGCACGCGGACCAGCAGGATGATGCCGCCGCCGATGAGGACCAGGCCGAAGGCTATGGCGATGACGCTGCCGATGCTCATGTTCTTTTTGGCCACGGCGACCAGGGATTCGGACGTGTCCTCGGGGGCGGGGTAGCCGACGGCCGGTGGGTCCATGGTTGTGACCGTGCTGGGCGCGCTGGGGACGGGGGCCGACGGTGACGTGGTGGCGGACAGGGGGGTGGTCGGCAGCACGGCGGGGGCGGACGGGGGTGGCGGCGCTGCCGAGTCGCAGCCGCTTGCGGGTGGGCGCCAGGTTCCCACGTACGAGGTGAAGTTGCTGTCCCTGATCGTCAGTGAGCCGCCCCGGGGGCCGTCGACCCTGGTGGAACGGCCGGGCGCCAGGCGGGTGAGGCGGCCGCTGACCAGGAAGACCGCGCTGACGTTGGCGCTCGTGGCGTTGGCGAGCGTGGCCGTGAAGGTGCCGTCGCAGGCGTTCACGAAGGTGACCGTGGGGGCGGGTGCGCAGTCGACGGAGCCGCCGCGGTAGTGGGCGAGCGGGCCGGCGGAGCGGCTGCCCGGGGCGCCCAGCGTTCTCGAGCCGTACGGGCTCTCGGGGGTTGCGGCTTCGTCGAGCAGCTCGGCGCCGAGCACCGCGTCGACAGTGGCCCGGCACGGTGGTACGACGACGTCGAGGTTGACCGTGCGGTTGGTGGAGGTGATCGTCTTGCGGTCGGTCGAGTACACGAACTGGCCCCGGTTGCCGCTGCCGGCCGTGTAGGCGACCAGCGCGAACGCCTGCTTCTGCCCGGCGCAGAGGGGGCGTACGGAGGAAATGGTTGTCTTGCCGGAAATGCCGCTGAACGTGTGCCGGAAGGTCGCGGAGGCGGCGGAGGTGCAGGGCTCGGCGGCGGAGACGGCCGAGGCGGTGCCGGCGCCGGGTGCGGTCACCGCTGTCGCCGCGGCGAGAGCAAGCATGAACCGACGCAGCCTCATAAAAGTAACTTCGGCGGAAATATCCGACTTGCTTAGCAGGCCGAGGAGTGAGGGGCGTGCGGCCAATTGGCTGCGGCGCGGTGAGGGCTTACGGCAAATCGGCGGGCGGCGCGGCGTGCGAGGCGTACGGCCAATTGGCGGGCGGCGCGGTCAGGGGCCTACGGCAAATCGGCGGGCGGCGCGCCGTGCGAGGCGTACGGCCAATTGGCGGGCGGCGCGGTCAGGGGCCTACGGCGAGAACGATGATGCCCCGGTCTCCGGGCGAGAACCGGGGCATCGGGAAGCAGGGATCAGCCGCGAGCCGCCAGGGCCTGCTTGTAGAGGCGGCCCGCCCGGTAGGACGAGCGCACCAGCGGCCCGCTCATCACGCCGGCGAAACCGATCTGCTCGGCTTCCTCGCGCAGCTCGACGAACTCTTCCGGCTTGACCCAGCGCTCGACGGGGTGGTGCCGCGGGGTCGGGCGCAGGTACTGCGTGATGGTGACGAGCTCGCAACCGGCGTTGTGGAGGTCGCGCAGGGCCTGGGAGATCTCGGCGCGTTCCTCGCCCATGCCCAGGATCAGGTTGCTCTTGGTGACCAGGTCGGCCGCGCGGGCCTGCGTGATCACGTCGAGGGAGCGCTCGTAGCGGAAGCCGGGGCGGATGCGCTTGAAGATGCGCGGCACGGTCTCGACGTTGTGGGCGAGCACCTCGGGCGCCGAGCCGAAGACCTCGGCCAGCTGGCCGGGGTCGCCGTTGAAGTCGGGGATCAGCAGCTCGACGCCGCAACCCGGCTGGAGCTTGTGGATCTGGCGGACGGTCTCGGCGTAGAGCCAGGCGCCGCCGTCGGGCAGGTCGTCGCGGGCCACGCCGGTGACGGTCGCGTATTTCAGGCCCATCGTGGCGACGGACTCGCCCACGCGGCGGGGCTCGTCGGCGTCGAACTCGGCCGGCTTGCCCGTGTCGATCTGGCAGAAGTCACAGCGTCGCGTGCATTGGTCGCCGCCGATCAGGAACGTGGCCTCGCGGTCTTCCCAGCACTCGTAGATGTTGGGACACCCGGCTTCCTGGCAGACCGTGTGCAGGCCTTCCTTCTGCACCAGCCCGCGCATCTGGGTGTATTCCGGTCCCATCTTGGCTTTGACCTTGATCCACGGAGGCTTCCGCTCGATGGGAGTTTCGGCGTTGCGCGCTTCGATGCGCAGCATGCGGCGGCCCTCGGGAGCAATAGTCACAGGGTCGAGATTACGCCTGAACGGGCCCCTGCCTAGACAGGGGCGACGAGGCTCACGTGACGTCTCGTGTGACGGCCACCACACGCGCCGTGTTAAATGCCTTTCGCCCCCGCGTTGCCCCCTGTTAACGTCGCCGGACGGCGCTGAAGGAACCAAGTAACGCTCCGATTTGTCGGCCGAGAGAGTCACCACAGGCTGTGAAGGTGGCCCGACGCCGGAGCGTGAAGACACTCCCGAGCCGAGCACGACAAGAGGCGCTCGTGAGGGCGCGAAGGTGTGGTGGCACCGCGAGGATCCCGCTCGCCCACGCCTCCCTGGGGCCGCGTTGCAGCAACCAGAGGAGGTCCAAGCCGTGCAACGCATCCTCTCTTCCCAGCTCCCGGCGCATCCGCACGAGACCGTGACGATCGCCGGCTGGATCCGCCGCCGCCGCCTGCTCAAATCGGTGGCCTTCCTGATCGTTCGCGACGCCGAGGGCCTGTCGCAGGTCGTCGTCGCCGAACCCGAGACTCGTGAGCAGCTCGAACACCTCACCGAGGAGAGCGTCGTCGAGGTCATCGCGACGGTCACCCCCAACGAGCAGGCGCCCGGCGGTGTCGAACTGACAAGACCCAAGATCCGAGTGCTGTCCGCCGTACGGTCGCCGTTGCCGTTCGAACTGCACCGCCCGGCCCTCGCCGCCGCATTGCCGACCCAGCTCGACCACGCCGCGCTGGCCCTGCGGCACCCCGCCCGGCGGTCGGCGCTGCGGATCGCGGCCACGGTCACGGCCGGTTTCCGGGCCGCGCTCACCGAGCAGCGATTCGTCGAGATCCAGACGCCGAAAATCGTCGCCTCGGCCACCGAGTCCGGCGCCAACGTCTTCCGGCTCGACTATTTCGGGCGCCCGGCCTATCTCGCGCAGTCGCCGCAGTTCTACAAACAGCTCATGGTCGGCGTCTTCGAACGCGTCTTCGAGGTCGGCCCGGTCTTCCGCGCCGAACCCAGCGACACCGCGCGGCACCTCGCCCAATACACGTCACTCGACGCCGAGATGGGTTTCATAGCGGACCACCGCGACGTGATGGCGACGCTGACCCGCACCCTCGCCGTCATGACGGAGCCGCTTTTCGAAAAACCGATCGTGCCCGCCGAGATCCCCGCCGTGCATTTCACCGAGGCGTTGCGCATCGCCGGGGCGCCCCACGACGAGCCCGACCTGGCCCCCGCCCACGAGCGGGCCGTGGGCGAATGGGCGCGGCGCGAACACGGCTCCGAATTCGTCTACGTCACCGGATACCCGATGCGCAAACGCCCCTTCTACACCCACCCCGACCCGGCCGACCCCACGTATTCAAACGGCTTCGACCTGCTTTTCCGAGGCCTGGAAATCGTCACCGGCGGCCAGCGCCTGCACACCTACGAGGACTATGTCGAGGCGCTTACCCGGGCCGGCGAGCCCCTGGAACCGTACGGGGGTTACCTGGACGGTTTCCGCTACGGAATGCCCCCACACGGCGGCTGGGCCATCGGCCTGGAACGCTTCGTGGCCCGCCTGACCGAAACCCCGAACGTGCGCGAGGTGACCGCCTTCCCGCGCGACCTGCACCGCATAACCCCATAAACCCATGCCGTACGCGTCGTGGGGCCCCTCAAATCCCCGAGGGGCCCCCGCCGCCCGGGGTATTGGGCCTTCGCCGCGGACAGATCGCACCCGACGAGCCACCCAGAAACCGCCCGCTCCGGAGCCCAACCGCCCGCCCTACGCCGACAAGAAATCTGTTCACGCGCTTGGGCCATCGACTCGCTCGCGCTCAAGCCGACGGGGAACAAGCAATCTTTCACGTGCGCGTGGGCCATCCCGAACCCCCACCCGCCCTGGGGAAACGGATGGGACTTTGGCGGGTTGTCAAGGTGATCAAGCTGGTTGTCCACAGGTGCTCGGGGTGTCGGGGTGGCCTGTGGACAACGGGTTTTCTGTCGGTCCCGCGGCGTAAAGTGCCGACCGTGCTCATCGATCTCGACGTTGCTCCCGCGAGCTCCGAGCGGCCCCCCGCTCGGGTCACCGGGTCGCGTCGTCTTGCGCGGGTCGTCGCCGTGGCCGGGCTCGTCCTGCTGCTGCTCAGTGGCGCCGCCGTGCTTCCGCGGGGCGCCGGCGTGGTCGAGGTTCTCAGGGCCGACGGCGTGGGGCTCTCGGCGAGCCTGCTCACCACCCAGGCCGCCTACATCGCGCGCACCGACGGCCGGGTCGAGGCCATCCCGCTGTGCGAGGGCTGCCCTTCCTGGCGGGCCGAGATCACGTCGGGGCAGCGGCTGCAACTGGCCGGCGGCACGCTGGTGGTCGACTCCAACGACGCGGGGGTGGCGACCTTCCTCGACGCGCGCACGGGCACGGTGTTGTGGAGTCAGGACGGTTTCCCGTTCGTGCAGCTGGTCGGCGGGCGGGTGGCCGAGTGGAGCCCCGACGACGGCGTGCTCCGGCTCCGTGAGCTGCGCACCGGGCGGCTTTTCTGGAAGCGGCCGGCGTCGGCGTTCGCGGGGGATGAGACACGTGTGGTGCTGCTCGACGGGACGCGCGCGGCCGTCTACGCCGCTGCCGATGGGCGCGAGCTGACCGGGCCGCGGGCTTTGAGCGTACGGGGGGAATGGGATTTTTCTGTGCCGGGCGCGGCGGTGCAGCTCGTGGGGGAGCGGCTGATCGCCATCAGTGGCACTTCCGTCGCGGCTTTCCGGCTCGACGGGCTGGAACGCGAGTGGCGCACGCCGGTCGTGTCGCCGTTCGGGGCGGTCGCTTGCGGCGGGGGGTTGCTCTGTGTGGTCGGCTTCGAGGGGGTTGCCACCCTCGATCCGGCGAGCGGCCGGGTCCGGTGGAGCGGCCCGCGGTGGCGGCTGGTGAGCGAGAGCGACGTGCTGACCGGCGATGACGGCCGGTCCGCGCGGGTCGACCTCGCCACCGGCCGGGTCACGCACGAGTTCGGCCGGGGACGACCGGTCGGAGACCTGGTGTTCTATCCCGAGGGGGACCGCACCACGCTGGTCGGCGCCGGCGACGGCCGGGTGCGCGGTGTCATCCCGCGGGTGACGCCGGACGCCTGTCAGCGCGCGGGCGACCTGCTCTCGTGCCTGCGCCACGACCTGACCGTCAGCGTGTGGAGGTTCGCCCGCGAAAACCACTGAGCCACATCGCCCGGGTACACGCGGAAGCGGACCGTGCTCCGGGAGGCGCCGGGCTGGACCAGCTCAGGAGGGCCGCTGAAGTGGACTGCGCTCGGGGAACCACTCGGGCGCTGGCTTCGGGGCGCGCTGGGGCGTTCGTCACGAGCTCAGGAGGCCCGGTGAAGTGGACTGCGCTCCGGGAGCCGCTGGGCGCTGGCTTCGGGACGCGCTGGGGGCGGTTGCTGGGGGCGTCGGGGTGATTGTTCCGGGGGCGTTGGGTGATCGCTTGGGGAACCGTTGGGGCGAACTGACGCTCCGGGAACCACCGGGGCGCTGGCTTCGGGGCGCGCTGGGGAGCTGGCCCCGGGACGCGCTGGGGTGGTCGTTTCGGGACGCGCTGGGCCGTGTTGGTTTGGAACCTTTTAAGCGGACTGCGCTTCGGGGAGCGCTGGGGTGTTGGTTCGGAACCGCTGGGATGGATCGCCGCGAGGGGCGTCAGGACAGCACAGCGATGGTCATGCCGATCACGATGGCGAACGGGATGATGGTCGTGCAGACCAGGATCACCCAGGCGATGGGGTGGCCGAAGTTCAGCGACACCCCACCGCCGCGTTTGGGGACGAAGACGCGTTTGTCGCGCGGGTCCCGATAGAGAGCCATCAGAGCAGCGTAGTGAGGTGCTTCTCGACAACCGGCAGCACCTCGGCCACCGTCACGTCGCGGCCCAGCTCGGCGCTGAGCGAGGTGACGCCCGCGTCGCGGATGCCGCACGGGGTGAACCTGTCGAAGTTGGCCAGGTCGCAGTTGGCGTTGATGGCGAAGCCGTGCTGGGTGACGCCGCGGGCGACCCGGATGCCGATCGCGGCGATCTTGCGGTCGGGGCCGCGGTCGTCGGCCAGGACCCACGCGCCGCTGCGGCCCTTGATGTCGGAGCGGGCGGCGGTGACGCCGAACTCGGCGCACACGTCGATCAGCAGCTGCTCGGTGCGGCGTACGTAGGCCACCACGTCGATCGGGTCGGGCAGCCTCAGGATCGGATAGCCCACCAGCTGACCCGGACCGTGCCAGGTGATCTTGCCGCCGCGGTCGACGTCGACGACGGGGGTGCCGTCGATCGGCAGGTCGGCGGGCTCGGTGCGTTTGCCGGCGGTCAGCACGCTGGGGTGCTCGAGCAGCAGCACGGTGTCGGGCTGGGTGCCCTCCACCACGGCCTCGTGCAGGCGCCGCTGCTCGTCCCAGGCCTCGCGGTAGTCGACGAGGCCGGGACGCAGGACTGTGAGCGTGGAAGTTGTCACGGCATCCACGGTAGTCCCCTACTCACCGGTCGACCGGATCCACTCCGGGACGGATACGCCACACCAGGACGTCGTCGACGCGTTCCGGCTCACCCAGCAGGTCGCGCGCGGTGAACTCGACGGCCGAGCGGAACAACGGCCCCTCGGGACCGGTGATCTCGTCGGGCAGGAACAGCGCCTCGACGCCCCAGCGCTGGAAGTCGGCGCGGGCGGTGGCCCGGTCGGCGTTGTCGAGGTCGGCGATGTAGCCGTACAGGGCGGCCCGCAGGAACAACCAGTCGGTGGCCCGCGGGATCGAGCCGATGCGGCCCTTGCCCTCGGGGCCGTCGATGTCGGGGCCGAGGAAGTAGCCGTCGGGGATGCGGAACAGCTTGCCGCCTCGGGCCATCGTGTACGCCTGCCAGCGCTGCCCGTCGGCTGCCACGTTGATCGCGAACGGCAGCGCGCTCATCACCCCGCCGTCGGGCACGTACCGCTCCCATGTGCCGTCGGCGATGAACCGTGGCTCGGGCGAGCGGTGCCGGTACTCCAGCGGGATCGGGAAGATCGGGACGAGCGCGAGCACCAGCCCCATCGTGTAGAGCGGCTGCGGGCGTACGGCGCCGAAGGCCTGCTCGCACGCCATGGCCAGGATCACGCCGAACACACCGACCAGCACCAGGGCGTACCGGGCCGGCAGGGCCGCGTCGAACAGCGGCAGGCGCTGCAGGAGGGCGTACAGCAAAGGAATGTCTGTGCCCTCGCCGGCCAGCCGCAGCCGGGGGCCGAGCGAGATGAGCAGGAACAGCCCGCCCACCACGAGCAGAGCGCGCAGCGTCGCGCGGCGGCTGTCGTCGGCCCGCCGGTAAAGCATCACCAGCGAGACGACGATCAGCACCATCAGCGGCAGGCCGAAGAAGCTTTGCTCCTCCGTACGGTTGGCAGCGAAGTGGTTGCCGAACCCGGCCCAGGCGGCCAGCGACCGATCGGCGTACGCGAAGAACGAGAGCAGGTCCTCGGAGTAGTGCCGCTGGTTGAACCCGGTGCCCTTGAAGGTCTGCGGCCCGGCGAAGTGCATGTGGAGCGGGTACGCCAGCAGGGCGCCGGCCACCACCGCGGTGACGCCGAGCCCGGCCGCGAACTTCGCCCACGCGGCGCGCGCCTCGGCCCGGTTGACCGGCGCGAGGGCCCAGACGATCACGAACACCCCGCCGGCCAGCGCCGCGAAGAACAGGCCCTCGGCGGCGATCGAGAACCCGACCACCAGCGTCAGGCCGAGGATCAGCCCGTTGCGCAGCCAGCGGCCGGTGTCCCGCATCGCGAGCAGCCGCCACAGCACCAGCGGCGCGATCCAGCCCGCCGTCCAGTTCAGGTGGCCGTTGGCGTGGGCGATGAAGCCCGGCGCGAACCCGCAGAACAGCCCGGCCAGCGCGGCGGCGGCCCGGTTGGCGGTGATCCAGCGGCCGAGGAACAGATACCAGGCGAAGGCGGAGCCGGCCAGGTTGAGCGTGAGGATCGTCAGGAACGTGATCTGCGGGCCGGCCAGCATCGTCAGCGGCGCGAACAGGATCGCGTACACGGTGATCGAGGTGTTGGCCGCGAGGTTGACGCCGTCGGGCACGTTGAGCAGATCGGTGAAGAACGGGTCGCCGCCGTGCTGGATCAGGTGCACGCCGTAGGACAGCACCCACTCGAAGAACGCCTGATCGCCGACGTTCTCGGCGACAGCGTGCTGGAACGGGTCCTGCCAGAGCCGGCTGACGACGTACCCGGCGAGGACGAGGGCGGCCAGCGCGACGAACAGATGCGACCGCCACCGCCGGGTCGCCGCGGGGGCGTCGGGCGGGGCCGGCTCATCGGCGGCAGACGTGGTGGTGGGAACGGCGACGGACATCAGGCGCAGGTTAGCAAGCCGCCGCCGCTGCTCAACGCGATGCTGCCGCTTCCCGGCCCACGACGGCCCGGAGAGCGGACTCGATGGTCGGGTGGGCCCACTGGAAACCGGCCCGCTGCAGCACGGCCGGGACCACTCGCGAACTGCGCAGCGACTCGCCGGCCAGTTCGCCCAGCGCGAGGTGCAGCGCCGGGCCCGGCACGGACAGCAGGGCCGGCCGGTTGACGGCGCCGGCCAGCGCCTTGGTGAACTCGGCGTTGGTCGCCGGCTCGCGGCCGACCAGGTTGACCGGGCCGGCGAGGTCCTCACGCTCGAGCAGGAACTCGGCCGCGGCGAGCCAGTCGGGCACGTCTGTCCAGGGCATCCACTGCTTGCCGCCGCCGAGCTTGGCCCCCGCGCCCAGCTTGAACGGCAGCAGGAGCTTCTCGACCAGGGTCTCGACGGCGATGCCCGTACGCATCAGCACGACCCGTACGCCGGCGTCCTCGGCCGGACGGGCGGCCGCTTCCCAGACCCGGCACAGGTCGGCCAGGAATGTGGTGCCCGCGGGCGCCTCCTCGGTGACCGGGTTGTCGCCGGTGTCGCCGTACCAGCCGACGGCGGAGGCCTGCAGCAGCGTGTGCGGGCGGTCGCCGCCGGGCAGCTTGCTGATCGCCCGGGCGAGCGTGCCGGTGGTGTCGACCCGGCTGGACCGCAGCTCGCTCTTGTAGCGGGCGTTCCAGCGTTTGCCGCCCACGTTCGCGCCGGACAGGTTGATCACCACGTCGGCCGCCGCGACGACGTGCGGGTCGATCTGACCCTGCGAGGGCTGCCAGGTCGCCTCGTCGGGCGCCTGGGCCGGCCGGCGCACCAGCCGGGTCACGTCGTGCCCGTTGCCGCGCAGCCGCTCGACGAAAGGGGTGCCGAGAAAGCCGGAGCCGCCGGAGATCAGGATCCGCATGGTTCCCATCATGCCCTGGATCGAACCCGTTCAAAACGAAGAGAGCGCCCGGGATGATCCCGGACGCTCTCTGTGCTGCTGGTTGTTACGCGAGTCCGAGGTCGCCCTCGAAGTGGCCGCCCTCGAGGCGCTCCTTCAGCGTGACCAGGAAGCGGGCGGCGTCGGCGCCGTCCACGATCCGGTGGTCGTAGCTGAGGGCCAGGTAGACCATCGAGCGGGGCGCGATGACCTCGCCCAGCTCGGGGTCGTTGATGACCACGGCGCGCTTGACCACCGCGCCGGTGCCCAGGATGCCGACCTGCGGCTGGTTGATGATGGGGGTGTCGAAGAGCGCGCCCCGGCTGCCCGTGTTGGTCAGCGTGAACGTGCCGCCCGAGATCTCGTCCGGCCCGATCTTGTTGTTGCGGGTGCGCTCGGCCACGTCGGCGATCCGCTTGGCCAGGCCGGCCAGGTTGAGGTCGCCCGCGTCCTTGATGACCGGGACGATCAGGCCCTTCGGCGTGTCGACGGCCATGCCCAGGTGCTCGGCGTCGTGGTAGGTGACCGTGCCGGCCTCCTGGTCGATCGACGAGTTGACCACCGGGTGCTGACGCAGCGCCTCGACCGCGGCCAGGGCGAAGAACGGCAGGAAGCTGAGCTTCACGCCGTGCTGGGCCAGGAAGTCGGCCTTGGCCTTCTGCCGCAGCTGAGCGATCTTGGTGACGTCGACCTCGACGACCGTGGTGAGCTGCGCCGAGATCTGCAGCGACTCGACCATGCGACGGGCGATCGTCGCGCGGGTGCGGGTCAGCTTCTCGGTGCGGCCACGCAACGGGCTCGGCGCCGGCTTGGCGGGCGCCGGTGCTTTCTGCGGAGCCGCAGCCGGAGCGGGAGCGGGAGCCGACTTGGCGGCGGCAGCCTTCTCGGCGGCGTCGGTCACGTCCTGCTTGCGGATGCGGCCGCCGACGCCGGTGCCGGTCAGGGTCGACAGGTCGACGCCCTTCTCGGCGGCGAGCTTGCGCACCAGCGGGGTGACGTAACCCGCGTCGCCGGCGCCGTTCGGGCTCGCCGACTCGGTGCGCGGCTGCGCCGGGGCGGGCGGCTCGGCCTTCGCCTCGGCCGCGACCGGGTCCTTGGCCGTCTCGGCCTCGGGCGCCGGGTCGGCGTAGGACTCGCCGGCCGGGGCGAAGTCGGGCGCGGGAGCCGACTCGATCTTCGGAGCGGCCTGCTGCTGAGGCGCGGGCGCCGGAGTGGGCTTCTCCTCAGCCGGCGCGGGCGCGGCACCCTCGGCGCCGATGATCGCGAGGTCGGCGCCGACGTCGGCCGTCTCGTCCTCCTGCACCTTGATCTCGAGCAGCGTGCCCGCGACCGGCGAGGGGATCTCGGTGTCGACCTTGTCGGTGGAGACCTCGAGCAGCGGCTCGTCGACGTCGACCGAGTCGCCGACCGCCTTGAGCCAGCGGGTGACGGTGCCCTCGGTGACGCTCTCGCCGAGCGCCGGCATCTTGACCGCGGTGCCCTCGCCGGTCGGCTTGGCCGTCTGCGGGGCCGGAGCCTCCTGCTCGACCGGCTTCTCGGTCGACGGGGTGGTGGGCGCCGCGGGCTCGGGCTCGGCGGTCTGCTGCTGGGCCGGGGCGGGCGCGGCGGAACCGGCGTCCTCCCCGTCGCCCGCGATGACCGCGAGTTCGCTGCCGACGTCGGCCGTCTCGTCCTCGCCGACGACGATGCGGGCGAGCACACCCGCGGCCGGCGAGGGGATCTCGGTGTCGACCTTGTCGGTGGAGACCTCGAGCAGCGGCTCGTCGGCCTCCACCCGCTCGCCCTCCTGCTTCAGCCAGCGAGTGACGGTGCCCTCGGTGACGCTCTCACCCAGCCGCGGCATGGTGACCGATGTCGGCATGTCTCAGAACTCCTTAACCACGTTTTTGGTCCGGCTCGGCGTAGATCAGGTGATCAGCTGTGTGCGTGCAGGGGCTTGCCCGACAGGGCCAGGAACGCCTCGCCGAGTGCCTCGTTCTGCGTCGGGTGCGCGTGGACCAGCTGGGCGACCTCTTCCGGGAACGCCTCCCAGTTGTAGATCAGCTGGGCCTCGCCGACCAGCTCACCCATCCGCGCGCCGACCATGTGCACGCCGAGGACCGGGCCGTCGTTGAGCCGGACGAGCTTGACGAAGCCCGCGGTCTTGAGGATCTGGCTCTTGCCGTTGCCGCCGAGGTTGTAGTTGTACGTCGAGACCTTGTCCGCGCCGTACTGCTCCTTGGCCTTGGTCTCGGTCAGGCCGACCGAGGCGATCTCGGGGTCGGAATAGGTGACCCGCGGGATGCCGGCCTCGTCGATCGGGGCCGGCTTGAGCCCGGCGATCTCCTCGGCGACGAAGATGCCCTGCTGGAAGCCGCGGTGGGCGAGCTGCAGGCCGGGCACGATGTCGCCCACGGCGTAGATGTTGCCGACGCCGGTGTGCAGGCGCTCGTTGGTGATGACGAAGCCCCGGTCGAGCGTGATGCCCTGCTGCTCGTAGCCCAGGTTCGCCGTCGTCGGGCCGCGGCCGACCGCGACCAGCAGCACCTCGGCCTCGACGGTCTCGCCGCCGGCGATGGTCGCGCGGACGCCGTTGTCGGTGTGCTCGACCTTCTCGAACGGCTTGCCGACCTTGAAGTTGATCTTGCGCTTGCGGAACGCGCGCTCGACCGTCTTCGAGATCTCCTCGTCCTCGGCCGCCACCAGGCGGGGGAGGGCCTCGAGGATGGTGACCTCGGCGCCGAACGACTTCCACACGCTGGCGAACTCGACGCCGATGACGCCGCCGCCGAGCACGATCGCGGAGGAGGGCACGCGGTCGAGCTTGAGGGCGTGCTCGCTGGTGATGACGCGCTTGCCGTCGACCTCGAGGCCGGGCAGCGATCGCGAGTAGGAGCCGGTCGCCAGGATGACGTTGCGGCCGGTGTAACGCTTGCCGTCGACCTCGACCGTGTCCTTGGCGACCAGCTTGCCCGCGCCCTGAACCAGGGTGATCTTGTCTTGCTTGAGCAGACCCTGCAGGCCCTTGTAGAGGCGCGCGACCACGCCGTCCTTGTACGCGTTGACACCGGCCATGTCGATGCCGACCAGGTCGGCCTTGACGCCGAACTGCTCGCTCTCGCGGGTCTGGTCGGCGATCTCGGCCGCGTGCAGCAGCGCCTTGGTCGGGATGCAGCCCCGGTGCAGGCAGGTGCCGCCCAGCTCGGCCTTGTCGATCAGCGCGACGGAGAGGTTGAGCTCGGCCGCGCGCAGGGCGGCCGCATAACCACCGCTGCCGGCGCCGAGGATGACGATGTCGAAGGTTCCGCCGTTCGGCTGGCTCACGTTGACTCCAGTGTTCGCGTCGTTGCCATGCGGGTCACACGGTGACAATTATTCGGGGCGGTGGGCACCGAGGCGTCCAGCTGTAGCTGTGCGTCGGTCAAGGTAAGCCCGAACAACTCCCAATGGAAACGGTCACAGTATGTCCACGCCATCTTGTCACTTTGCGAACCGGCCGGTGCACTCAGGTTCCCCGAGGCGGGCCTGCTCGACGTACTCTTGCCGCAGTTGAGCGTGAGGAGCATGTGGTGGCCTGGTTTCGGCGTCGTCAGGAGCCGCGGGCTGCGGCCGGGCGGGCTGTCGACCGTGCTGATCTTGAGTATCTTGCCGAGTTCGTCCGCACCCGCCGCGGGGTCGAGGCGTTCATCGAGCCGCGCACGACAGTGACCGAGACCACGGTGTTGCTCGTGGCACACGACGGGGAGTGGACGCGCCGGCGCACCGAGACTCCCGAGATCGCCCGGCGGTGGGCTCATCAGTTGAGCGTTCCGATCTATGACGTGCGGCTCATGGGCTATCCGCAGCGGATGCGTGACTACAACGAGCGCCGCAAACGGCGTCCCGCCCAGGAAAACTGACACGGTTCCGGGCGCGATGCGCCCGGAACCGTAATAATCAGCCCAACTGGTCGATAACCGTAAGAAGCGTGCGAATCGGTACGCCCGTGCCGCCCTTGGTCCAGTACCCGGTGGCCTCGCCCGTGTGGTAGCTCGGGCCGGCGATGTCGATGTGCGCCCACTCGACACCCTCGGCCACGAACTCCCGCAGGAAAACGCCGCCCTGCAGCATGTGCCCGGCCCGGTCCAGGTTCGCGTTCGTCTGGCAGATGTCGGCGATGTCGGACTCCATGCCCTTGCGCACCTCGTCGGGCAGTGGCATCGGCCAGGCCGGCTCGCCGACCTCGTCGCCTGCCTTGCGTACCAGCTCGGTGGCCGCCTCCGAGCCCATCAGGCCCGCGATCCGCTTGCCCAGCGCGATGACCTGGCCGCCGGTCAGCGTCGACGCCTCGAAGACGTAGTCGGTGCCGTCGGCGCAGGCCCGGGCGATCGCGTCGGCCAGCACCATCCGGCCCTCGGCGTCGGTGTTGAAGACCTCGACCCGCTTGCCGTTGAACATCGTGATGACGTCGCCCGGCCGGTACGCCGTACCGGAAGGCATGTTCTCCGCCATGGCCAGGTACGCGCTCACCGCAACCCGGGGCTTGAGCGCCGCCACGGCCAGCATGGTGGCGCCGACCGCCGCCGCGCCCGCCATGTCGGACTTCATCTCCCACATGCCCGCGGCCGGCTTGATGCTGATGCCGCCGGTGTCGAACGTGATGCCCTTGCCCACCAGCGCGACCCGCTTCGGCGACTCCACACCCTCGGGCACGTAGGTCAGCTTGACCAGGCGCGGCGGGGCCTCGGAGCCCTGCCCCACGGCCACGATGCCGCCGTAGCCGCCGGCCTGGAGCTCGTCGAAGTCGAGGACCTCGACCTGCAGGCCGGTGCCCTCGGCCGCGGCCACCACGGCGTCGGCGAACTGCGGCGGGCGCAGCGAGTTGGGCGGGGTGTTGACCCAGTCGCGGGTCAGGCGCACCGCGCGCGCGACGACCTCGGCCCGCGTCACCTCGGCCGCGGCCGCCGGGTCCGCCGCGTCGGGCACGTGCACCTGCAGGGCCGACACCGGCTCGCGGCGGTTCGGCTGCGGCTTGGTCTTGTAACCGGCGAACTTGTACGAGCCGAGCAGCGCGCCCTCGAGGATCGCGCGCAGCACCGACGGCGCGTCCTCGTCGTCGGGCAGCGGCAGCGCGAGCGCGACGGTGGCGCTGCCGGCCAGCGCGCGTACAGCGGCGCCGGTGCCCCGGCGCAGGGTCTCGGGCTCGGGCGCCGACCCGGACGGCTCGTCGCCGAGGCCGACCGCCACCACCAGCGGGGCGGCGATCGTGCCGAGGGTGGCCAGCTTGGTCACCTCACCCGGCGCGCCGCTCGCGCCGAGCAGCGCCAGCGTCGAGGTCAGCTTGCCGTCGAACGCGGCGGCGATGCTCTCGGCGCCGGCGGCCGGCAGCAGGGCGCCACCCTCGTCGGGCTGGCTGTGCAGGCCGATGACGATGGCATCGACGGCCAATTCGGCCGGGTCGGTGTCGACCAGGCTGAGGCTGGGCTGGCTCACTGGAGGCTCTCCGCGGGACTTCGGGGCCGGGCGCCTCATGGGCCGCGCCGGCTGGTCGGTGATTCCCCGGCGGACTGACGCCGGGGGTGGGGTGTCCCCGCGACTCTAACCAAGGGCAAGGTCACGGGTAAGTTGACTCTCATGTCTGCCGACGCCCTTTCTCGTTCCCCCCTGCACGAGCGCCACGCCGCCCTCGGTGCGAAGTTCGCCGCTTTCGGGGGCTGGGAGATGCCGTTGGAATACTCGGGCGGCGGCGTCATCAAGGAGCACACGGCCGTGCGCGAGGCGTGCGGCGTGTTCGACGTGTCGCATCTCGGCAAGGCCCGCGTACGGGGTGAGGGCGCGGCCGCCTTCGTCAACGCCTGCCTGACCAACGACCTGGGCCGGATAGCGCCGGGCCAGGCCCAGTACACGCTGTGCTGCGACGAGAACGGCGGCGTGATCGACGACCTGATCGCGTACCTGATCTCCGACGACGAGGTCTTCCTCATTCCCAACGCCGCCAACACCGCTTCCGTCGTACGGGGTCTCGAAGCCGCCGCGCCCGAAGGCGTGACCGTGACGGGGGAGCACCGGGACTGGGCTGTGCTCGCCGTGCAGGGCCCGCAGTCGGCCGAGGTGCTGGCCAAGCTCGGACTGCCCGGGCCGGCCGACTACATGTCGTTCGTGGCCGCCGGCGAGCTGATCGTCTGCCGTACGGGTTACACCGGCGAGCACGGCTACGAGCTGGTCGTCCCCTGGGACAAGGCGGCCGGGGTGTGGGACGCGCTGATCGAGGCCGGCGTGCGCCCGTGCGGCCTCGGCGCCCGCGACACGCTGCGCACCGAGATGGGCTACCCGCTGCACGGCCAGGACCTCTCGCTCGACATCACGCCGGTGCAGGCGCGCTCGGGCTGGGCCGTCGGCTGGGGCAAACCCGCGTTCTGGGGTCGCGACGCGTTGGTCGCCGAGAAGGCCGCCGGCCCGCGTCGCACCCTGCGTGGGCTGGAACTGACCGGGCGGGGCATCCCGAGAGGCCACATGCCCGTGTACGCCGGTGAGTCGCGCATCGGCGAGACCACGAGCGGGACGTTCTCACCCACCAAGAAGGCCGGCATCGCGCTCGCCCTGATCGACACCGCGGCCGCCCTCAGCGACGGCGACCTGGTCGAGATCGACATCCGGGGCCGGCGTACGGAGGCCCGCCTGGTCAAGCCCCCGTTCGTGCAGCCGTCGGTCCGCTGAGGCCTAGCCCAGGGTCAGGGCGATCATGGTGAGCGTCGTGGCGATTTCGACGGCCGCGCCCAGCACGTCGCCCGTGATGCCGCCGAAACGGCGTACGGCGTGGCGCACCAGCCCGACCACCGCCGGCAACGCGACAGCCACCGCCACCGGCCCCTGCCAGGTCCGGCCCGGGATCGCCGCCGCTGCCGTCACGACCACCGCAACCGCGACGGCGACCGCCACCGGCACCGTTCCCGCCACCAGCGCGCCCAGCCCCTCCGGCCGTGCGGCCGGCACCCCCCGGCGGCAGGCGATCGGGATGGCGGCCCGCCCCGCCGCGAACGCGACGATCACCGCCGCCACCGGCAGCGTGCTCAGCGCCGCCGCCTGGATCAGCAGCGTGAGGGCGATCGCCGCCACGCCGAACGGACCGATGTCCGGTTTCTTCATGATGTCCAGGGCGGCTTCGCCCCGGCGGTAGGAGCCGAGCGCGTCGATCGTGTCGGCCAGCCCGTCCAGGTGCATCCCCCGGGTCAGCAGGGCCGCCGCGGCGACCGTGACCGCGCCCGCGAGCAGCGCCGGGGCGTGCGCCTCGCGCAGCAGCCAGAGCAGCCCGGCCACAATCGTGCCGAGCGCCGCGCCCACGGCCGGCGCCACGCTCATCGCCACCGCGGCCACCGGCCGGTCGATCCGCCCGGCGCGCACCGGCAGGACGGTCAGCGTGGTGATCGACAGCCGCAGCCCGGCCGCGAAGGTCACGTCGTGGCCGGTCCCGGGCCGTCCGGCTCGGGCTCGACGAAGTCGGCGTCGTCCAGGTCCCCGGTCAGCCCGTCGTCGCCGTGCTCGGCCAGCATCGCCGGGTGCACCCCGGTCGCCGACGCCAGCCCCACCGCCGTCCTCAGCAGCGGCAGGGCGGCCAGGGCGTTGGCCCCTTCACCCAGACCGAGACCGAGCTCGAGTACGGGGTTCAGCCCGAGCACGTCCCCGCCCTGGCGCACCAGTTCGAGGCTGCCCGTGTCGACCAGCAGCGACCAGTGCCGGGTCTGCCCGGCCAGGTCGCGGGCGATCAGGCCGGCCGCCACCCCGACCGGTCCGTCGAGCACGACCGGCAACCGTCGGGCGGCCGCCCCCAGCAGCACCCCCGTGGCCACGGCGAGGTCCTGCCCGCCCAGCTCACGCAGGATGTCCTTGGCGCCGCGCGGCTCACGGCGGATCCGGTGCAACGCGTCCCGGACGGCGGCGCAGCGCAGCATCCACGACTCGTCGTCGTACACCCCGCCCGGCAGCAGCACCCGGGGCAGCACGGCCACGGCCTCGGAACCGGTGGTGGCGACCGAGACGGCCGTGGCCACCGCGTCCGTGCCGACGCCGATCGAGGCCAGCACCAGCAAATCCTTGCCCGCCTCGGCGGCCGCGTCGGCGAGCTGCCAGCCCTGCCGCAGTGCGCGCTCGACCTCCTCGTCGGTGCTGACCGGACCGTCCTCGATGGGGCCGGCTTCCTCGGTGCGCAGCACGGCGATGTCGGCCCCGGCCGAACCGGCCAGGCGGCTGAGCACACCTTCGCCGTCCTCGACCTGCGCGACGCGGCGTTCCACGTCCTCGACGTCGTCCCCGGCCGCGGCGCCACCGGCGTGCCGGCCCGAGAGCAACAGAACCCGTACGGCTTCCCACGGCCGCGGCGTGACAGTGCCCTGTGTGGCCGCCGCGAACTCGACGGCCTCGACGAGGCGCCCCAGCCCGGTGCCGGGAAAGTCGACGTTCACCAGCCGATCACGCGCGTCGGGCCCGGCGTCGCTGTCGGGCATGGGCAGCTCCATGCCCGCCTCGATGACCGTGTTGGACGCCACGAGAGGCAGCACCATGGTCGCCTCGTTGAGAACCTCCCCCGTACGGGGTGAAGGGTCCTCAGGAACAACGGGGCTGACCAGCTGAGCCTCAACCGGGACGGGCGCAACCACGACAGGCTCGCCGGCCTCCGCGGCTGCCGCCGGCGCGAGCCGGTCGCCGACGAGCGCGGCATCTTCGGCCGTCGGCTTCAGCCACACCGGACGGCCCGCCACGACCAGGGCCACCCGGTCGCAGGCGTCGGCCAGGGCCTGGTTCGTCGTGCCCAGGGCGTCGGCGAACGCGCGCCCCACCGGCGTCGTCGCCACCAGCGACAGGCCGACCTCGGGGCTCACCAGCACCACCCGGGCGGTGCACGAGCGTACGGCCGCCGCCAGGGCTGCCACGTCGGCCTGGTCGTCGTTGGGCTGGCGAGCCGGGTCGAGCACCGCCGCCACCCAGCCGCCCAGGTCGTCCACGAGCAGCGTGTCGTCGGGCTTGGCCTCGGTCAGCAGCTCGGTCAGCCGGGCCGGGTCGGCGCCGGTCTCCTCGGTCGACCAGGACTGCGGCCGCCGCCGCTGATGGGCCTCGATCCGGGCGAGCCACTCCGGGTCGTCCTCACCGCCGCTCGCCGTCGCCACGTAGCGCACAGCGGGAGCGCCGGCCACCAGCGACTCGGCGAACGCGGACTTGCCGGAACGGATGCCGCCGAGCACCAGGACCGTGTGCCACCGATCATCGGACATGCCCCGTACCTTAAGGCCGGAGCGCGCACGCGGACGCCGTAGGGTGGAAGCGCACCGACCGAGGACGTGAGGGGGCGGCGAATGCCGTGGAGTTGGCGGTACGAGAACGCCGAGGGCCAGCCGGTGGCCGGGCCGCAGGAGACGTTCAGCAGCCAGGCCGACGCCGAGTCGTGGATCGGCCAGGAATGGCGGCAGCTGGCCAAGGAGGGAGTCGCCGGGGTCGTGCTGCTTGAGGACGACCGGGTCGACTACCGGATGAGCCTGCTCCCGGCCGAGTGAGCATACGGTCGTGACTTACGAGCCGGTCTCCACCCGGACACCTCGCAACGCGTTCGTGCCCAGCCCGGTGTTCGTGGGCATCGTCGCCGTCTTCGCCGTCAGCGGCTGGATGACCTGGACGGGCTTCGGCAACGTACGGGTCGACGTCTTCCTGTTCATCGTGTCGGGCTGGCTGGTTTCGCTGTGCCTGCACGAGTACGCGCACGCGCTGGTCGGCTTCTTCTCCGGCGACCGCAGCGTGGCCGAACGCGGCTACCTGCGGCTCAACCCGTTGAAGTACACGAGCCCGCTGCTGTCGATCGTGCTGCCGGTGGTCGTGGTGATCCTGGGCGGCATCGGCCTGCCCGGCGGCGCCGTCTGGGTCGACCACCGCTACATCAACAGCCGCCTCAAGGACTCGCTGATCAGCGCGGCCGGCCCGCTCACCAACGTGATCCTGGCGCTGGTGGCCGCGTTCCCGTTCCTGATCGGCGTCGGCCCCACGCTCGAACTGGTCGGCGGCCAGTTCGTGGCGGGCGGCTCCGGCGATCACCTGGAGTTCTGGGCGGCCCTCGCGGCGGTCGCGTTCCTGCAGGTCACGGCGACGATTCTCAACCTGTTGCCGATTCCCGGCCTCGACGGCGGCAGCATCCTCGCGCCGTGGATGAGCCCGGCCTATCAACGGGCGTGGAACCTTTTCGCCCCGTACGGGTTCATCCTGCTCTTCCTGTTGCTCTGGCAGACCCGCGTCGGCGACTACTTTTTCGACGTCGTCTTCTGGATCACCGACAAGCTCGGCCTGTCCGAGGTCCTGATCCAGGTCGGCCTGCAACTGATGAGGTTCTGGTCCGGCTCGTGACGGCCGGACCAGAAGCTCACATCACGGACGGCGAGCGGGGCTCTGCGTCTTCGCGGGGTCACGCTCGACGACCGGGTCGAGCGCGGCGTCGATCGCCTTCATCAGGTCGGCGTCGAGCTTCTTGCCGGACGCCACCGCGTTGTCGTGCACCTGCTCGGGACGCGACGCGCCGATGATCGCGGCGGAGACGTTCGAGTTCTGCAGCACCCAGGCCACGGCCAGCTGCGCCATCGACAGCCCGGCCTGGTCGGCCAGCGGCTTGAGCTGCGCCACCGCCTCCAGCACCTCGTCGCGCAGGAACCGCGAGATGAAGTTGGCGCCCGACTTCTCGTCGGTGGCCCGCGACCCGGCCGGCGGCTGCTCGCCCACCTTGTACTTGCCGGTCAGCACGCCCTGCGCGATCGGCGAGAACACCACCTGGCCGACACCCAGCTCGATCGACGTGGGCACCACCTCGGCCTCGATGACCCGCCACAGCGCCGAATACTGCGGCTGGTTCGACACGAACGGGATCTTCAGATCCTGCGCCATCTCCCAGCCCGCGCGGATCTCGGACGCCGTCCACTCCGAGACACCGATGTAGAGCGCCTTGCCCGAACGCACCACGTCGGCGAACGCCTGCATGGTCTCCTCGAGCGGCGTCGAGTAGTCGTAGCGGTGGGCCTGGTAGAGGTCGACGTAGTCGGTCTGCAGCCGGGTCAGCGACGCGTCGATCGACTCCATGATGTGCTTACGGGACAGGCTGCGGTCGTTCGGGCCCGGACCGGTCGGCCAGAAGACCTTGGTGAAGATCTCCAGCCCGGCGCGGCGCTCGCCCTTCAGCGCCCGGCCGAGCACCTCCTCGGCGCGGCCACCGGCGTACGCGTCCGCGGTGTCGAAGGTCGTGATGCCCACGTCGAGCGCGGCCCGCACGCACGCGACGGCGGCCTCCTCCTCGACCTGGGAACCATGGGTGATCCAGTTGCCGTAGGCCAGCTCGCTGATCAGCAGGCCGGAACGGCCGAGATGACGATGTTCCATGCCCCGACACTATGCCCGCCCGCGGGATCTGTCAGAGGACGGGACGAGTGTCCTTGATCAACTTGTCGATCTCGTCGAGCACGTCGGCCCGCTCCCGGTACTTCAGCTCGACCAGCGGCTCACCCCTGCGGTCGAGCGCGCCCCACAACCCGAACCGGTCGGCCACCAGGAACGCCGACGGGTGGATGAGCAGGGCGGCGTGCACCGGCTGCACCAGCAACTGCCCGGCCCGGTCGACCACCCCGTACACCTCGCCCGCGTCGACCACGGCCAGGCCCTCCTCGGTGAAACCGTCCACCGGCTCGCCCGAGGCCAGCATGGTCGCGAACGCCCGGAACTGCGGCAGCACCACCGGCCGGGCGTGCCGGTCGACCACGCCCCAGCCGCCCCGCCGCACCAGCGCCAGCCCGTTGTGGAACGGCCGCGCGTCGTCGAACCCGCCCGGCACGATCACCCGGTTCTGCTTGTCGATCGCGTACCAGCCGCCCGCGTCGTCCCGCGACACCCAGGCCAGCCCGTCCGAGAACCGGCCCGCCGCCCGGTACCCGGCCGACGCGTCCACGAGCAGCCGCCCCGCCGCGTCGATCAGCTCCCAGGCCTGCGCCTCCGGCCGGCGCACCCACGCCACGCCGTCCGCGAACGGCTGCGCCTGAGCGAACTGCGGCGTCAGCAACCCCGGATAGCCCCACAGCCCCGACGCGTCGTCCCGCAACGGCCGCGCCTGCGCCGGCTTGCCCACGATCTCGTCGCGGGTCCGCGGGTACGGCCCCCAGCCCTTCGCCGCTCGCGCGGTGATCGTGTCGAGGGCCAGCTCGATCCGCTCGACGAGGTCCGGGTCGGCGCCCTTCCGCAGGTCAAGGGCGAGCTCCAGGTGGTTGACGGCCTCCAGGTAACGCCCCTGCTCGAACGCCGACCGCCCGGCCAGCTCCTGCACCTCGGCGCGCAACCGGGCCGGCAGCTCGGCCGAATCAGCCTCCTCGAAAACCCGATCGGCCTCGGCGTGCTCCCCACGCCACAGCAGCACGTGCCCGAGACGCGCCTTGACGGTCGCCACCCGTACGAGATCGCCGGTCGCCTCGGCATGGGCGAGCGCCGCCGTCGCGTCCTCCAGCGCCGGGCCGAGGTCGTTGAGCAGCCGCGAAGCCACCGCGCGCAAACTCAGCAGCCGTGCCCGGTCGGCGTCCCGCTCGGCGTACTCCAGCTTGTCGGTGAGCCGGTCGATGACCACCCACATGGGCTCGTCGTCCTCGATCTGCTCGCGCAGGGTCAGCGGGTCGTAGGTCACCGGGTAGGCCGCGAGGATCTGCTCCGGGTCGGTCCTGCGGTTGCGCGGGTCGGCCACCTGCTCGCGCCGCTGCCTGATGGGCTTTCGCGCGTACGCCGGAGCCTGCGCACCCGCGTCCTCGCGTTCCCCGTCCTCGTCCTCTTTCGCGCCTTCGCTCGCCTCTTGGGCAGCCGGAACGTCCTGGCTCACCTGCCCGGCCGGCGCCGCGTCCACGCCTGCTTCGGTGGCGTCCGTGCCCGCGTCCGTTGCCGAGTCGTGCCGGCTCGTGTCCTCGGCCGGCTCGGTGTTCTCGCCGGCGTTGTCGGAGGTCGGGCTGTCTGTGCTCGTGTCCTCGGCCGCCGGGTTGTCCTGGCCCGCGTCCTCGGCCGGCGCGGTGTCCTGGCCCGTGTCCTCGGCCGGCGCGGTGTCTTCGGCGCGCGTAGCGTCCACGTCCGGGTCCACGCCTGACCGCGTGTCCTCGGCGGGTGTGGAGTCCTCGCTCACATCCGCGTCGGGTGCGCTGCCCTTGTCCGTTTCCCCGGCCGGCGTGATGTCCTCGTCCGCTTCGTCAGCCCGCGTAGTGGTGTTGTCCTCGTCCGCTTCGTCGGCCCGCGTAGTGGTGTTGTCCGCTTGGTCGATTGGCGTGCCGGTGTTGCCCGGTTCCGTGACCGGCGTGGCAACGTCGTCCGGCTGGTCGGCCCCCGCCTCGACGTCTTCCGGCCCGCCGTTTCGGGACGCGTCATCGGCCGCGTGAACCCGCTCGGTGACCTCACCGCTGTGAGCCTCGGCCGAGATGGCGCGCGTCGTCTCCCGGACGGCGACGGAGTCGGGGGCGTCCTCGACAAGCTCGGCGTCCACAATGTCGTCGTTGCCGGCCATCTGGGCGGCGCGCAGGACGGCCGGCTCATCGTCGTCGATCTCCGGTTCGACGATCTCGGCGTCGAACGGCTCGCCGTCTCCCTCAGCCGCGTCGGCCTCGAATCGGCCTTCCGGCTCCAAGTAGCTCCCGGCGGTGCGGTCGCCCGGCTGGGCCGGCGTCTCGGCCGACTCGCCCGGAGCAGCGCCAGTGTCGGCGAACCGGTCTGCTTGCGGCTCAGTGACCCGCGCGGCCTCGGACTCGGCGGGGAACGGCGCCGCGGAGACGGGGTGGGCAATGTCCGGCCGGCCTTCAGCTCGCTCCGGTCCCGGCTGATCCGCGTACGCGTCCAGGTGCCCACGATCGACCCACTGACCCGAAGCCGGCCGCGAGTCGGCGGGCGCTGCGGAAACCGGCTGCGCCGTGGCGGGCTGTGCTTCCGTCTGCGGGGTTGATGCGGGCTGTGCCGACGTTGGCTGGGCTGATACGGGCTGGGCTGATAGGGGCTGCGCCGACGTTGGCTGGGCTGATACCGGCTGGGCTGACGCGGGCTGCGCCGACGTTGGCTGGGCTGATGCGGGCTGGGCCGATACGGGCTGGGCCGATACGGGCTGCGCCGACGTGGGATGCGCCGACACGGGCTCGGCCGACACGGGCTGCGCCGACATGGAATCGGATGACATGGGCTGCGCTGACACGGGCCGGGCCGACACCGGCCGGGCCGACACCGGTGGTGTTGGCGTGGGCTGGGCCGATACAGGTTGGGCCGATACGGGTTGTGCTGAGACAGGCCGCGCTGAGAACGGCCGTGCTGAGAACTGCTGTGGGTCCGCGGGCTCGGCCGGAGACGTGGAAACCGGCTCGACGGTGATCGGCTGGGCGTGCGTGGACGGCCCCGAAACCGAGTGGTCAGAGACGGGGCGTGTCGTGCCGGGAACCGCCTGGACGGCAATCGGCTCGTCGTAGTCGGCGTAGGGCAGGTCCTCGTACAACCGGTTCTCCGTCGCCGGATCCGAGGAAACATGATCGGTGGGCTCGTCCTGGCTCTGCCGGGGAACCACGATGGGGTGCGCACCCGAGGGCACGAACCAGTCCTGCGATCCCGGCCCGCCGCTGACCGGCCGATCCTGGTCAGCGTCCGCTGACCCCGCACCGTCGGCCCACCCCGGCCCACCGGCGATCGGGTGTGCCGATCCGGCTCGCGGGCCGTCGCTGTCCCACCCCGAGCCGCCCGCAGCGGGCTGGGCCGAGACCGGCCATGCCCCACCAGAATGCCCGGGGACCGACCGCGCAGTGGACGTCTGCTCAACGGCATCAGGCTGCGCGGACACCGGCCGGGACGCCGTCGGCTGAGCCGGCACCTGGGCCGGCGCGGAGTGCTGGGCCGAGATCGGCTCCGGACCGACGGGCTGTCCCGAGGCCGGCCGGAACCCGGACGGCTGCGCCGAGACCTGCTCGGTCGCGGACGGCTGCGTCGAGACCGGCTGCGCGGAAACTTGCTGGGGCGCGGTCGGTTGCGCCGAGACCGGCCGGGCCGCAGTCGGAAGTGCGGAGAACGGCCGGGTCGCGGACGGCTGGGCGGAGAACGGCCGGGGGTCGGACGGCTCTGCCGAGACCGGCGGCGCGCCGGACGGCTGCGCGGAGACCGGGTCGGTGGCGGCGGGCTGCGCCGATGTCGGCCGGAAGGCGAGCGGTGGCCCGGAGACCGGGTCGTTGTCGAGGGGCTCGATGACGACCGGCTGGGCCGCCGGGGGCCCGCTGACCGGCTGGGGGTTCGGCGGAGGCAAGGGCGTGATCGCGCCGAGGCCGCTCTGGGACAGCAGCCAGCCCAGGCCGTGGGGTTCTTGGGCGTCCTCGGCCGGTTCGGCGGGGGCCGGGGACGCGGGGACCGTGGGTGAGCCCTGGGCACGGACGGGTTCGGTGCTTTCCGGCGTGGCGGGGCGATCCCACACCGAGCCGCTCCAGGTGGCGTCGCCGGGGCGCGGCTCCGTGCTCGGCGGGCCTGTCACCGGTTCGATGCCCTCGGACGGCTGCCCGCCCGGAAGCGTCGACACCGGCCCGACCGACGGGTCGTAGACCTCGCCCGGCGCCGGAGGGTTCTCAGCGCCGTAGGGCTCGGCACGGTAGTCCCCGGCCCGGCCCGGCTCGTCGATCGCCCGCTGATCGGCCGCACTCTCACGCGGCGCGGTCCAGCCCTGGTCACGGAGCTGATCCGGGCCTCGCCCACCCTCGACCGAGCGGTATTCGTCGCTTTCCCGGCGCAGCCGGTCGGACGACGGGTAGGGCTGTGCGGAACGCGGGTTGATGCTTCCCGGGGTGCCGGTGTGCGGCTCGATCGAGCGGTATTCGTCGCTTTCCCGGCGCAGCCGGTCGGACGACGGGTAGGGCTGTGCGGAACGCGGGTTGATGCTTCCCGGGGTGCCGGTGTGCGGCTCGATCGAGCGGTATTCGTCGCTTTCCCGGCGCGGCTGGTCGGATGCCGGGTAGGGCTGTGCGGAACGGGGGTTGATGCTTCCCGGGCCGCCGGTGTGCGGCTCGCCGGGCGCGGGATGCGACGGCGCAGGCCCGCCCGAAGTCGGGTAGGGCTGCCCGGAACCCGGCTGAGGCCCCGAGGAACCGGGGTGACCCGCCGTCGGGTAGCCCGCATACGGCTGGGCGGATGCCGGATAGCTGCTCGCGGTTTGCCCCGACACCGGCCGCGGCGCCCCGGGTTGCGCGGATGCCGGGTGGGCGGCGTCCGGTCGTGGCGGCGCGGATGCCGGGTGGGCGGCGTCCGGTCGTGGCGGCGCGGAAGCCGGATGAACAGTGTCCGGTCGTGGTGGCACGGGTTGCGCGGAAGCCGGGTGGACGGCGTCCGGTCGTGGCGGCGCGGATGCCGAGTGGACGGCGTCTGGCCGTGGTGGCACGGGTGCGGAGGCCGGGCGTACGGCACCCGGCTGGGCCGGGCCCATCGCGTCCGGCCGTGGCGGGTGGCCCGCGCGTGGCGGCTGCGGCGAGAACGGACGGGCGGTGTTCGGCTGTCCCGGAGGCGCATAGCCGGTCTGCTGCGGCCGCGGCGGAACAGGCTGGGCCGAGGCCGGGTGGACGGCGTCGGGCCGCGGCGGATAGGCGGGCCGGCGGGGACCCTGGTCGTCCGGCACGGCGGACATCGGGTGGTTCGCCCCGGGCTGGGCCGGCCCGGCCGGCGGGCGCGCGGATGCCGCCGTCTGACCCGGCGCCCGCGACCCGGCAGTCCGGTCCGGCGGCTGCTGTCCGGGCGTCTGGCCCGGTGACTGCGGGTACACCGGCGAGGGAGCCCCGGGCCGCGACGGCGTCATCCTGGTCGGCTGCGGCGCGGGACGGGCCTGGGCCGGGGTGTTGCGCTCGGCCGGGGCCGGGCGCAGGTCGAACGGGGCGTCGTCGCGCCGGCCGGGGGCCGGGGCTGGGCGCGCGCCGGGCCGGGACGGGAAGGCGTCGGCCGGGGCCGGGCGGGCACTTCCGTACACGGCGGCGGACGGGGACACGGGGCGCGGCCCGACCGGGGGCTGCTGCTCCGGTGCCTGCCGACGGCCGTAATACGAGCTGGATGCCGCGGGCGGCGGGGAAACCGGCGCCGAGCCACCCCGAGCGGCCGGCGGGCGAGGTGAAGTGCCCTGCTGCGGGGAGGAGTGACCGGGAGTCACGGGAACCTGGCCACCGGCCCGATACTGCGGTGGACGCGGCCCGGAAGGCGGCCCGGACTCGCGCCCCTGCGCCTCACGGAACTGTGCACCATCGCGGTAGGAGTCACCGCGCCGCTGCTCGGGCAACACCCCGGCGGGCCTGTTCCACAGCGGCTCCTCCCGGCGGGACGTGGACTCCGCCGGACCGGGCGTGGATCCCGCGCGCGCGGGATCGGGACGCGAGCCCGCTGCACCCGGCCAGTTCGAGCGCGGCGCGTCCGGCCTCGGGGAACCCGGGCGCGAGCCGGCAGCGTCCCCGGCGGACGACTGCGGCGCGTCGGACCAGGAGGCCGGCGCCGAGGCCGGCCCCGCCTCGGACGCCTCGTAGACCGGCCGGTGCACCGCCTTGCGCTTGCCCGGGTCGCCCGGGTAGCGCTGCCCGGGCTGTGGCTCCCACTCCCAGGTGATCTCGTAGACCCAGGCCGGCTCGTCGGCCCAAGCGCCCCAGCCGCTCATCGGGCACCCAGGGTGAGGCCCGGCGAATGGCGACGCTCCGTCACGGCGAACTTCCACTTCTGGTCGAAATTGTGCGGTGGGCGTCCGGCATGCCGGGTAGAGTCGCCCGGCTCTACTGCAGGAGAGGAGATTAACGGCGTGAACGGGCTTGGCGCCAGCGTGCCGACGATCTCCCCTCGCCGTCCGATGAGAGCCTCCGTCGCTACTTTCGGTGCATTAATGTGGTCGGGTTTCCGGCGCTACGCGACCTATCGGCAGGCAACGGTGGCCGGATCGTTCACCAACATAGTCTTCGGCTTTCTTCGCTGCTACGTGCTCCTGGCCGTTGCGGCGGGGGCAGCCGGGGGCGTAGCGGGCGGTTACGACGCACGGCAGCTCGCCACCTTCGTCTGGGTGGGGCAGGGGTTACTGAACGTGGTCGGCTTGTGGGGCTGGAACGACCTGGCCGAGCGGATCCGGACCGGTGACATCGCCGCCGACCTGCTGCGCCCGGTCCCGCCGGTGACCGCCTATCT
The DNA here is from genome assembly GCF_004362215.1 of Paractinoplanes brasiliensis. NCBI lineage: Bacteria > Bacillati > Actinomycetota > Actinomycetes > Micromonosporales > Micromonosporaceae > Paractinoplanes > Paractinoplanes brasiliensis. The sequence continues at coordinate 1,722,507 of NZ_SNWR01000001.1, read as the reverse complement.
GGCCGCTGACCTGGGCCGCGCCGGTTATCAGACGCTGACCCGGTTCGTGCCGCCGGTGATCGTCGGGGCGCTGGCGTTTCCGCTGGTCGCGCCGTCGCGCTGGCAGACCGTGCCGCTTTTCGCGGCTTCTGTGTTGCTGGCGGTTGTCGGCTGTTACGGGTGTCGTTATCTGGTCAACGCGACCGCGTACTGGCTCGGCGACGCCCGCGGCCCGCTGATGTTCTGGACGCTCAGCTCCGGTGTGCTGGCCGGCCTGTACTTCCCGTTGCGCCTGCTCCCGGAGTGGCTGACCGTCACTCTCTGGGTGGCGACCCCGATCCCCGGACTGTTGCAGACGCCACTCGACGTGCTGGTCGAGCGGGACGGCCCGGCGCTGCAGGCGGGACTGGTCGGGTTGCAGGCGGTCTGGGCCGTGATCATGGTCGCGCTCGCGGGTGTGGTACAGCGCCGGGCCGAGCGCAAGCTGGTGGTGCAGGGTGGCTGACCTCAAGCCGTACGCCGCTCTGATCGGGGGAAGGTTCCGCAGCGCCACCACGTACAGGGCCTCTTTCGCGGTGGAATTGCTCACCAACGCGGGCGCCACGGCGGTCGACGTCTCCACGATTTTCGTGCTCTTCCACGCGGCCAAGGTCGTGGGCGGGTTCACGCTCGGTGAGGCGTTGCTGATGACCGGGCTGACGGCGTCCGGCTTCGTGCTCGCGGATCTCACCGTCGGCAACATCGACCAGCTCAAGACGTACGTGCGAATGGGAACGCTGGATTCCGTGCTGGTGCGCCCCCTCGGCATCCTGCCCCAGCTGGTGATCGCCGATCTGCCGTTGCGCAAGCTGATGCGTTTCGTCGTCGGCCTCGCCGTGCTGGTCGTCGCCGTGGCGAGCAACGACATCGCCTGGACGGCCGGGAACGTCGTCCTGCTGATCGTGGCCCCGCTCGCCGGCGCCGTCTTCTTCGGGTCGATCTTCGTGCTGAGCGCCAGCCTCGCGTTCTGGTGGGTCGACTCGGGCGAGGTCGGGGCGGCTTTCACGTACGGCGGTCGCGACTTCACCTCGTACCCGATCACGGTTTACGGCACCTGGTTCCGCGCGATTTTCGCGTACGGGCTGGGGTTCGGTTTTGTGAGTTATCACCCGGCGCTGACGCTGCTCGGGCGCGCCGACCCGCTCGGTCTGCCGGCCTGGGCGGGTTACCTGTCGCCGCTGGTGGCGCTGGCCGCCGCGGGGATTGCCGGGTTCGTCTGGAGGATTGGCGTGCGGCACTACCGGAGCACCGGCTCATGATCGAGATGCGGGAACTGCGCAAAACCTTCGCCGTACGGGTCAAAACAGGCCGTTTCCGCCGTGAGAAACGCCTGCTCGCGGCGGTCGACGGGGTCAGCCTGTCGATAGCCGCGGGTGAAATGGTGGGTTATATCGGCCCGAACGGCGCGGGCAAGTCGACCACTCTCAAGATGCTGACCGGCGTGCTCGCCCCGTCCGGCGGCGAGGTCTCGGTGTGCGGGCTGAGCCCGGTGCCGCAGCGGACCAGGCTGGCCCTGCGGATCGGCGTCGTGTTCGGGCAGCGTTCCCAGCTGTGGTGGGATCTGCCGTTGCGCGACTCGTTCCGGCTGCTCCGCCACGTTTATCGGGTGCCCGCCGCAGATCACGAGTCCCGCCTGCGCCGCTGCCGTGACCTGCTCGACCTCGACGAGTTCCTGGACACCCCCGTACGCCAGCTCTCGCTCGGCCAGCGCATGCGCGGCGAACTGACGGCCGCCCTGCTGCACGGCCCCGAGGTGCTGTTCCTCGACGAGCCGACGATCGGGCTCGACGTGGTCAGCAAGCAGGCGGTGCGCTCGTTCCTCGGCGAGCTGGGCCGGGCCGGCGACACCACGCTGGTGCTCACCACGCACGACCTGGCCGACATCGAGCGACTCTGCAAGCGGCTGATCGTCATCGACCACGGCCGGGTGGTGCACGACGGAACGATCGAGGACCTTCATTCCCGGTACGGGTCGAGGCGTCGCCTGGTCGCCGACCTGGAATCGCCGCTGCCGCCGGACTTCGCGCTGCCCGGCGCCACCCTGATCTCGGCCGAGGCCGAGGGTCACCGGGTCACGTTCGCGCTGGAGTCGATCGCGGCCGGTTCGGCGGTGGCGGCCCTGGTCAACGCGGCCCCCGTACGGGATCTGTCCGTCGTTGAACCCGATATCGAGGACGTGGTGGCCCGCCTCTACACCGACGCGCGCTGAATCAGCGGTGCTCCATCACGAGGACGGCCCAGGACGGCTCGAGGGCCTCGTAGTGGTGGTCGACGTCGCCGGGGAAGGTCACGTAGTCGCCCGCCCTCAGCTCGACCTGCTCGCCGACCGGGCCCACCTTGATCCGGCCGGACGCCAGCACGATGTGCTCGACGCTGCCCGGGATGTGGGCCAGCGCGTCGCGGGCCGGGCCGGGCTTGAGCTCCATCACGTACAGGTCGCGGCGGGCGTGTGGCGACCCGGCGGCGAGCAGAGTCGCCACGAAGTCGGCCTCGTCGGCCTGCAGTCGTGGCCCCTGACCGGCCCGGATCACCCGTACCTGGGTCTCGGGCGGCTCGACCAGGCGGCTGAACGGCACGCCGAGCGCCACTCCGAGCGACCACAGGGTCTCGATGCTGGGGTTGCCGGTGCCGGCCTCCAGCTGCGACAGCGTCGACTTGGCCAGCCCGGCCCGGCGGGCCAGCTCGGCCAGCGAGATGCCGGCCCGCTCCCGCTCCCGGCGCAGGGCGGCGGCGATCGTGGCGAGCGGAGGCGCGGGCTGCTGCAATGTTCGCTCCATCGATCGAGTCGTTCGGTTTGACGAACGGGCTTCACATCGTTCAGTATCTCGAACTATGCGTACGATACAGCGAACGCTGGTGCGCGACGCGGCAGCCATCGCGGCGGCCATGGTGGCCGTCGGCGCCTCGTTCGGGGCCATCGCCATCGCGTACGGGCTTCCCGTCTGGGTGCCGTTCCTCATGTCCACGGTCGTGTTCGCCGGGGGAGCGCAGTTCCTGGCGGTCGGCCTGCTCGCCGCCAGTCCCGTCGCCGCCGTGCTGGCCGGCCTGCTGCTCAACGCCCGCCACCTGCCGTTCGGCATGGCCATCGGCAGCAGCATGGGCGCCGGCCGGCGCGACAGGCTGATCGGCAGCCACCTGATGACCGACGAGGTGGTGGCGTTCACCCTGGCCGAGGACGACCCGGCGCAGCGCCGCCGCACGTACTGGCTGATCGGCATCACCCTGTTCACGTCGTGGAACCTGGGAACCGCCCTCGGCGTGCTGCTCGGCTCCGCCGTCGGCGACTACGAGTCGCTGGGCCTCGACGCCGCGTTCCCGGCCGCGCTGATCGCCCTGATCCTGCCCTCGCTGCGCGACCGTTCCACCCGGCTCGTCGCCCTCACCGGCGCCGCCGTCGCCGTGCTGGCCACCCCCGTGCTGCCGGCCGGGCTGCCGGTGCTGTGCGCCCTGCTCGGCCTGCTCACGCTGCTGCGCCCGCTCCGGACCACCCCGTGACGCGCTCTCTGCCGCTGGAGGCTCGTCCCTCGAGGCCCGCCGAGATCCGTAACCGCCGTGGGGAGGACGGCCGCATGGCGCACGCCGCGGTCATCGTGCTCGGCGTCGGCACCTGTCGGAGGGCTGTCGCATGATGCTGGCCGCGGTCATGGTGCTCGGCGTCGGCACCTGTCGGAGGGCTGTCGCATGATGCTGGCCGCGATCATGGTGCTCGGCGTCGGCACCTGTCGGAGGGCTGTCGCATGATGCTGGCCGCGATCATCGTGCTCGGCGTCGGCACGTACACGATGCGCCTCGGTGGGGTGCTGCTGCGTGAACGCATGGAGCTCTCCGACAGCCTGCAACGTCTGCTCCCGATGGCCGCCGCCGCCCTGCTGACCGCGCTGGCCGCCACGTCGACGTTGATGGCCGGCAGCGGCTTCGCCGGGGTGGCCCGCCCGGCCGGTGTCGTCGTCGGGGCCTTGCTGGCTTGGCGGAAGGCCACGTTCGTCGTCGTGGTTGTGGCCGCCGCGGCGACCGCAGCCCTGCTCCGAGCAGCCGGAATCGAATAACGTCGATATCCACAGTCGCGCGGTCATCCACAGCGCGGGCCCCGGCACCCCGCAAAGATCGCAACCAGCCGTCACACTTGTGGCCGTGGCGGGGGAAGCCCCCCAGGGAGCGGTGGGTTCTGGATAGGAGCAGTGGGTTCTGGATAGGAGCAGCAGGGGACGCGATCGTCAGCGGCGGGCCAGCCACACCGTGCGCTCGGTGCGCACGCTCAAGTCGGTCCGCCCGTGCAGCCCCGCGACAACCCGGTCCGCCCCCGGCACCGCTTCGCCCAACCGCCTCAGGCACATCTCGGCGTAGCGCACGACAGCGGCGTCCAGCGGCGGGTCCAGCGCGATCTCGAAGCGCCGCTTGACCACATCGGTGAAACCGGCCCGCGAGGCGAGCCGCCCCCAGTTCTCGTGCATGTGCATGCCGGCTTCGTGTCGCGCCTTGTCCGCCTGGGTGTGGGCCAGCGCCTCGACCTCCTCGTCGGGCGTGCCGGTCAGGAAGCGGGGCAGCGAGTCGAGTTCGGCGATCACGAGCAGGCCGCCGGGCCGGAGCGCGGCGTGGGCCGAGGTCAGCGCGAAGGCGGGATCGGCCATGTGGTGCATCGAGGACGCCGCCCAGATCACGTCGACCTCGCCCAGGTCGGGCCAGGGCTGGTCCAGGTCGGCTTCGACCGTGCGGATGCGGTCGCCCAGCCCGGCCTCCGCGGCGCGGGTGCGCAGGTAGGCGAGCATGTCGGGGGACATGTCGACCGCGGTGACGCGGGCGCCGGGCAGTTCGCGGGCCAGGGCCAGGGCGCCGGTGCCGCTGCCCGCGCCCAGGTCGACCACGTGCGGGCGCTCGGGGGCCTCGCGGCCGACCCAGGTGATCAGGTCGCGGTGGTAGTCGCTCAGGACCTCGGCGTCCAGGTCGAGCATTTCGATCAGGTGGTCGTGTGCCATGCCTCGAAGCTAGGGGCTGTTTGCGTCAAGCGCACGCAGCCTTGCTGAATCGGCAAGAACCGCCGGGATCAGACGGCCTCGCCGAGCTCGACCCGCGGCTTCGGCACCCGCATGCGGCGGAACGTCAGGCCCCGCATCACGCCGTAGATCTGCAGCGATCCGATCCGCTGGCCGGTCTTGGGGAAGCGCTCGTTGACCAGGCGCTTGACCTTGCGCGAGATCAGCACGCTGTCGACGATCACGCCGAGCGCCAGCATCAGCCACAGCAGGTTGCTGGCCAGCTGGACGGCGGGGATCTGCACCGTGGAGCCGATCAGCACGAGCAGCGCGCCGCCGAAGAAGTAGGTGCCGACCGTACGGCGGCTGTCGATGATGTCGCGGACCAGAGCACGCTCGGGGCCGCGGTCGCGGGCCAGCAGATAACGCTCGTCGCCGTTGCGCATGCCCGCGGAGGCCTCGGCCCGCTCGGCCCGCTGCCGCTCGCGCATTTGTTTGACCTGCTCGCGGCGGTTGGCCGGGGCGGGCTCGGCGCCGACGCGGCGGCCGGTCGTCACACGCTTGGGCGTGACGACGCCGAGCTCCTTCTTGCTGGGGGTGTAGCCCTTGGGGCGCGGCTCAGCCGGACTCACCACCTCCTCAACCTCGGGAGCGGCGGTGACATCGGACTGCTTGCGGCGAAAAAGCGAGGGCACGCTCAGAGAGTAGCCAAGCGGCGCGGTGTGATTCACACCGCGCCGCTGATAGTGATGAAACTGAAGAACTAGAGCCGCTCGACGTGGGCGCCGAGGGCGGCCAGCTTGCCCTCGAAGTCCTCGTAGCCGCGGTTGATCAGGTCGACGCCGTACACCCGGGAGGTGCCCTCGGCGGCCATCGCCGCGATCAGGTGGGCGAAGCCGGCGCGCAGGTCGGGGATCACCAGGTCGGCCGCGTGCAGCTTGGACGGGCCGGCGATGACCGCGGAGTGCTTGAAGTTGCGGCGGCCGAACCGGCACGGGGTGCCACCGAGGCAGTCCCGGTAGACCTGGATGGTGGCGCCCATCTGGTTGAGCGCGTCGGTGTAGCCCAGGCGCTGCTCGTACACGGTCTCGTGCATGATCGACAGGCCGCGGGCCTGGGTCAGCGCGACCACCAGCGGCTGCTGCCAGTCGGTCATGAAGCCGGGGTGCACGTCGGTCTCGAGCGCCACGGCCTGCAGCTCGTGGCCGGGGTGCCAGAACTTGATGCCGCCCTCGGCGCCGGTCACGCCCGGACGGGCCACCCTGTCGTCGGTGATCTGGAACTCGCCGCCGATCGACCGGAAGACGTTGAGGAACGTCATCATGTCGGCCTGACGGGCGCCGAGCACCTCGATCTCGCCCTTGGTCGCCAGCGCGGCGGCGGCCCAGCTGGCGGCCTCGATCCGGTCGGGGATGGGCTTGTGCTGGTAGCCGTACAGCCGGGGCACGCCCTGGATCTCGATGACCCGGTCGGTGTGGACGGTGATGATCGCGCCCATTTTCTGCAGCACGCAGATGAGGTCGATGATCTCCGGCTCGATGGCCGCGTTGCGCAGCTCGGTGACACCCTCGGCCCGTACGGCGGTCAGCAGCACCTGCTCGGTGGCGCCGACGCTGGGGTAGGGCAGTTCGAGCTTGGCGCCCTTGAGGCCGTGGGGCGCGCTCAGGTGCATGCCCTCGGGCGTCTTCTCGACCGCGGCGCCGAACTCGCGCAGCGCCTGGATGTGGAAGTCGATCGGGCGCGGGCCGATGTGGCAGCCGCCCAGGTCGGGGATGAACGCGTGCCCGAGGCGGTGCAGCAGCGGGCCGCAGAACAGGATCGGGATGCGGCTCGACCCCGCGTGCACGTTGATCTCGTCGGTGCTGGCGCTCTCGACGTTGGTCGGGTCCATGACGATCTCGCCGTCGTCGGCGCCGTCGCTGACCTTGACACCGTGCAGTTCGAGCAGGCCGCGGACGACCTCGACATCGCGGATGCGCGGGACGTCGAACAGGCGGCTCGGCGTCTCGCCCAGCAGGGCGGCCACCATCGCCTTGGACACGAGGTTCTTGGCGCCACGGACCCGGATCTGACCCTGCAGCGGCGTACCGCCGTGCACGACCAGGACGTCGTCGGTCAACGTAACCTCCAGCAGGCGGGCGTCAGGGGGCGCCCAAAGATGATCGAGGGGGCAGGACCGGGCTGGGGTACCCGTTTCTGCAACCGGGGAAGCATAGCGCTGAGTGACAAGGACGCCAGTCACACAACGCCTGTGGGCCCAGAAAACCCGACAGTTAAGACAACGGAAAGAAAGAAACGCGCCCAGCGGATCTTACTGACTACATTCCGTTACGGCAGGGCGAGCATCTGGTCGAGGGCGGCGCGCGCGTGGTGAGCCGTGTCCTCGTCCACCGTGATCACGTTCGGCACGCGGCCGGCCACCAGTTCCTCCAGCGCCCACACCAGGTGGGGGAGGTCGATACGATTCATGGTGGAGCAGTAGCAGACCGTACGGTCGAGGAACATGACCTGCTTGTCCGGGTGCGCCAGGGCCAGACGCCGTACGAGGTTGAGCTCGGTGCCCACCGCCCAGGCCGACCCGGCCGGCGCCGCTTCCAGTGCCTTGATGATGTACTCGGTCGAGCCCACCTGGTCGGCCGCCCGTACGACGTCGTGGCGGCACTCCGGGTGCACCAGCACGTTGACCCCGGGCACCCGCTCGCGCACCTCACGCACGCTGTCGAGGGTGAACCGGCCGTGCACCGAGCAGTGCCCCCGCCACAAAATCATCCGGGCGTCGCGCAGCTCGTCGTCCGTGAGGCCGCCGCCCGGCTTGTGCGGGTCGTAAAGGACGCAGTCGTCGAGGTCGAAACCCATCTCCAGCACGGCGGTGTTGCGCCCCAGGTGCTGGTCGGGCAGGAAGAACACCTTGCTGCCCTGCTCGAACGACCACGTCAGGGCGCGCTTGGCGTTCGACGACGTGCAGACCACGCCCTTGTTGCGCCCCACGAAGCCCTTGATGTCGGCCGACGAGTTCATGTACGTGACCGGGACGACGTCGCCGGCGATGCCCAGGTCGGTGAAGCGTTCCCACGCGGTCTCGACCTGACCCAGCACGGCCATGTCGGCCATCGAGCAGCCGGCCGCCAGGTCGGGCAGGATGACCTGCTGCGACGGAGTTGTCAGGATGTCGGCGCTCTCGGCCATGAAGTGCACGCCGCAGAACACGATGAACTCGGCGTCGGGCCGGGCCGCGGCCTGCTGGGCGAGCTTGAACGAGTCGCCTGTGACGTCCGCGAACTGGATGACCTCGTCGCGCTGATAGTGGTGGCCCAGCACGAACACTCGGTCACCCAGGGCGGCCTTGGCGGCGGTGGCCCGGGCGACCAGGCCGGGATCGCTGGGCGCGGGCAGATCACCCGGGCAGTCCACGCCGCGCTCGGAGGCGGGGTCGCTGCCCCGGCCCAGCAGGAGCAGGGCGGTGGCGGTGTTCGAGGGTTCGGTCCAGGTCGACGTCACACCGGCCATCGTCGCACAGCGCGGGAAGGGTGTCGGCGTAGCAAAAAACACAGTCTTCGGTCCGGTCACCGGCGGTGAGTGGGGTGGCGGACGTGGCCTGCCACACTCATACCGTGCGCGTACTGATCTGTCCGGACAAGTTCGCCGGCACCCTGTCCGCCCCCGAGGTCGCCGACGCTGTGATCGAGGGCTGGGGCAGGCCCGACGAACTGGTCAAGAGGCCGCTCTCCGACGGCGGCCCCGGGTTCGTCGAGGTGCTGGCGGGCGCGCTGCCGGGCCGCCGCGTCCCGGTGCCCACGGTCGACCCGCTCGGGCGTCCGGTCCAGGGCGAGATCCTGCTCTCCGGCCCCACGGCTTACATCGAGAGCGCGCACGCCTGCGGCCTGCACCTTTTGACCCCTCAGGAGCGAGACCCCAACAGCGCTTCCTCGTACGGGCTGGGCCTGCTGCTGATCGCGGCGGTCGAGGCGGGTGCGACCGAGGTGGTGATCGGGCTCGGCGGCTCGGCGGTCAACGACGCCGGGGCCGGGATGCTGGCCGCGCTCGGCGCCCCGCCGGTCGACATCGCCGGCTACGCCCTCCCGTACGGGGGCGCCTATCTCAACGCGGCCGCCTCACTCGGTGGCGTCCCCCGGTTGCGGCAGGTCAGCCTGATCGCCGCCACCGACGTCGACAACCCGCTGACCGGCCTGCAGGGGGCGAGCAACGTCTTCGGGCCGCAGAAGGGCGCGAGCCGTGAGGACGTCTATCGCCTCGACGCCGCCCTCGAGCAGTTCGCCGGCGTGCTGGAAAAGGCCTTCGGGGTCGAGGACCTGCAGCGGGTCCCCGGCGGCGGCGCGGCCGGCGGGATCGGCGCGGCCCTGATCGCCCTCGGCGGCCGCGTGGTCTCGGGCATCGGCCTGGTCAGCACGGCCATCGGTCTCGAGAAGGAGCTCGACGCGGCCGACCTGGTGATCACCGGAGAGGGATCTTTCGACCACCAGTCGCTGCGCGGCAAGGTGGTGGCCGGGATCGCGAACGCCGCCCGCGACCGGGGACTGCCCTGTGTCGTGCTCGCCGGGCGCAACGAGACGGGTTATCGCGAGGCCGCCGCGGCCGGTGTCACCGAGACGTATTCCCTGACCGAGCACTTCGGCAGCACGGAAATCGCGCTCGCCGAACCCGCCCGCGGGCTGCGTGAGCTGGCCGGACGCCTGAGCGAGCAATGGGGTCGCGGTTATTCCGGATAGCGGCGGCGGACGTCGGTGAGGAACAGGTGAACTGAGCCACCCCGATTGGGAATCCGCGGGAATGGGGCTAGCGTTGGCCAGTACGGCAGATCTGTCCGCACTTGCAGGGAGATAACGCAGTGACCACTGAATCGCACACCGAGTCGGCCGAGGCGACCGCCCCGACCACAGTCCTCCTGACCGACGTCGCCGCGGTGAAGGTCAAGGCCCTGATCGAGCAGGAAGGCCGCGACGACCTGCGCCTGCGTATCGCCGTTCAGCCCGGTGGGTGCTCCGGCCTGCGTTACCAGCTCTTCTTCGACGAGCGTTCGCTCGACGGTGACATCGTCAACGACTTCGGCGGTGTCGAGGTCGTGGTCGACCGCATGAGCGCCCCCTACCTGGCCGGCGCCACGATCGATTTCGCCGACCGGATCGACGCGCAGGGCTTCACGATCGACAACCCGAACGCGCAGAACTCCTGCGCCTGTGGCGACTCGTTCCACTGATCCACGCGTCACGGCAAGAACCGCACCGCAGGCCGCTCCGTTAACGGGGCGGCCTGCTGCGTGTAACCAGCCGGTAGGCTGCGTACGTAAGCCCCCTGTTCCCGAAAATCCCGAGGGCCCTCATGAAGATCGCCGTGACCGGTTCGATCGCCACCGACCACCTGATGCACTTCCCGGGACGGTTCGCCGACCAGCTCATCGCCGACCAGCTGCACAAGGTCTCCCTCTCGTTCCTCGTCGACGACCTGGTGGTCCGGCGCGGCGGCGTGGCCAGCAACATCTCGTTCGGCATGGGCAAGCTGGGCCTGCACCCGATCCTGGTCGGCGCGGTCGGCGCCGACTTCGCCGACTACCGGTCCTGGCTCGAGCGGCACGGCGTCGACTGCGACTCGGTGCACGTCAGCGAGGTCGCGCACACCGCGCGTTTCGTCTGCACCACCGACGACGACCTCAATCAGATCGCCTCGTTCTACGCAGGCGCGATGGCCGAGGCCCGCAACATCGAGCTGGCACCGGTCGAGCAGCGCGCGGGCGGCCTCGACCTCGTCCTGATCAGCGCGAACGACCCGGCCGCGATGATCCGCCACTCGCAGGAGTGCCGGGCCCGGGGCTTCAGGTTCGCCGCCGACCCGTCGCAGCAGCTCGCCCGCATGGACGGCAGCGACGTGCTCACCCTGATCAAGGGCGCCGACTACCTGCTGACCAACGAGTACGAGCGCTCACTGCTCGAGACCAAGGCCGGCCTCACCTCCGAGCAGGTCCTCGAGCAGGTCAAGATCCGGGTCACCACGCTCGGCAAGGACGGCGTCGAGATCACCGGCCGCGACATCGAGCGCATCCACGTGCCGGTCGCCCGCGACGTGCTGGCCGAGGACCCGACGGGTGTCGGCGACGGCTTCCGGGCCGGCTTCTTCAGCGCCGTCTCGTGGGGCCTCGGCCTCGAGCGGGCGGCCCAGGTCGGTTCGCTGGTGGCCGCGCTCGTGCTCGAGTCGGTCGGCCCGCAGGAATACGACGTCCGCGCCGAGGACTTCGCCAAGCGCTTCGCCGACTCCTACGGCGACACCGCGGCGGGCGAGATCAAGGCCCACCTTCCGGCCTGACCAGGCGCATGGTCTGATCGGGGCATGGTCTTAGCGGTCTTCGCCGGTCTGCCCGGTGTCGGAAAGAGCACGCTCGCCGCGCGGGTGGCCACGGGGCTGCCCGCGTGTGTGCTCGCGGTCGACACCGTCGACTTCGCGCTCCAGCGGTACGAGGTGTCCGAGCCCCGGCCCGGTTTCACCGCGTACGGGGTGGTGGCGGCGCTCGCCGGTGACCAGCTCGGCATGGGCCACCACGTGATCATCGACGCGGTGAGCCCGGTCAAGGCGGCCCGGCAGCTCTGGGTCGAGCTCGCCGAGCGGGCCGGGGTGCCGCTGCGGGTGGTCGAGGTGGTGTGCTCCGACGACGCCGAGCACCGCCGCCGCGTCGAGAAACGGTACGCCGCTCGTGATCACGACGGCGTGCCCGACTGGGTGCGGGTGCTCGAACGTCAGGCGGAGTACGAGCCGTACCTGGGTCCGCGCCTGGTCGTCGACACCAGCCTGGCCAAGGACCCGGTCGCCCCGGTCACCGGCTACCTGGTCAGCTGAGCCGGCGCACCTCGTACGCGTCCGGGGCGGGCGACCCCACGTACTCCTGCTTCTTCATGCGGCACCAGGCCGGGATGTCGTTCGCGGCGGCCGGGTCGTCGGCCAGCACCCGTACGACCTCGCCGACCGCGGCCCGGCCGATGTTCTGCGCCAGCCGGATCACCGGCAGCGGGCACTTCAGACCCCGGCAGTCCAGCTCGATCACATCCCCGCCTCCCGCCGGATGCCCTCGACCAGGCCCGGCAGCACGGCCAGGAACCGGTCGACGTCGGCCTCGGTGGTGCCGCGGTGCAGCGACACCCGTACGTTGCCGTGGCTGAGCACCCCCATCGCCTCGAGCACATGGCTGGGCCGCAGGGTCGACGCCGTGCACGACGAGCCCGACGAGACGGCGAAACCGGCCCTGTCCAGCGCGTGCAGCAGCGCCTCCCCGTCGACGTAGAGGCACGAGAACGTGACCAGGTGCGGCAGCCGCTGCTCCGGGTCGCCGACCACCTCGACGTCCGGCACCAGCTCGGGCACGCGCGCGCGGATGCGGTCGACCAGCGCGCTCACCCGTACGGCCTCGGTCTGTGCCTCTGCCAGCACGGCGCGAAGACTGGCCGCGGCGGCGACCACGGCGGGCAGGTCGACACTGCCGGGCGGCTGAGGGCGATAAAGATCATCCTGCGGGTACGGGGAGATCCAACGCACACCCTTGCGGACCACCAGCACACCCACTCCGGGCGGGCCGCCCCACTTGTGCGCGCTCGCGCTCAGCAACGACCAGCCCTGCGGTACGGGGACACGGCCCACCGACTGGGCGGCGTCGACGAAGAGCGGCACCCCGGCCTCGGAGCAGTAGCCGGCCGCCGCTGCGATCGGCTGCACCGTGCCCACCTCGTGGCTGGCGCTGATCAACGAGGCCAGCGCCACCCCGGGCGCGGACACGGCCCTGTCCCAGGCGTCCAGGTCGAGGCGGCCCAGGCGGTCGACCCCGACCTCGACCGCCTTGCCGCGGGCGGCCGCGTGCAGGACGGCGGAGTGCTCGATCGCCGAATGCACCAGCGTGTCGCCCTGACGGGCCCGGCCGGCGAGCGCCCCGAGCACCGCGGCCTGCGCGGCCGTCGAACCGGAGGACCAGAAGGACACTTCGTCGGGGCGTACGGCCAGCGCCTCGGCGAACGCAGCCCGGGCCGCGTCGGACAGCTGCCGGGCGCGCCGCCCGGCGGAATAGAGACGTGCGGGATCGGCCCAGCCGTCGGCCAGCGCGGCCAGCAAGGCCTCGCGGGCGACCGGATGCAGTGGACTCGCGGTCGCGGCGTCGAGGTAGGCCGCCGGACCAGCGGGATCGCCCATGTTTTCCACCCTGGGAACGGTATCGTCCGATTGTCGAGGGGTATACGCGCACGGTCGAAGATCGGACCCCCGCACAGGTGCGGCAGGGCCTGGTCGAGTAATGTGCGACCGTCGGTAACGCCTGGCCACTCGTGTCCGTTTCGGGCGGGAGGCGGCGCTGCTAAGGAGGCAAAAGCAGGTGAGCGCAAAGAGTTCGGCCGCGCGGTCGCGAGCTGCAGTCCGGATGGCCGGGCTGGGCTTCAGCGGGACGGCGCTGCTGATGCTGCTCTCGGGATGTTCCCTTGAGGGCGTCGGGGACGCCTTCGGCCACTTCGGATGGCCTGGCAAGGGCATCACGCTGCAGGCGCACAAGATGTACGACCTGTGGATCGCCTCGGTGATCGCGGCCCTGATCGTCGGCATCTTCGTGTGGGGCCTGATCTTCTGGTGCGTCATCCGGTACCGCAAGCGCGGCGACGAGCTGCCCGTGCAGACCCGGTTCAACATGCCGATGGAGGTCCTCTACACGGTCACCCCGGTGCTGATCGTGGCGATCCTCTTCTATTACACGGCCGTCGTGCAGACCGACGTGGACAAGCTCTCGAAAAACCCCGACCAGGTCGTCGAGGTCGTCGCGTTCAAGTGGAACTGGCAGTTCAACTACCGCGACGGCATGGGCGCCGAGGCCAACACGGTCGCCTCGACCGTCGGCTCGTCCGACGTCATCCCGATCCTGGTCCTCCCCACCAACGAGAAGATCCGGTTCGAGGAGACCAGCCGCGACGTCATCCACTCGTTCTGGGTCCCCGAGATCCTGTTCAAGCGGGACGTCTTCCCGGGCAACGTGCGCAACACCTTCGAGATCACCCTCGACAAGGAAGGCCGCTACGTCGGCCGCTGCGCCGAGCTCTGCGGCACGTACCACGCCTTCATGAACTTCGAGCTCGTGGCGGTGTCGTCCGAACGCTTCGACCAGTTCCTCGCGGCCAAGCGCGACGGCGCCTCCACGCAGGAAGCGATGGCGGCCATCGGCTTCACCGGCGACCAGGCGTACGCCACCACGACCGAGCCGTTCGACACGCGGCGCCAGAAGAACAGCTGGAACCAGCGCGGCGCCGTGGCGGCGCCGGCCGGTGCGGCCGTGACGGCCGGGAAGTAGGGACAGCGTGCGTACCGAATACAAGATCTTTGCCGGCGTCGCGGTCTTCCTCTTCGGCGCGGCGGTCGTCTACGGCTTCTACACCCACGGGGCCACCGGCCATCTGGAGTGGATCGGCACGGTCGCGCTGATCCTGTCCGGACTGCTCTGCTCGATGTGCGGCGGCTTCTTCTGGTTCGTGGCCCGGCGCATCGACCTGCGTCCGGAAGACCGCGAGGACGGCGAGATCGCCGAGGGCGCCGGCGAGATCGGCTTCTTCAGCCCGGGCAGCTACTGGCCGTTCGGCATCGCGCTGTCGGCTACGGTGGCGGGCCTCGGCCTGGTGTTCTGGATGTGGTGGCTGCTGGCGCTGGGCCTGATCATGGTGATCGTCGCGTCGTCCGCCATGATCTTCGAGTACTACACCGGCACCAGGCATCCCGCCGAGCACTGATTTAGCGTCAGTAAGGCCCGCGTCCCCTGGGGCGCGGGCCTTACTGTTTCTGGGGTTCGCGTCAGGCGGCGCGGCGTTGGTGGGGGACAGAGAGCTGCCTGGCGGGCCAGAGGTGGGCCACAACCGGGGTCACCACCTCGGCTGCGCCGCAGCGGCGGCAGACCAGCTCTTCCACCTGGCCGTCGGGCGCGGCCGGGACCTCGAACAGCATGTCGCTGCCGCAGATGACGCAGCGGGGTTCCTGATCGGACACGGGTGGCTCCTCTTCGCCGGAAGGTGGATTACCCGAAACTCCTTCCGACGCTGCCACGTAAATCCGGCATTTGGGCGTATTGCTCGCGGCGTGTCCGCTGTGAAATTGCTCGTACGCGGTTACTCCGCGGCCTTGGCCTTCTGCGCCGCGTCCACCCAGCGGGCCAGCTGAGCCGTTGCCGCGCCGGAGTCGATCGTTTCCTGGGCCCGGGCTATTCCGGCCCGCAGCGTGTCCCTCAGGTCGCCGGGGAAGCCCGCGTGCGCGGACAGCGCCGCCGCCGCGTTCAGCACGACAGCGTCCCGCACCGGGCCGGGCTCGCCGGCAAACGTCCGGTGCGCCACCTCGGCGTTGAAAGCAGTGTCCCCGCCCCGCAGGGCCCCCGGCTCGCTGCGCGGCAGGCCCAGCTCGACGGCGTCGATCACGTGTTCCGTGACCTGGCCGTCCTTGGCCTGCCAGAGGCGGGTCGGAGCCGAGGTGGTGAACTCGTCGAGGCCGTCCTCGCCGCGCATCACCAGGGCCGAGTCGCCACGCCGGGCGAAGACGGCCGCCATGACCGGCGCCATGCGCGGGTCGAAACAGCCGACGGCGGCCGCGGTCGGCCGGGCCGGGTTGGTCAGCGGGCCGAGCACGTTGAAGAAGGTGGGCACGCCCAGTTCGCGCCGGGTCACCGCGGCGTGCCGCATGCCGGGGTGGAAGCGGGCCGCGAAGCAGAAGCCCATGCCGGCGTCGGTCACCGTGCTCGCGACGCCCTCGGGGCCCAGGTCGAGCGGGATGCCGAAGTGCTCGAGCAGGTCGGCCGTGCCCGTGCTGGACGAGGCGGACCGGTTGCCGTGCTTGACCACTGTCACACCCGAGGCGGCTGTGATGATCGCCGCCATCGTGGAGATGTTGACGGTGTTGGCCCGGTCGCCGCCCGTCCCGACCACGTCGACAGCGTCGGTGCGTACGGGCTCCGGCAGCTCGACCAGGGTGGCGTTGGCCAGCATCGCCTCGACCAGGCCGGCCAGCTCGCCCGGGGTCTCACCCTTGGCGCGCAGCGCGATCGCGAAACCGGCGATCTGGGCCGGCGTGGCGTTGCCCGCCATGATCTCGCCCATGGCCCAGGCCGTGTCGGGGGTCCCGAGCTCTTCGCCCCGCAGCAGGGCGCTCGTCAGGTTCGGCCAGGTGCGTGCGCCCACGGCGGGGGCCCTTTCGTCTGTGGGGGATCTAACCGAGCGTGCCGAGCGTGCCCAGGGGGATCGCCCCGTTGCGGCGGGCGCGGAGCATCGCGGCGATCGTCCGGCCGGTCGTGACCGGGTCGAGCGGCGCGATCAGGGTCTGGTCGACCTGCGCGTACGCCGCGAGCCAGCGGTCGGCGGCGCGGGCCAGCACGACGCAGACGGGCGGGGGAGTGGCGTACTCGTCCTTGGTCTGCCGGGCGATGCCCAGGCCGCCGGCGGGCGCCGCCTCGCCGTCGAGCACCATCAGGTCGATCTCGTACTTGTCGAGCAGGTCGCGGCAGTCCTCCCAGGTGGAGGCATCGGCGAACTCGACCTTGAGGTCGGCGGCGGGTCGCACCCCGATCGCCATCCGGATGCGGTCGCGCACAGCGGCGTCGTCGCTGTACAGCAGGACCGTGTACTGAGTCGGTTCGTCGCTCATGGTGTGCCCCGGTTCGCGTCGTAGGTGCTCGCCGATCGTAACGGAACCGCTCAGGGGGTGTCGGACCCCGGGGTGTCGGCGGGGGCCCCGTTTGTGATCTTGGCAGCATCCCGCCGGGCGTCCTCCGCCTCCTGACGATCCAGCGCGCGGTCGATGCGCCGGGCCTCGCGCTCGGACTGGCGGACCCACTGCAGCACCAGGATGCCCAGCATGGTGACGCTGACGAGCTCGCCGCCGGCCCACAGGATGCCGCCGGCCGTGACCTGGTCGGCGGCCGGATCCAGCCAGCTCAGGCCCAGGTTCGGGTAGTAGTCGCCGGCCAGCAGCGTCTTGCTCTGCATGATCGTCAGACCGAGCACGGTGTGGAACGGCACCGACAGCACCATGAGCAGCGCGCGGCCGGGGTAGGGCCAGCGGCCGGGCAGCGGGTCCAGGCCCAGCAGCGGCCAGAAGAACAGGCAGCCGGTGACGATGAAGTGCACGTGGATGAACTCGTGCAGCCAGGAGTGCAGCAGTGTCTGCCGGTAGAGGTCGGTGAAGTAGAGGACGAACGGGTTGGCCACGAAGATTCCGAACGCGACCAGCGGAAACGTCAGGACCCGGGCGACCCGGCTGTGCACGACGGCGAGCAGCTTCCTGCGGGGCGAGGCGGGCAGCGTGCGCAGCGCCAGCGTCACCGGCGCGCCGAGCGCCAGGAAGATCGGGCCGACCATCGAGAGCACCATGTGCTGCACCATGTGCACCGAGATCAGCGTGGTGTCGTACGCCTCGATGCCGGTCACCGCGACGGCCGCGATCGAGCCGAGTCCACCGGCGACGAACGCCACCGTGCGGCCCACCGGCCAGGCGTCACCCCGCTGCCGCAGCCGGTGAACGCCGTAGCCGTACAACGCCGCCGCCACGAGCAGGAACAGCGCGATCAGGCTGCCCAGGTGGATCTCGGTGAAGATCACGCCCGGAGTGAACGGCGGAAGGACAGTATCCCCGCCGGAGGCGGCGAGTGTGGGCGTTTCGGCTAGGTGCACCACTCGAGGCTAGGCCTACCCGATCGGCGCCCGATGCGCCGGGCTGCAACTCGTGCGACGAATTCGACCCCCCGCAGCACGTTGGACTGATCGCGGGGCAATAATGAGCCCGTGACAGCGGCCTCAGCCATCGACAAGAGCAGGATCCACTCGCTGACGCGACCCAACATGGTGAGCGTCGGCACGATCGTGTGGCTCTCCAGCGAGCTCATGTTCTTCGCGGCCTTGTTCGCGATGTACTTCTCGATCCGCGCGGCGGACTACGAGATGTGGGAGCACCACACCCCGCACCTCGACCTGCCGTACGCGACGACGTTCACGGTGATCCTGGTTCTCTCCTCGGTCACGTGCCAGCTGGGCGTCTTCGCGGCGGAGAAGGGTGATGTGTTCGCGCTGCGGCGCTGGTTCACCATCACCTTCGTGATGGGCCTGATCTTCGTGCTCGGGCAGGCGAACGAGTACCGCACTCTCGTCAGCGAGGGCATCAAGCTCAACGGCGACGGGTACGGCTCGATGTTCTACCTGACCACCGGCTTCCACGGCCTGCACGTCACCGGCGGCCTGATCGCCTTCATCGTCTACATGATCCGCACGACGATGGGCAGGTTCACCCCGGCGCAGGCCACCTCGGCGATCGTGGTGTCGTACTACTGGCACTTCGTGGACATCGTGTGGATCGCGCTGTTCGCCATGATCTATTGGCTGCAGTAGAGCCGCACGCCCGTCCATGAGCTTCTGGTCAAAACGCAGAGGGATACAACCCATGACTTCAGACACCCCCGCCGGCCGGCGCCTCCGGGTGTTCTCCCGGCGGCGAGGCGCGCCGAGCAAGGCGCGGCGGCGTCTCGGGGCGGCCACCCGCATGGTCGCCGCGCTCGCGCTCGCCGGCGGCGTTTACACCGCGTTCGCGCCGGGCGCGTTCGCCGACGAACCGAGGCAGCTGTCCGCCACGGCTCAAGAGGGCAAGCAGCTCTACGACAACAGCTGCATCAGCTGCCACGGGCGCGACGGCCAGGGTGTCGACGACCGCGGGCCGAGCCTGATCGGCGTCGGCTCGGCGTCGGTCGAGTTCCAGGTGGGCACCGGCCGCATGCCGATGACCCGGCAGGAGGCTCAGGCCGAGGCAAAGAAGCCGCAGTTCGACAAGAACCAGACCAAGCAGCTCGGCCAGTACATCCAGGAGCTGGGCGGAGGCCCCCAGCTGCCCTCCGGTGAGCTGGTCGAGAGCCTGGAGGACAACCCCGAGGCGATCGCTCGCGGCGGCGAGCTGTTCCGGGTCAACTGCACCTCATGTCACAGCTTCGGCGGCGCCGGCGGCGCGCTCTCGTCGGGCAAGTTCGCCCCCGCGCTGCACGACGCGACCCCCGAGACGATCTACGCGGCGATGCTGACCGGCCCGCAGAACATGCCGGTGTTCGGTGACAACCAGCTCACGCCCGAAGAGAAGCGCGAGATCATCACCTACATCACCCTGCAGCTGCAGGAGGACAAGGACCCGGGCGGTCTGTTCAACCTGGGCCGTTACGGCCCGTCGACCGAGGGTATCGCGATCTTCCTCGTCGGCATCACGCTCCTGGTCTTCACGTCGCTGTGGATTGCGGGGAAGTCATGACCACGCTGCATCACGACTCGCCCGGCGCTGCCAAGCCGGTCGACGTCGACGACCCGAACCTCACACGCTTCGACATCGTCAAAGAGGGCCTGCGCCGCGACGAGATCGAGATCATCACGTACGAGTCGCAGTTCCAGGGCACGAACTCCAAGGCGGAGCGGCGGGTCGTCCGCAACATCGCCCTGCTGTTCATCGTGGCCGGCCTGGCCGCCCTGGCCTTCCTCGGCTTCTACATCTGGTGGCCGTGGCGGTTCGAGCTCGGCCACGGGTCGGCCGACTACTACACGCCGCTGCTCGGCATCACGCTGGGCGTCTCGCTGTTCGCCCTCGGTTTCGCGATCCTGGCCTGGGCCAAGAAGCTGCTGCCGCACGAGGTGTCGATCCAGGCCCGCCACGACGGCGGGTCGCCCACCGACGAGCAGAAGATCACCGGCCAGACGATGCTGTTCGTCGCCGACGAGCTGAACAACGGTGTCCAGCGCCGTCCGCTGCTCAAGGGCGCGATCGGCTTCGGCCTGGCCCCGATCGGCCTGGTCGCCGCGGCGCCGCTGATCGGCGGCCTGATCGAGAACCCGCACAAGGACGACCTGCCGATCATGTACACCACCGGGTTCAACCCCGGGATGAACGGCGGCAAGCCGGTGCGGCTGACCCGCGAGGACGGCACGCCGATCCGCCCCGAGGACGTCAGCACCGGCGGTCAGATGACGGTCTTCCCCGGCATCCCGCACGGCGCGACCAACGAGTACGCCGACTCGCCCACCCTTCTGATCCACCTGCGCTCCGACGACGCGGAGGCGACCCGCGAGGCCGCCAACGCCGACCCGCGCAACAGGGGGTCGATGTGGAACGACTACGTGGCGTACTCCAAGATCTGCACGCACGCCGGCTGCCCGGCCAGCCTGTACGAGCAGCAGACGAACCGCCTGCTGTGCCCCTGCCACCAGTCGCAGTTCCTCATCACCCGGAACGCCCAGCCGATCTTCGGTCCCGCTACGCGGCGGCTGCCGATGCTGCCGCTGGGGGTGGACGAGGAGGGCTTCTTCGTGGCAACGTCCGACTTCAAGGACACCGTCGGACCTGACTTCTGGGAGCGTCCGTGAAGCGCCGCAAAGTAGATCTGCAGCAGGCGCCCGTCACCGCGGCCAAGGGCGTTGACGAGCGGTTCCAGGCGGCGACCCCGCTCCGGGCCCTGCTCAACAAGGTTTTCCCCGACCACTGGTCGTTCCTGCTCGGTGAGATCGCGCTCTTCTCGTTCATCATCCTGTTGCTGACCGGCGTCTTCCTGACACTGTTCTACGACCCCTCGATGACCGAGACCGCTTACCAGGGCGCCTACCCGGCGCTGCGCGGCACGGAGATGTCCCAGGCGTACGCGTCGTCGCTGCACCTCTCGTTCGAGGTGCGCGGTGGTCTGTTCATGCGCCAGATGCACCACTGGGCGGCGCTGCTGTTCATGGCGGCAATCGTCGTGCACATGGCCCGCATCTTCTTCACCGGCGCCTACCGCAAGCCGCGCGAGGCGAACTGGGCCATCGGCGTGGCGCTGTTCCTCCTGGGCTTCCTGGCCGGCTTCACCGGTTACTCGCTCCCGGACGACGGCCTTTCCGGCACCGGCCTGCGTATCGCCTCCGCGATCATGCTCTCGATCCCGGTGGTCGGCACCTGGGTCTCGGCGTCGATCTTCGGCGGCGAGTTCCCCGGCCATCTGATCATGGGCCGCTTCTACATCGCGCACGTGCTGCTCATCCCGGGCGGCCTGCTCGCGTTGATCAGCGTCCACCTGGGCCTGGTCTTCAAGCAGAAGCACACCCAGTGGCCGGGTCCGATGCGCACCAACACCAACGTGGTCGGCGAGCGCATGTTCCCGCGGTACGCGCTCAAGCAGGGCGGCTTCTTCATGGCCGTCTTCGGCACGGTGGCGCTGATGGCGGGCCTGTTCCAGATCAACCCGATCTGGCTGTTCGGCCCGTACCGCGCGTCCGAGGTCTCCTCGGCGTCGCAGCCCGACTGGTACGTCATGTTCATGGACGGCTTGGTCCGGCTCATGCCGAACTGGCAGATCTACATCGGCGACTACAGCATCCCGCCGTTGTTCTGGCCCGCGGTGGTCGGCCTGGGCGCCCTCACCACGGTCCCGATGTTCTGGCCCTGGATCGAGGCGCGCAAGAGCGGCGACAAGCGGATCCACAACCTGCTGGAGCGCCCGCGCGACAACCCGGAGCGCGTCGGCATCGGCGCGATGGCGTTCACGTTCTTCGTCATCGCCACCCTGTCCGGCGCCAACGACGTCATCGCCGACAAGTTCCACATCAGCCTCAACGCGATGACCTGGGCCGGCCGTATCGGGCTGATCGTCCTGCCGCCGCTGGCGTACTTCATCTCGGTCCGCGTCTGCCTGGGTCTCCAGCAGCACGACCGTGAGGTGCTGGCGCACGGCGTCGAGACCGGCATCATCAAGCGCCTGCCGAACGGCCAGTTCGTCGAGGTGCACCAGCCGCTCGGCCCGGTCGACGACCACGGGCACCCGATCCCGCTGGAGTACGGCGGCTGGGTCGTCCCGAAGAAGATGAACCGTGTCGGCGCGCTGGCCCCGGCCGTGAAGGGCTTCTTCTACCCGGTCGAGAAGCCGGCCGAGGCGCCGGTCTCACCCGGCATGCCGCCGGTCAGCGGCGACGACCGCGAAGAGATCACGTCCGGCCGCAAGTAAGGCATCAGGAACGACACCGGAAGGGCCCGCTTCGGCGGGCCCTTTCCCGTATGCCGGATAGCATGGTCGCGACCATCCCGTCCTGCACCGCCGAGGAGCCCTCAGGTGAACACCGCGATCGTGCACATCGACTGCGCCACCGACTCGATCCCCGAGGTCGCCGAGGCCCTGGCCGCGCTCGACGGCGTCAGCGAGGTCTATTCGGTGGCCGGCAACGTCGACCTCATCGCGATCGTGCGGGTCGCCAAGTTCGACGACATCGCCGAGGTCATCGCGGGCAAGATTTCCAAGACGCCGGGCGTGCTGAACACCGAGTCGCACATCGCGTTCCGCGCCTACTCCAAGCACGACCTGGAGGACGCGTTCGCGATCGGCCTGCCCGACGCCGACTGAAGTTCAGGCCGGGGACGGCTCGGACCGGGCGACGCCGGGACCCGTACGGCTCAGTCCTGGCTGGGCTGAGATCGGGACGGCTCAGACCTGGACGGCTTAGTCCTGGCTGGGCTGAGACCTGGACGGGATCAGTCCTGGCTGGGCTCAGACCTGGACGGCTCAGACCTGGACGGTGACATCGCCCGGGGCGCGGATGCAGTCGGCAAGGCTCTCGCCGGCGGCTACCTCGGCGCCCGGCCAGACGACGCAGCGGGTGATCGTGCCGTGGACCCGGGCTCCGGCGCCGACCACGGAGCCGGTGACGGTCCCGGTGATCATGGCGGCGGGGTCGATCAGGTTGGCGCCGCCCGCGGCGTGCAGGTTGGCTCTCAGGTAGTCGGCCGGGGTGCCGGTGTCGATGTAGAGGCCGTCGTAGTTGACGAGCTCCAGCGCGCCCTCGGCCTCGGCGGGGCGCCACACCGTGCGTACGAGATTGCCGTGGCCGGTGGAAAGGGCGCGGACGTAGCGCCAGGGCAGCAGCGAGAACCCGGTGAAGCGGCGGCCGCTGAAGCCGCCGGTCGCGCCGGGCAGGTTGGGCTTGGTGAGCATCCGCACCGTGTCGCCCGACCAGCCGTCGAGCAGGGCCGCGATGTCCTTGCCGGGGTCACGGGCCGGATCGGCCAGATAGGCGTCGGCGTTGCCGACCAGAGCGCCGCGGCCGTCGGCCCACCCCTTGAGCCGGCCCACGCCCCCCGAGGTGCCCACCGGGCCGTCGGGCTCGACCGAAAGATGGGCGCGGTCGCCGACATGCCGTACGACCTGCTCGGCGAGGTAGGCCGCGTTGACCGCCACCGACTCGGGGCCGGTCAGGCCGAGTGCGTTCAGCCGGGCCAGCGCGCGGTCGAGCAGGGCCACGTTGCCGACGGGGCACAGCGCCTTGGGCAGCGTCTCGGTGAGCGGACGCAGCCGTTGGCCCTCACCGGCAGCGAGGACGACCCCGCAGACCTCGATCACGAGCGGCCGATGTCGTAGCGGGCCAGCAGCTGGGCGGTGTTGCGGGTGAGCCGGGGCAGATCGTCGACCGGGAACCAGCCGGCCTCGAGGATCTCGCCGCCGTCGACGCGAAGCTCGGTGGTGGACGCGGGAACAGAGCCGAACCAGACGGTGTCGACCACGCCGACCGGGTGGATGATCGCGTTCGGGTTGCCGGGGGTGAGCTCGGACGGGTCGAGGCGGACGCCGGTCTCTTCGAACAGCTCGCGGGCGGCGCCGACAGCCGGCGGCTCGTGCTTCTTGAGCAGGCCGGCCGGCAGGCTCCAGCCGTGCTTGGTCGGCTGGCGCAGCAACAGCAGCCGCGACGGCTCCGGCGTGTCAGCGTCACGGATCACCGCGACCGCGCCGACCAGGTACTTCGGGGCGACCAGGCGGGCGACCGCACGGCGTACAGGGCTCGGCATGCGATAGAACGTCTGATAGGCGTACGCCCGCACGCGCCGAGGAATACTCACGAACACAAGGCTATCGGTGCACCGGAAGCGCCCCGGAACGGGCTCAGTCGGGGTGGTCGACCAGGGCGATCAGCTGCTCGACGACCGTGTCGGGCTCGAGGGTGCGTTCGCAGACCGCGACCAGCATCGTCTCGAGGTCGGGATAGCCCAGTTCCTCGGCCAGGCGGCGCAGCGGCACCTCGCTGGCCAGGCCGCGGTCGTGCTTGCGCAGGGTCAGGCCGATCGTGGCGCGGCCCAGGCGCACCTTGTCGGCGATGCTGATGCCCGGCTCGTTCTTCTCGTCGAAGTACCGGTTGATCTGCAGCTGGGCCTGGCTCGATTTCACGAAGCCGAGCCACTCGCGGCGCGGGCCGCGAGGAGCGTTCGGCTCCACCTCCACATGATGATCGGTCTCGGAGAAGATCTCGACCACGTCGCCGTCGCGCAGCTGGGAGCTGAGCGGCGCGAGCCGGCCGTTGATGGTGGCCGCGAGGCACTGGTCGCCCGTCTGCGGGCCCAGCTCGTACGCCAGGTCGACCGGGGTGGAGCCGCTGGGCAGCTCGAACGCGTGCCCGTGGGCGAAGACGGTGATCTGGGCCTCGGCCAGATCGCAGCGCAGCGAGGCGAGGAACTGGGCGGCGTCGGTGGTGTCCTGCTGCCAGTCGAGCACCCGCTTGAGCCAGGTCAGCTGGTCGGCGCCCAGGGCCTCGGCGGTCTCCGCGTACTTCGGATAGCGATACGTCGTGGCGACGCCGTACTCCGAGTAGCGGTGCATC
The DNA here is from genome assembly GCF_004362215.1 of Paractinoplanes brasiliensis. Taxonomy (NCBI): domain Bacteria; kingdom Bacillati; phylum Actinomycetota; class Actinomycetes; order Micromonosporales; family Micromonosporaceae; genus Paractinoplanes; species Paractinoplanes brasiliensis. The sequence continues at coordinate 1,697,891 of NZ_SNWR01000001.1, read as the reverse complement.
GCGCGGGTGCGGATCAGCACCTCGACCAGGCGCCCGTCGGGGCCGGTGACCGTGGTGTGCAGCGACCGGTAGAGGTTGTTCTTGGGGGAGGCGATGAAGTCCTTGAAGCGGCCGGCCACCGGGCGCCACTGGCCGTGGATCGCGCCGAGCGCGGCGTAACAGTCGGTCTCGGGGCCGTCGACCACCACCGCGATGCGGGGCAGGTCGAAGGGGACGGTGTGCCCGCCGGCCACGGTGTCCTTCCAGATCGAGTAGTAGTGCCGTGGCCGCGGGGTGACCTCGGCCGTCACCCGCTGGCGGCGCAGGGCTGTCCGCGCCTTGCCGCTGACGTCGTCGAGGTATTCCGACCAGCCGGGACGGTTGCGCACGTGCTCGTCGATCCGCGCGTACGACTCCGGCTCGAGGTGATAGAGCACCACGTCGTCGAGGTCACGCTTGAGCGCCTGGATGCCGAGCCGGTCGCAGAGCGGGACGAGCACGTCGAGTGTGGCCGTGGCGATGCGGGCGCGGGAGGCGGCGGAGCGGGCGTCGAGGGTGCGCATGTTGTGCAGCCGGTCGGCCAGCTTGATCACCAGGACGCGGACGTCCTTGCCGGCCGCGACGATCATCTTGCGGATCGTCTCGGCCTCGGCCGCCTTGCCGTAGAACGCCTTGTCGAACTTGGTCACGCCGTCGACCAGGTGGGTCACCTCGGGACCGAAGTCGCCGTGCAGCGCCTCGAGCGTGTAGCTCGTGTCCTCCACCGTGTCGTGCAGCAGGGCGGCGACCAGGGTGGTCGTGTCCATCCCGAGCTCGGCGCAGATCTGGGCGACAGCGAGAGGATGGGTGATGTAGGGATCGCCGGACTTGCGCATCTGGCCGCGGTGCATGTTTTCCGCGATCGCATAGCTGCGCCGCAGCACGCCCGCGTCGGCCGACGGATGCACGGCCCGGTGAGTGCGGGTGAGGACGGTGACGGGATCGTCGTCGTCGCCATTGAAGCTGAGGAACGAGCGCAGTCGCCGGGTGATCGACATGTCGCGCTGGGGAGTTGGCAGGGCACGTCCAAGGGCGGCGCCGTGGCCGGCGTCGACGTCCACTGGACACCCCCTCACCACAAGGGCCGCCAACTCACGCGCGGGGGAGCGCGGGAACCGAGGGCCAAATCGTCGTGAAGCCCCGCGAACCAGGCCGGAGAATTCACTTGCCTTACAGCCTAAGCGAGCGAGCGTCATCCGAACGGTCAGTTACGGATGAGCGAACGGCCGAGTCTTTGCCCGATGCTGCGGCTTCTGCCCGGTTGAGCAGGGCGGTGAACCGCGCCGCGCCACGAACCGGTGACACCCAGTCGCCGGAAGTTTCCACCAGCCGGGTGTCGGGCCGTTCGAGCCACGCCAGGATCCGCTCGGTCTCCTCGGCGGAGGCGGCCGGAACCGGTCCTGGTCCGGGTTGGACCGTCTCGGCCGTCAGGCGGACCGCGTCGAGGGTCGGGCGAGGATGTTCCCGCGGCGGGGAGGTGGCCGCCGCGGCCAGCCGGCCGTGCCGCACGACCGAGATCTCCCAGCCGCCGATAGTGTTCCGGCGGGCGGCGACAATCTCGGCCAGCCGGGTCAAAGCGGACAACCGCTGCATCCGTACGGTGGCCCGCAGCAGAGCGATGAGCCGCGAGCGCAGGACGGCCGCCTCCTCGTAGCGGCGCTTGCCGGACAGTGCCTCGATGCGATCCATCAGGGCGTCGACCACCTGGGACGGGTCACCGTGGATGGCACTGCGGAACGGCAGCGCCGCCGTGGCCGCGTACTCCTCCGGGGTGATCTTGTGTTCGCACGGGGCGGGGCAGCGGCCCAGCTCGGCCAGGGCGCACGCGGGTGTCGGGGTGCGCACCGAGAGCTTGTGGCCGCACTGACGCAGGGGGACGGCGTCGTAGACCCCGGCGGCGGCCAGCTCGGCCGTGCGGCGCGACGAGAACGGCCCCAGATAGGCCGCGCCGTCGTCGGCCAGCGAGCGGACCACTGACAACCGCGGGTAGGCCTCGGTGGTGAGCTTGAGCCAGACCACGCGCTCGGGATATTTCGAGCGGCGGTTGTACGGCGGGGAGTGCGCCGCGATCAGCCGCAGTTCCCGCACCTCGGCCTCGAGCGAGTGGGCGCACTCGACGGCCTCGACCCGGGTGGCCGCGCCCAGCATCTCGGAGATGCGCGCCCGTTTCTCACTGGCGGTGAAATAGCTGCGTACGCGGGTGGCGATGTCTTTGGACGTGCCGACGTAGAGGGCTCGGCCGTCGGCGGCGCGGAACACGTAGACCCCGGGCACGTGGGGCAGGCCGTCGGCGAGATGCCGCTGGCGGCGCTGGGTGGGCGTGACCGCCTTGGCGAACTCGATCGCGTCGCCCAGGGTGTGCACGCGGAAGCTGCCCAGCCGCTCGATCAGGCCGTGCAGCACGTCGACGGTGGCCCGGGCGTCGTCGAGCGCGCGGTGGGTGGGCTGCACGGCGGCGTGGAAGAACTGGGCCAGCGTGCCGAGCTTGCGGTTGGGCACCTCGTCGCGGGTCAGGGCGCGCCGGGCGACGGCGGCCGTGTCGAGCACCCGCGGGCTGGGCCAGGGATAGCCGTGGCGGGCGCAGGCGGCCTTGAGGAAACCCACGTCGTACGGCGCGTTGTGGGCCACCAGCACCGCGCCGCGCAGGAACTCGAGCAGGCTGGGCAGCACCGACTCGATCGGCGGGGCCGGGGCCAGCATCGCCTCGGTGATGCCGGTCAGCACGGTGATGAACGGCGGAAGCCGCTCGCCCGGGTTGACCAGGGTCGCGAAGACGCCCAGCTCGACCCCGCCGCGCACCTTGACCGCGCCGATCTCGGTGATGCCCGCGCCGTCGGCCGCGCCGCCGGTCGTCTCGAGATCGAGCACCACGAAAGTGGTGTCGGCCAGGGAAAGCGCCGCCGGCTCGACCGAGCCGTCGGCGCTGAGAAGGGTGTCCAGGGTGCCCTGGACATAAGCCGGTTGTGCCACGGCGGGGACACTAGAGAGGGGGTACGACATTAATCCCTGGGGTCCTCTTGAAAAGATCACTTGCTTCGACAAGCTTTTCCGCAGTCGGCGGTGGGAGAATGGGTAGATGTCAGAGCTCCCGACGTCCGGCGACCGCCCCGAGGAGGAGGCGGCTGTCCAGGATGCGGAGTTCGCCCCGGAACCGGTGTTGCCCGAGCCGGTCCGTCAGCGGGTGACCGTTCTCGCGGCCGCCGCCCTGCCCAGCCTGCCCGCCGACGAGATGCCGGTGCAGATGCGCCGGGTCGCCCGTTTCGCCCCCAACCGCCGCGCCCGGCTCGGCGGACGCGAGATCGCCGCCCAGCTCGCCGCCGACCCGCTGTTCCGCCAGCGGATCAGCGGCCGGGTCGTGACGGACGCCGGCGACCTCGGCAGCGCGATCGTCGCGGGTGTGGCGCCCGGCGCGGCCGACCCGGTCGAGGTGGCCGCGCTGGCCTACCTCGCCCGCCCCGACGGCTGGCGCGACCTGATCGAGGAAGCCGGCCACGCCGTGCAGGCCGAGGCCGACAGCGCCGCGGTCGCCAACCAGCTGCGGGACGCCGAGCAGCGGGCGGCGCGGGCCGAGCACGACCGCGCGGTGGCCAAGGTCGAGGCGGACAAGCTCCGCGACGAGCTGGCCCGGGTCCGTGAGGAACTCGGTCAGGTGCGGGAGGAGGCGCGGGCCAACGGCAAGGCGCTGCGCGAGGCCCAGGCCGCCCAGAAACGCGCGAGCGACCTGCTGGCCACCGAGAAGGGGCGCGCGGCCCGGATCGCGGCCGACCACGATGCCGAGGTCCGGCGCCTCAAGACCAGGCTGGCCGAGGCCGAGGCGCTCGCGGCCACCGGCAAGGCGGCCGCCAAGGAGGCTCGCGCCGCCGACGACGCCCGGCTCTGGCTGCTGATCGAGACCATCGGCCAGGCCGCCTCCGGGCTGCGGCGTGAGCTCGCGCTCAACCCGTCCGACAAGATGCCGGCCGACTTCGTGGCCGACGCCGTGGCCGACCGCCCCGGCTCGCCCGAGCGGTCGCGGGCCCGCGCGCAGGACACGGACGACCCCGGCCGGCTCGATCAGCTGCTCGCCCTGCCCCGGGCCCACCTGATCGTCGACGGTTACAACGTGACCAAGCGCGGGTTCGCCGAGATGTCCCTCGAACAGCAGCGCAAACGCCTGATCACCGGGCTCGGCGGCATCGCGGCCCAGACCGGCGACGAGGTGACCGTGGTCTTCGACGGCGCCGAGCGGGTGCACGGCCTGCCGCCGGCGCCGCGCGGGGTGCGGGTGCTGTTCTCGCGCAAGGGCGACACCGCCGACGAGCTGATCCGGCAGCTGGTGCGGGGCGAGCCGGCGGGCCGGCCGATCGTGGTCATCTCGTCCGACCGCGAGGTCGCCGACGGTGTACGCCGGCACGGGGCCTACCCGATGGGTGCGGACTCTCTGCTACGTCGGCTCTCCCGCTCCTGACCTGCGGTAACAGGTTTTTGTCATACCCCCGCCCTACCGTTGTGGTCACCGATGGTGGTCGGTCCGCGACGGTTGCTTCCCCCGTTGACGTCGCGCCGCCACCCGGGGAGGAGGAGTGATGATCATCGACTGCGGTCGTTGCGACCGGAGCGTGCGGCAGTGCCGCGAGTGTGTCGTCGGCGCGTTGCTGACCACACCCGACGGCATCGGCGACCTGACTCCGGGCGAGCTGCGGGCGGTCGAGGTGTTCGAGCTGGCCGGCTTCGAGGTCGAGCTGCTCGAGACGCCCGAGCCGCCGGTGGTCGTCCCGATGTATCGGCGAGGTCGTCACGTGGCGTGATCGCGACTCTCTAGGATGGGCGGTCACGGTGGCCGGGAGGACGTGCGGGTGATGAATCGGGTCTGGGCGGCGGGCACGCTGGTGGTTCTGCTCGCGGTGCTCGCCGTCGTCGCGTGGCAGATGATCCCGTGGCACCGGCCGCCCGCCCCGCGTGCCGACCAACTCGCCGCGCTCGAACAGCTCCCGGCCGACCAGGTGGCCCGCGGGCGCGCGTTCCACGCCGAGCTGCGCCCGGGTTCGTACGCGTCGATGCTGTTGACCTTGATCGTCGCCCTGGTCGTCGGGCTCACCCCGCTCGGCGCCTGGCTCGTCACCCAGGCCGGCCGGCCGTTCGGCGGGCACTGGCTGGCCCAGGCGGTGCTCGGCGGGTTCGCCGTCGTGCTGGTCACCGAGGTGGTCACGTTGCCGCTCGCGGCCTGGCGGCACACGATCGTCGTCCGCTACGGCATCTCCACCCAGTCCTGGGGCGCGTGGACGATCGACCTGCTCAAGTCGTTCGCCGTCGGCGCGGTGATCGGCGGCCTGGCGCTGGCCGGCTTCTACACGGTCACCCACTTCGCGCCGCGCTGGTGGTGGGCGATCGGGGCGGCGGGCGCGGCCGGGCTGGTCGTGCTGCTGTCGTTCGTGTTGCCGGTGGTGGTCGAGCCGGTCTTCAACAAGTTCACGCCGATGGCCGACGGTCCCTTGCGTACGGAGCTGATCGAGCTGGCCGCCCGTGACGGCGTGCCGGTGAAGGATGTTCTGGTCGCCGACGCGTCGCGCCGCACCCGAGCCGTCAACGCCTACGTCTCCGGTCTCGGCCCGACCCGGCGCATCGTCGTCTACGACACGATGCTCAAGGAGGCCGAGCCGGCCGAGGTCGTCTCGGTGGCAGCCCACGAGCTCGGCCATGCCAAGGACGGCGACGTCCTGACCGGCACGATCCTGGGCGCCCTGGGCACGGCGGCCGCGGTGATCGCGTTGTTCCTGCTCGGCTCGTGGCAGTGGCTGCTCGCCCGGGCCGGCGTCGACACCATCTCCGAACCGCGCGCCATCGGCCTGCTCCTCGCCGTGGCCACGCTCGCTGGCCTGACAGCCGGGCCCGCGCAGGCCTTCGTGTCGCGGCGCATCGAGGCCCGCGCCGACGAGCACGCCCTCGTCCTCACCGGCGACCCGGCGACGTTCGAGGCGATGCAGCGCCGCCTCGGCACGGTCAACCTGTCCGACCCCGACCCGCCAGCCTGGGAGCACGCCATGTTCGCCTCACACCCGTCCACCGTGGAACGGATGGCCGCCGCCCGCGCCTTCGCCCGGGGCGCGCGCTGATGGGCCGCACCCTGCTGGTCACCAACGACTTCCCGCCCCGTCCCGGCGGCATCCAGCAGTTCGTGCACAACCTGGCGGTCCGTCAGCCGGCCGGCTCCGTGGTCGTCTACTCGTCGACCTGGCGCGGCGCTGAGAAATTCGACGCCGAGCAGCCGTTCGAGGTGGTGCGGGAAAAGACCGGCATGCTGCTGCCGACGCCCGCGGTGGCCCGCCGAGCGGCCGAGATCGCGCGGGCGTACGACTGCGACCGCGTCTGGTTCGGCGCCGCCGCCCCGCTCGGCCTGCTCGCCGACGGTCTGCGCCGCCGCGCCGGCATCACGCGCGCGGTCGCCCTCACCCACGGCCACGAGATCGGCTGGGCCGCCCTGCCCGGCGCGCGCGGCCTGCTCCGCCGCATCGGGCGCGGCAACGACGTCGTCACCTACCTCGGCGACTATCAGCGCACCCGGCTCGACCGGGCGTTGCACGGCCTGACCACCCTGGAAAGGCTGGCGCCGGGCGTCGACGTCGACGCGTTCCACCCCGGCGTCGACGGCGGCGAGGTCCGGGCCCGGCACGGCCTGAGCGACCGGCCCGTGATCGTCTGTGTCTCACGCCTCGTGCCGCGCAAGGGCCAGGACATGCTGATCCGCGCCCTGCCGACGATCCGCCGCCGCGTCCCCGGCGCGGCGTTGCTGCTGGTGAGCGGCGGGCCGTACCGCAAGACGCTCGCGCGGCTGGCCCGCGACCACGACGTGGAGAACGACGTCGTCCTCACCGGTTCGGTGCCGTGGCCCGAGCTGCCGGCCCACTACGCCGCCGGGGACGTCTACGCGATGCCGTGCCGCACCCGGGCCGGCGGCCTCGACGTGGAAGGCCTGGGCATCGTCTATTTGGAGGCGTCGGCCACCGGCCTGCCCGTGCTGGGCGGCGACTCGGGCGGCGCCCCCGACGCCGTCCGCGAGGGCGAGACAGGCTACGTGGTCGGCGGCCGCGACCTCGAAGCGATCGCGGCCCGCCTGACCGAGCTGCTGAGCGACCCCACCCGGGCCAAGACGCTGGGCGCGGCCGGCCGCGCGTGGGTCGAACGGGAGTGGCGCTGGGAAACCCAGGCGTCCCGCCTCAACAACCTGCTGAACCCGTCCTAAAGGACGTCGCCCAGGGCGGCTATCAGGTGGGGCTTGGCGGGGACGCCGGTGGCGCGTTTGGCGACGCGGCCGTCGCTGTCCAGGACGAGCAGGGTGGGCGTGCGCCAGATGCCGAGCGCCCGGACGGCTTCGAGGTGGCTCTCGGCGTCGACCTCCACGTGCTGTACGCCGGGGATCATGCCGGCCACCTCTTCGCTGACGCGACGCACGGCCCGGCAGGGGGCGCAGAAGGCGGAGGAGAACTGCAGGAGGGTCGCCTTTGACTCGCCCACACCGAGCTCGTCGAGCAGAGCGGCGTCGAGGCGCCGGCCCGCGGCGCTGGGGTCGGTTCCGGTTCCCTCGAACACGCCCGGCTCCTCTCGTTCGTCCGCCTTCACTGTGCCCGTTCCCCTCGGCCGGGCCGCATCGTCGGGAATCGCTGTGCCGAGGACCTGGCCCATGGGTGCGCGGGGAGTTCGTCCGGCATTTCCGGTGAGGGCGACATCTCGGATTTGACCGTCCGTGTGGCTTCGCCACCACCCGATCGCGACGCCTACGGCCAGCACGGCAATGATCGCGGCGGCACCCACCAAATCCATAGGACTACTCTGTCACGCCGATCCTCGAGAGGCGAGGTCAAGCGACCCAGCCCACCCTGTGAGGGTCGACGAACCCGTACTGCCCGGCCGGGCCGAGGCGGAACCGGCGTCGGGCGAGCGGGCCACCCATGAACGGGGGCGACCGGTTCCCGGTGTCGCCATCGTCGAATCGACGACCGGAAATGATGTTTTCCTTGGCTTTTGTCGCGTTCATGCTGGTTAGGTGCCTCTCATAGATGGGCCTGGGCGAGCCGGGCGGGTCGTGGCATGGTCGGCGCAGGACGGCTCGGAACCGGTGAGGGTCGCTTGACCGGGGGAGTAGGGCGATGTGGACAGGGGTGCAGCGGTGCGCTGCGCGTGGTGCGCTGAGGGTGCGGTGGTGCGGGTGGGGTGGTGCTGTGCGGAGCAGGGGGTGCGAGGGAGGCGTCGTTGCTTCGCGGCCTGGCCCCTTGATGGCCACTGCTGTCAGATGCCGGCCGTTTCGATCAGCTCGGGAGGCTTCGGGGGTGCGGTGGTGGACGGTGTGGTGAGGGTCCGGGTGAGGTTGCGGGTGCCGGGGATCAGTAGCTGGACGGCGGCGGACAGGCCGAGCACCCCGGCGCACACGATCAGGACGCGGTCGGTGCCGTAGGTGGTCGAGAGCGGGCCGGCCAGGACGTTGCCGAGCGGCATGGCGATGAACGACGTGAGGTAGTCCCATGAGGAGACGCGGCCCAGCATGCGCTGCGGGACGTTGTCCTGGATGGCCGTCTCCCAGGCCACGTCGAAGAAGATCAGGCCCGCGTAGCCGATGACGGCGCCCGCGATGACGGCGATCAGTTCGGCCGGCCACACGTACGCCAGGGCCCACAGCGGCATGAGCAGCAGGGTCAGCCACCCGGCCCGCAGCAGCCGGCGGGGCTTGAAGCGCAGCGCGACGGCCGCTCCCAGGACGCCACCCAGGCCCTCGGCGGCGGCGATGAAGCCCGCCGCGGACGCGCCGCCCAGGCGTTCGATCGCCACGACCTGGACGAGCACCAGGATGATGCCGTTGGCGACGTGGTAGAGCGTCGCGCTGAACAGGCCGCCGATCAGCCAGTCGCGCTTGCTGATCTCGCGCCAGCCCTCGGCGAGTTCGGTCAGCATCGACGTACGGGGTCCGCGTTCGGCCCGCACCCGCAGCATCAGGGCGGCGACCGTGGACGCCAGGAAGCTGACCGCGTTGACCGTGAACCCGGCCGAGGCGCCGAACGCGGCCACGGTCAGGCCGCCGAGCGCGGGGCCGGCCACCTGGCTGCCGGTCTGCAGCATGCTGAACGTCGCGTTGGCCGACTGCCGCTTCTCGGCCGGGACGAGCAGCGGGCGCAGCGCGCCGAAGGCCGGGTCGAAGAAGCTCGCGGCCCCGGTCGAGATGGCCGCCAGGCCGCAGAGCAGCACGAGGTGGTAGCCGTCGCTCACGAACATCAACGCCATGGCGGCCGCGGCGAGGAGACGTACGAGATCGGAACCGACCATGACGTGCTGGGGCTGCAGACGGTCGGCCCACACGCCGCCGAAGAGGGTGCAGGCGAGCCGGGCCACGATCGACGACGCCATGACCAGGCCGAGGTCGCCGGGTCCGCCGCCGGCCAGCACGACGGCGACGGCCAGGGCGACGGTCTGGAAGCCGTTGCCCACCCAGGACAGGGTCTGCCCGATCGCGAGCAGACGGAAGTCAGAGATCCGCATGACGGAGAAACTAGTTCACCGTCTAACTATTAGCAATCTAAAAGTAAGATGCTGGCAGAATGGCGATCATGGAGCAGGACAGCGTTGATCAGCACGTGGCTCGGTGGGCGGCGTTCTGGAAGGACGAGCCGGCCTTCGCGCCCGAGGTGGAAGGGGCGCTGGTACGGATGAACTTCATCCAGCGCGAGGCCCGGCGAGCCGACGCGGCCGCGTTCGCCGAGTCGCGGGAGCTGTCGTCCGAGGACTACAAGACCCTCCACGTGCTGATGGTCCAGCCGTGGCCGATCGAGGCGACGCCCGCGCAGCTGGCCGAGGCGGCCAAGGTCACCCGGGCCGCGATGACCAGCCGGCTTGATCGTTTGGTGGCGGCCGAGCTGGTGACCCGCGAGAACGACGAGACCGACCGCCGGCGCGTGCTGATCCGGCCGACGGCCGCGGGGCGCGCGATGTGGAGCAAGTACATCTTCGAGGGCATGGCCCGCGACCAGCGCCTGCTGCGGGCGCTGACGTACGAGGAATTGATCCAGCTCAACGTGCTGCTGCGGAAGGTCGTTCTCGACCTGGAGGGCTGAGATGCCCGTCACGGGGGCGCGGCGGCGGCAGAAGCGCTGGTGGGTGCGACCCTGGCGGCATGGAACTCGATCCGCGCGGGCAGCGGTTCGCCGCCACGGTGACCAGCGTCGTTCTCGTCGTCGTGCTGGCGACCGGGTGGGGGTGGCCGGCGCTGGCTCAGGCGGTGGTTTTCGCGATCTCGGCGGTCGATCCGCGGCGCGGGCCTTACGCGTACGTGTATCGCGCTCTGGTTCTTCCCCGAGTGGGGCCGCCGGTCTCGCGGGAACCGGGTGCGCCCGTACGATTTGCGCAGTTAGTCGGATTTAGCTTTATGGCTGTCGCGAGTGTCGGGTACCTCTCCGGGGTGACGGTGCTGGGGGTGGTTTTCGCCGCGTTCGCGTTGCTGGCCGCCTTCCTGAACGCCGCTTTCGGGTTGTGTCTGGGGTGCGAGGCGTATCTCGCGATCCGGCGGCTGAGCGCTAAAAGCGCATAAATGCGAAATGTCGGAAGGGTGGTCGTCGGCACGACACGCCCGGTGGGGGACCGGGCGCTGACGTCGTGGGGAACGTACGCCTAGAACTTGGGGGCGTCGGGGGCCTCGAGCAGGCCGAGCCGCAGGGCCGTCATCAGGGCCTGAGCACGGTTGGCGGCGCCCAGTTTCTCGTACAGCTTGGAGATGTGGGTCTTGGCCGTCGACTCCGACACGAACAGCTGCTTCGCGATGCCCGCCACGCTCATGCCGTCGGCCAGCAGGCGCAGCACCTGACCCTCGCGCGGGGAGAGCTGCGGGCCCGAGGGGGCGAGCCGGCGCTTCATGGCCTCGGCCAGGTCGGCCGCGGTGAAGGCGCTGGGCGCGGAGGCGGCGTGCCGGGCGGCCGCGACCACCTCGTCGGCCGGGGCGGTCTTGGGAACGAACGCGCTGGCGCCGGCCTCGAGCGCCCCGAAGAGCTGGTCGTCACCGGCATACATGGTGAGCACCACGATGCCCATGTTGGCGTTGTTCTTGCGGAGGGCTTTGGTCGCCTCGAGGCCACTGCCGTCGGGCAGTCGGAGGTCCATGATCACGACATCCGGTTGCAGCGCACCGGCCTGACGGACCGCCTCGGCGGCCGTGGCCGCCTCGCCGACGACCTCGAACTGACGGTCGCGCTCGAATGCGTGTCGCAGCCCCTTACGAATCAAGTCATGATCGTCAACAAGGAGGACCTTGGTGCGCGCAGTCGGCGCCGGACTGGTCGACATGCTCGGGTTACTCCCCTTCTGGAGCGGAAACGCTATCCCGCACGCTATCGCGCCTGGCAGGGGATCCGAGCACTACGGCAACGGTTGTCCCGCTGGGGTGTCGCGGCGTGATCTTCAATCGGCCCCGGATCCGTTCGGCCCGCTCGGCCATGATGGTCAGGCCGTAACGACCGTCCGGGCGGTCGTCGGCGAAGCCCCGGCCGTCGTCGGAGACCTCGATCTCGGCGTACGGCGGGTCGACGGTGCAGGTAACCCACAGATTAGAGGCTCCGGCGTGCTTACGCGCATTGGTGATCGCCTCTTGGGCGATACGTAGCAACTCGGCCTCCGTCGCGGCGGGCAGCCGGGCCGTCGACTCGTCGAACGTGAAGTGCACCCGCAGACCGGCGGACGTGCCGAGAGTGCGCGCGTACTCGGCGATCGCGGCCGCCAGCCCGCCGTTGCGGTCCACCTCGGAGCGCAGCTCGAACAGGCTCAGCCGCAGCTCGGTGATCACGCGGGTCACCTCGGCGCGCAGCGCCCGCAGCTCCTCGGCCGTCTCCTCGGCGCCCTCGGGCAGGGTGGCCTGCGCGTTGTCGATGCCGTAGCCGACCATGACGAGTTCCTGAGCGACCCCGTCGTGGATCTCGCGGGCGAGCCGCTGACGTTCCTCATTGGTGGCCAGCGACCGCACGTCGTCGAAGAGCAGGGCGGCTTCCAGCCGCAGGGCGGCGGCGTCGGTCACCCAGGTGACCTCGTTGACGGTTTCCTTCGGGTACGCGTTGGCGACATCGCTCTCGAGGATGACCAGCCCGATCGTGCGTACGCCGGCGACGAGCGGGACGACCAGGGAGGACACCTCGCCGCGGCGGCTGGACCGGGCCTGGGACCGGCTCGCGACCTGCGGCTGCTGGCTGGCCCAGGCGTCGGCGATCGCGGAGTCGGCGTCGAGCGTGACCTCCCAGTCGACCCGCTCGACCCCGGTCTGGGCGAGCACGACCAGCCGCCCGCCGCCGCTGGCGGACAGCACCGCGGCCCGGTCGGATGGCTTGACCAGGCGCAGTTCCTCGAGCAGGTGCTCCGAGATGCCGCCCGGGTCGAGCGTGGCGCCCGGCAGCGACCTGGCCACGCTGCGCAGCTGGGTGAGCAGGCGGGTGGCTTCCGCGTACGGCTGGGGGGTGGGCTCGGAAGGCTGCATGAACTGGCGCATCGTGTCGGCCGCGAACGTGATGATCGCGCCGAGCACGAGCCACTGGCCGCCGACCGCGAGGAATCCGGGCTGGGTGATGACCTCGCCGGCCAGGGTGCCGCCGACCACCAGCGAGACGGCCGCGACGCCGAGCAGCGCCGCGCCCTCGGTGGGGCGGCGGCGCAGGGCCGCGGTGAGCAGCGGCACCGCCAGGTAGGGCATGACGGCTTCGGCGCCGAAGCCGGCGGCCAGCGTGTTGTTGCTGTCGCTGGCCGCGGCGACCGAACCGGCCGCGAGACAGGTGACGACGACCTCGGCGAACCGGCCCAGCGGGGCCAGCAGGTGATGATCGGGGGCGAGCACCGCGGGCAGCCCGGCGGTGGCGAGAAGCGCTATCCACAGGAGCTGCCCCGGGTCGCCGGTGGCGATCACGGTGAGCGCCGCGACCAGCGCGAGCATGACGATGCGCGCGGCCACCGCGAGCGGTTGGACGCGCGCGGGGAAACGGGTCAGCACCGGCACCTGAGGGATGGTAGCCGCCTGCCCGCCCGAGGGCTCGTCGTGCCTGGCCCGGCCGCCGGGAATGTCGCAGGCGGGAGGTAGCCTCCGTGCATGGCGGATACCTCGACCCAGTCGATCCAGGTTCATGCGCCCCTCGACCGTGTGGCCGCGGTGATCAGCGACTTCCCGCGCTACACCGAGTGGGCCGAGGCGATGAAGCAGGTGGAGGTCCTCGAGGAGTACGAGGACGGCTACGCCTGCCGCGTCCGGTTCGTCATCGATGCCGGGGTGATGGCCGACGACTACACGCTCGAGTACGCGTATGCCGACGATCTCTCCCGTATCGAGTGGCACCTGGTCGAGCCCTCGAAGACCCAGAAATCCCAGCGTGGGTCGTACGACCTGGCCGAGGGCGACGACGGCGTCACGACGGTGACGTACACACTTGAGGTCGAGCTCTCGATCGGGATGCTGGGCATGTTCCGCCGCAAGGCCGAAAAGATGATCATGGACACGGCGCTCAAGCAGCTCAAACGCCGGGTCGAGAGCCTGCCGGGCTGAGGACGCTGCAACGGGAGGTTGTCATGGCCGGATCGGCACGGGAAGAGGCCGAGCGGCTCGTCGCCACGGTGCTGGCGCGGGCTGTCGCGGGGCAGGCGTTCAGCGATCGGCGCTGGGCGACGGGTGATCCGGAGTGCTGCGTGTGCCCGGTGTGCAAGGCGATCGCGGCGATGCGCGACCCGAACCCCGAGACGGCGGCCCGGCTGGCCGGCAGCGCGAGCGATCTGGCGGGCTCGGTGGCGGGACTCCTGCGCTCGGTCTCGGCGATCGTGGGGGAGAAGCCGAAACCGGCGCCTTCCGCTCCGGTTGCCGAGCCGGGGAATGCCGACCAGACGTGGTCCGCGGCGACACGAGCCGGCAGCAACACGGCCGATTCGGCGTGGGCGGCGGCGGTGAACGCTGCCCCGGCCGAAGCGCCGAGCGGCGATCCGTGGTCCGCGGCAACCGATGCTGAGGGAACCGCAGGCGCTGAAACCGGCACGCTTTCCGCGGATGAATCGGATTTGTCCGACGAAGAAGGGGCGGCGGTCAGCCGCGAGGCTGCCAGTGGCGAGGCGGGCAGTGGCCGCGTCGGGAGCGAGGTCTTCGGCGATGTCGTGAGGGACGATCCGTGGGCGGCGGCGACCACCACCAGTGCGGCGGCGGTGGCCGAGCGGCACGCTGCCGAGGTGGCCGGACGGCGGGCGGCCGAGCTGGCGGAACGGCGGGCGGCCGCGTTGCGGGCCGCTGCCGAGGCGGAACGGCGGGTGGCCGAGGCCGTTGAGCTGGCGAAGGCGCGCCGGGCGGCCGAGGCAGTGGGCGACGTCGCGGCGACCGGGGGCGCGCAACGCGCGGGCGGGACCCGAAGGTTGGATGTATGGGCGGCGGCCACCGCTGATGCGGGTGTTGCCGACTCCGGCCCGGGCGACCGGGTGGATCATGATGCGGTAGTGAGCGGTGACGAAGCGGGCAGTGCCGCCCAGGACGACGCCGAGCAAAGGGACAATTGAGGGGACGGCAGCGTGACGCTGACCATCGGAGTCGACGTCGGCGGCACGAAGGTGGCCGGTGGGGTGGTTGACGAGCACGGCACCGTGCTGGCTTCGAACCGGCGGGACACCCCCGCCGAGGACCCGGCGGGCACCCGGGACACGATCGTCGAGGTGGCGGCCGAGCTGGCGCAGCAGTTCCCGCAGGCGGTCGCGGTCGGCATCGGGGCGGCGGCGTGGATCGACGCGCCCGGGGCGACCGTGCTGTTCGCCCCCAACCTGGCCTGGCGGGACGAGCCGCTGCGCGACTACGTGAGCAAGGCTGTCGGCCTGCCCACCGTGCTCGAGAACGACGCCAACGTGGCCGCCTGGGCCGAGTTCCGGTACGGCGTGGCCCGTGAGGCGGACGACTCCATGGTGATGATCACCGTGGGCACCGGGATCGGTGGCGGCATCGTGCTGAGCGGCAGGCTGTGGCGGGGCGCCAACGGCATCGCGGGGGAGCTCGGCCACATCCAGTCGGTGCCCGACGGCCACCCGTGCGGCTGCGGCCGGCTCGGCTGCCTCGAGCAGTACGCCAGCGGCAACGCGCTGGTCCGGTTCGCGCGGGCGGGCGCGCGGCAGGAACCGCACCGTGCCGCGAAGCTGCTGGAGCTGGCCGGCGGTGACCCGCTGGCGATCACCGGCCGCCAGATCACCGAAGCGGCCCGGGCGGGCGACGGCGTGGCCTGCGACGCGTTCGGCCAGATCGGCTACTGGCTGGGTGTGGCGATGGCCGACCTGGCGCAGAGCTTCGACCCGCAGATCCTGGTGGTCGGCGGGGGCGTGGTCGACGCCGGCGAGCTGCTCATGGCCCCGACCCGCAACACCTATCGCGACCAGCTCGAGCAGCGCGGCCGGTTCCCGGTGGCCGAGGTGCGGGCGGCCGAGACGGGCAACACGGCCGGCGTGGTCGGCGCGGCCGACCTGGCCCGGCGCATCTGAGACGGCGGAGGTCACCAGGATGCCCGGCGCCTCGCTGCGGGTGGTCAGCTACAACGTCCACGGCCTCAAGGACGACCGGGCCGCCCTGGTCGGCCTGATCCGCGACCTGGCGCCCGACGTCCTGGTGATGCAGGAGGCGCCGCGCCGGTTCCGGTGGCGGCACAAGTGCGCGGCCCTCGCCGGCGACCTGGGTCTGGTGGTGGCCGCCGGCGGTCTGCCCTCGCTGGGCAATCTGCTGCTGGTGAGCCTGCGGGTGGCGGTGCACGACACCTGGTGCATGCGCTACCCGCTCACCCCGGGCCGGCATCTGCGCGGCGCCGCGTTCGCCCGGGGGTCGGTGCGCGGGGGCCGGTTCACCGTCTCGGGCTCGCATCTGGCGACCGACCCCACCGAGCGGCCCGCCCAGGCGGCGCTGTGGAAGCAGGAGCTGAGCCGCCTCGACGGTCCGGTGATCGCGGCGGCCGACCTCAACGAGGGCCCCGGCGGCGGCGCGTGGCGCACGGTCGAGGACGGCTTCACCTCGTACGGGGAAGCCTCTCCGACCTTCCCGGCGACGCTGCCGAACCGGCGGATCGACGGCATCTTCGTCACCCCCGACATCACGATCGAGAAGTACGAGGTCGTCGAGTCCGACCAGGCCCGCCGGGCCAGTGATCATCTTCCGGTGGTCGCCGACCTGTTGGTCCCTTCCGAGTAGGGCTCAGGTTCTGGCAATATCGCCGGGTGCCCGACAATTCCGACCGACCCGAGGTCGCCGACCGTCGTGACGCCGTGTGCGTCATCGGCGCCGGCGCCAGCGGTCTCGCCGCGATCAAGAACCTGCGCGAGCACGGCTTCGAGGTGGACTGTTACGAGCGCGAGACCTCGGTCGGCGGCGCCTGGAACTGGCGGCACGACCGCAGCCCGGTCTACGCCGGCACCCACCTGATCTCGTCGCGGCCGCTGACCGAGTTCCCCGACTTCCCGATGCCGGACACCTGGCCCGACTATCCGGACCACCATCGGGTCCTGTCCTATCTCGAGCGGTATTCGCGGCATTTCGACCTCGAGCGGGACGTCTGGTTCGGCACCGAGGTCGTCTCGGTCGTGCCGGCCGGCGACGGACGCTGGGACGTGACCACCCAGTCCACCGGCGGTGGGTCGTCACGGGTGCAGCGGTACGCGGGTGTGGTCATCGCGAACGGGCACAACTGGGCGCCGCGCAAACCGGACATCCCCGGCGACTTCGGCGGCCAGCTCATCCACTCGGCCAAGTTCAAGGACCCGGCGCAGCTGCGCAAACGCAAGGTGCTGGTGATCGGCGGCGGCAACACCGGCTGTGACATCGCGGTCGAGGCGGCCCAGCAGGCGTCCACGGTCTGGCACTCCACCCGCCGTGGTTACTGGTACGCGCCCAAGTACGTGTTCGGCCGCCCCGCCGACCAGGTCAACGACCGCTTGCTCGCGCTCCGCCTGCCGCTGTGGCTCCGGCAGTGGCTGTATCGCCGGACGCTCGCCCTGACCACCGGCGACCTGACCCGCTACGGCCTGCCCGAGCCCACTCACCGCCCGTACGAGAGTCACCCCATCGTCAACAGCCAGCTCCCGTACTACCTGGGCCACGGGCGGATCACGCCGGTGCCCGATGTGACCGCCTTCGACGGCGCCTCGGTGGTGCTCGCCGACGGCAGCCGCATCGAGCCCGAGCTGGTGATCACCGCCACCGGTTATCGTCCGCGTTTCGAGTTCCTCGCCCCCGAGGTGCTCGACACCGGCGAGGACGGGCGGCCCGACCTGCACCTGCACGTGTTCGCCCGCAAGCACCCGACACTGGCCGTGGTGGGGCTGGTGCAGGCCGACTTCGGGCTGTTCCCGCTGGCGCACTGGCAGAGCGTGGCCGTCGCCCGCTGGCTGCGGTTGCGTGCCGCCGATGCCGAGCGCGCCACGGCCGTACAGCAGAAGGAATCGACCCGGCCGCTCGCGAGCTGGTCGCGGCGGCGGGTGGTGCCGAGCCCGCGGCACTGGTTCGAGGTCGACCACGTCGACTACCTGCGGGCCGTCGAAGGTCTGCTGCGTGAGATGGAGCCGTCGAAATGACCGGTGTGCTGCGCTTCGACGACTGGACCAATCCGGTGCCGCCGGTCGAGCGTGAGGTCGTCTCGATGACGGAGGAGACCGACGCCAAGCTGCCGCCGCTGCTCTTCGTGCCCGGCCTCGGTCACGGAGCGTGGGCGTTCGCCGAGCACTGGCTGCCCGCGACGGCGGCCCGCGGCTTCCCGGCGTACGCGCTCACCCCGCGCCCGGGCGGCGACCTGCGGGCCCACGTTCACGACGTCGTGCAGGTGGCCGCGTCGCTGCCGCGCCAGACGGTGCTGGTCGGTCACGGGACGGGGGCGCTCGTGGTGGCGTACGCGATGGGCCGTTACCCGGCGCGAGCGGCGGTGCTGGCGGCGCCCGTCATGGACGGCAGGCCGACGTTGTGGGCGGCGTTGCGGACCAACCCGTTCGGCACGCTGCCCGCGATCTTCGGCGGCCGGCTGCGGCTCAACCGCAAGCAGCTGTTCTCACCCGGCCTGCCCGACGAGCGTGCCCGCGAGATCCTCGACCGGCTCGACGCCCGGCCCCGCCGTGAACTGGTCACCCATAAACCCGCGCCGGACCCGGCCGGAGACCCGCCCGTGCTGGTCGTGGGCAGCCCCGACGACCGGGTCGTGCCGCGCAAGTCGCTGGACCGCACCGCCACCCGGTACGGCGGAGCGCCGCTGCTGTTCCCCGGCATGGGCCATGACCTGCTGCTGGACGTGGCCTGGGCCGAGCCGATCGAGGCGATCCTGGACTGGCTGACCAAGGAGTTAGGGAACTAGCACCGGCTTCTCGAGCGAGGTCAGGTAGGCGCGCGCCCAGGCGTGGATGTCGTTGGAGGTGATGTACGCCCGCATCGCCTTCATCCGGGTGGCCAGTTCCTCGGGCGGGGCGGCCAGGGCCTGCAGCAACGTCTCCTTCAACCCGTCGACGTCGTGCGGGTTGACCAGGAACGCGTCCTCGAGCTCGGCTGCCGCGCCGGCGAACTCGCTGAGCACCAGCGCGCCGGTGTCGTCGCGCCGGGCGGCCACGAACTCCTTGGCCACCAGGTTCATGCCGTCGCGCAGCGGGGTCACCACCATGACGTCGGCGGTCTGATAGAGCGCGGCCAGGTCGGCCCGGTCGAACGGCTGGTTCAGGTAGTGGATGGCGGGCTCGCCGACCCGGCCGTACTCGCCGTTGATCCGCCCGACCTCGCGCTCGATCCGGTCGCGCAGCCCGCGGTAGCTCTCCACGCGTTCCCGGCTCGGCACGGCCACCTGCACCATCACGGTGTCGCGAACCTTGATCCGGCCGTCGCGCAGCAGTTCCGAGTACGCGGTGAGCCTGTGCTCGATGCCCTTGGTGTAGTCGAGCCGGTCGACGCTGAGCAGCACCCGCTTGTGCGCGCCGAGGTCGTGCCGCAGCTGGTGGGCCTGGTTCACCACGTACGGCCGGGCATTGAGGGTCCTCATCTCGGCGACGTCGATGGAAACCGGGAACGCGCCAGTTCGCACCACCCGGTCGTCCAGGATGATCGCGTCGTCGGCGCCGCGCGTGCCGAGCAGCTTGGCCGCCAGCTGAGCGACGTTGTGGGCCGCCTGGGGGCGCTGGAAACCGACCAGGTCGGCGCCGAGCATGCCCTGCAGCAGCTCGAGCCGGCGGGGCAGCTGCATGAACAGCTCGGGCGGCGGAAACGGGACGTGCAGGAAGAACCCGATGCGGACGTCGGGGCGCAGCTCGCGGATCATCTGGGGGACCAGCTGCAGGTGGTAGTCCTGCACCCAGACGGTGGCCCCGGGCTCGGCCACCTCGGCGGCGGCCTCGGCGAAGCGCCGGTTGACCGCGCGGTAGGCCAGCCACCACTCGCGGTCGAAGACGGGCTGCTCGACCGCGTCGTGGTAGAGCGGCCAGAGCGTCGAGTTGGCGAAGCCCTCGTAGTAGCCGCGGAGCTCGTCCTCGCTGAGCGACACCGGGCGCAGCCGCAGGGAGCCGATGTCGGGCAGGTCGCGGGCCGGACCTGTGCCCCCGCCCCAGCCCACCCACGTCGACGGGGTCTGCTCGAGGATCGCGTGCAGCGCGCCGGCCAGCCCGCCGGGACTTCGGCGCCACTCGCACGCTCCGTCGGGCGCGACGTTGTCATCGAGGGGAAGACGGTTGGCGACGACGACCAGCGAGCTCTGGCGCATCACCGAAGGTTATCGGATGGCTACCCAGATATATACCGACAGTGGTCTATGGAACATTTCACACCGCGGGAAGCGGCTCGCTCAGACCACCGCGCCGTCGTCGTAGTCGTCCTCGTCGTCACCGGAACGCAACCGCCAGACCAGCGTCACCGCGCCGCCGACGATGGCCGCGAAGCCGAGCAACGTCACGTAGTCGCGGTCGATCGGCAGCATCGTCGGGAACAGGAAGAGCAGGAACCCGACCACCACGCCGAGCACGCCGAGGACCGCGTACTTCGAGATGCGCGGCAGCGGCGGGGGCGGCGGCGGGATGTACCGCTCCTCGTCGTCCTCGTCGTCGGGCAGGTCGTTGCCGAACGTGTCGAGGCCGTCGAGCAGCGACGGCTCCTCGGCCGGAGGGTCGGTGCGCCGACGGTTGAGCGACACGCCCGAGAAGTCGGCCGCGTTGGAGAGCCCACCCGTACGCGGTGGCTCCTTGGGCCGTTCCACGCTCTCGGAGGCGGGCCACGGCTCGGACGTCGGGTCGACGGTGGTGTGGAAGCCCGCCACGATCTTGGCCCACTCCGCCTCGACATCGACATCGGTGCGCGGCTCGGACGTGGGATCGGCGGGCGGCGGCGTGGGCGGCTCGCCCCCTGTCACCTGGTGCAGATGCTCGCGGGCGACCTCGAGGTGGGCGCGGTCGACATAGAGCCGGTCGATCGGCCGCGCGGGCAGGGTGGTGGCGCGCAGAATGGGATTGAGATCGGCCGTGGGCTGCAGGTATGCCGCGATCCCGCCGGCCGCCAGCACGTCGAGTAAGTGTTCACCGACGCGCGGATCCACGTCGCCCGCGACCGCGTAATCGGCCGCGTCGAGCCCGTTGTCCCGCCGCCCGCGGCGGGCGCCACCCGCTGTCACTCCTGCACACTCCCTCGCCGACCGTGCCTTGAATGGTGACACGACATGGACAGGTTGCGGGAGTGCGTTGTGGCGCGCCGTCCCGCTTCGTACGCTTCCTAGACGCTCGGACGTCCCGGGAAGGACACCGTGTTCTACTGGCTGCTCAAGTTCGTGGTCCTCGGACCCGTGCTCAAGCTTCTCTTCCGCCCCGATGTGCGCGGACTGTCGCACCTGCCCCGGACAGGGCCGGTGATCCTGGCCTGCAACCATCTGTCGTTCTCCGACTCGATCTTCACACCCCTGGTGGTGGACCGCAGGGTGACGTTCGTCGCCAAAGCGGAGTACTTCACCGGCAAGGGGATCAAGGGCTGGCTCATGCGCCAGTTCTTCAGTGGAACGGGGACGATCCCGGTGGACCGTTCGGGCGGAAAGGCTGCCCAGGCGGCCCTCGACACGCTGCTGCGGGTGCTGCGCGAGGGCGGTGTGGCGGGCATCTATCCCGAGGGCACCCGCTCGCCGGACGGGCGGCTCTATCGGGGCAAGACCGGAGTGGCCCGCCTGGTGCTCGAGAGCGGGGCCGTCGTCGTGCCGGTCGCGCTGCTCAACACCGACGAGATCCAGCCCACCGGCACCCTCATGCCCAAGATCAAGCGTGTGCGCATGAGGTTCGGCGCGCCGCTGGACTTCTCCCGCTACGAGAGCACCAAGGGCGACCGGTTCGTCGAGCGCGCCATCACCGACGAGATCATGTTCGAGCTCATGGCGCTCTCCGGGCGCGAGTACGTGGACGTCTACGCTTCCAAGCTGAAAACCACGATCGAGGCTCCTAAGCCGCATTCATCCCAGCGCGACGCCGCAGAGCCTGCAGATCGGTGACGACGATGCGGCGGCCCTCGGTGCGCAGCCAGCCACGGCTGGCGAACGAGCCGATCGCCTGATTGACGCTCTGCCGTGAGCCGCCGGCCATCTCGGCCAGCTGGCTCTGGTTGAGCTCGATCGTGATCATCGGAGCCTGGCTCTCGCCGGCCAGCCGCACCAGAGTCTTGGCCACCCGGCCGGGCAGGTCGAGGAAGACGTGGTCGGTGTTCTGCTCGGTCAGCCGCCGGATCAGCGCGCCGACCGAGCGCATCACCGCGTCGAGGATGCGCGGGTTCGCGTGCACCAGGTCGATGAACGCGGACCGCGACAGGGTGAGTGCCTGGCAGTCCTCGATCGCCTCGGCCGAGGCGCTGCGGGCCGACGCGTCCAGAAGGGACACCTCGCCCAGCACGTCGGGCGGACGGACCACGGTGAGCACCGCACGTTCCCCGGTCGGGGCCGTGCGGAAGATGGCGACGGCGCCACGTTTCAGGATGATCAGGGATTCGCCGGGGTCGTGCTCGACGAAGATGATCTGTCCTTTGCGGTACGTACGCGGGACTGCCGTGGCGATGACCCGTTGCCGGACGTCCGGCTCCAGGCCGGCGAACATCTCCACGCCGGTCAGCGCGTCGCCGTTGTCCGGCATGCGATGGTCCACGGCGTCATCCCTCCCCCGGTGGGGGCCGTGTCGGCAAAGCGTGCCGCGTCGGCCCCACGACGCGAACGATCACTCTTAGCACACAGCAACCCACCGGCGCCATTTCTGCGCACCTGTACCGCCGGCGCCTCATAGGATCATGTCGCGCTGGTCGCTATCTGTAAACACCTGAATGCCATGAGTGAACGTTCCCGGTGTGGGGTCCTCATGTGGGGGTCGCCCAACCAGTCCGTCGCATTTACCTGTTCTGCCGTGATAATCCCGCCGTGCCGGATGCTGAGCTTCTTCGATCAACGCTGCGGGACGAGTGGCATCTCGTGCCGCGCGAGATCATCGCCCTGGACGACGTGCTGCTCTCGCGCGGATGGGAGGTGACAGCCGGAGGCCGTACGTACGTCGTGCGCCTGTGCGACACCGGCGCCCGGCTCCCGGTCGAGGCCGGCCTGGCCGCCACCGAGCATCTGCGGGCCCGGGACATCGCCGCCGGTGAACCCGTACGCACCCTGGCCGGCGGCCTCACCGCGCAGACCGAGGCCGGGGCGCTCGCCGTGCTGCACCGCGTGCCGGGCCGGCGTCTCGACGGCGGCGACCCGGTCGACCAGCAGTGGTGGGGCGATCGCCTCGGGGCGGTGCACCGGGCCCTGCAGGGCTTCCACCACCCTGGCCTGCGCTCCTGGCAGCCGCTGGACGCGGAGGCGGCCCACCTCGACGCCGAGCCGTGGCTGCGGGCCGCCGTGGCCGACGCGGCGGCCGCCGCCACCCGTCTGACGATCACGGACCGGCTCACGTACGGGGTGCTGCACGGCGACCCCGCCCCCGGCGTCTTCGTGGTCGACCCCGGCACCGGCCGCGCCGGCCTGCTCGACTGCGGGGCGAGCGGGGTCGGCCCGCTGGTGTACGACGTGGCGGCGGCCGTGCTGTACGCCGGGGGCCCGCAGCGGGCGGGTGAGCTGCTCGACGGCTACCTGGCGGCGGGTCCGGTCGAGGCCGGGGAGCTCGAAGCCGCGCTGCCGGTGCTGCTGCGCCTGCGCTGGGCCGTCAAGGCCGACCGGGCGGCCCGCGCGGGGTGCTCGAAGGGCCTGCGGCGCGCACGGGAGGCCCTGGAGTCGGCGCCCGGATGACGATGGGCCAGGATGGGACCCGATGGTCTACCGCTATTTCTACGACTGCGAGTTCATCGAGGACGGGCGCGTGGTCGACCTGGTCTCGATCGGTGTCGTCGACGAGTTCGGCCGCGAGTTCTACGCGGTCAGCACGGAGTTCGACGACAGCCGTGCCATTCCCTGGGTCCGGCGCAACGTGCTCGACAAGCTGCCCTCACCGTCCGACAAGGCGTGGCGCTCCCGTGAGCGGATCCGCGACGACCTCTACGCGTTCCTCAAGGAGCCGGTCGCCGGACGCGACGAGCAGATCGAGCTGTGGGCGTGGTTCGCCGCTTACGACCACGTCGCGCTGGCCCAGCTGTGGGGCGCGATGCCGGCCCTGCCGCGTGACCTGCCGCGCTTCACCAAGGACCTGCGTCAGCTGTGGGACGACAAGGGCCGCCCGCCGCTGCCCGCCATGTCCGGACGGCACGACGCGCTGGTCGACGCCCGGCACAACCTGGCCCGCTGGCGCGCGATGGGTGGCTGACGTCGCCGTTCGGCCTGCCTGTGGCCCGCGCTCTCGTTCGGCGCGCCTCCGGCCTCTGCTGGGATACGCCAAGGCGGCCGCGACCGGAAGGACTCCCGCCGCCGGCGAGAACGAAACGGTCAGGCTTTAAGGGGCGGATGTATCCGGCTGGTGAGCGGCGACTAGAGTTCGGGTCGCGGCCCGCCCCGGGCCGGCAACGCTGCCGAAGATCTCCCTGGGGCTCGACGGGCTCTCTGCTTCTCGCATACCCGATCTGGGAGGACGAGCTAAATATGCGTATCGGCGTGCTCACCGGCGGCGGCGACTGCCCCGGTCTCAACGCGGTGATCCGGGCGGTGGTCCGCAAGGGCGTCGCCGCTTACGGTCACGAGTTCGTCGGCTTCCGCGACGGCTGGAAGGGCCCGCTCGAGGGTCTGACGAAGCCGCTCGGCATCGCCGAGGTCCGCGGCATCCTGCCCCGGGGCGGCACCATCCTGGGCTCCTCGCGCACCAACCCGTTCAAGATCGACGGTGGTGTCGAGAAGATCAAGGCGAACCTGGCCGAGCAGGGCGTCGACGCGCTCGTGGCGATCGGCGGCGAGGACACCCTCGGCGTCGCCACCAAGCTCAACGATCTGGGCGTCAACGTCGTCGGCGTGCCCAAGACGATCGACAACGACCTCAACGCCACCGACTTCACGTTCGGCTTCGACACCGCGGTCAACATCGCGATGGAGGCCATCGACCGGCTGCACACCACCGCCGAGTCGCACCACCGCACCCTGGTCGTCGAGGTCATGGGCCGGCACGCCGGCTGGATCGCGCTGCACGCCGGCCTGGCCGGTGGCGCCAACGTGATCCTGCTGCCCGAGCGTGAGTTCGACGTCGACCAGGTCGCCACGTACGTGACCAAGCGTTTCCAGGTCGAGTACGCGCCGATCGTCGTGGTCGCCGAGGGTGCGCACCCGCTCGCGGGCCAGATGGCGCTGCAGAGCCAGGAGCTCGACTCGTTCGGTCACGTCCGCCTGGGCGGCATCGGCCAGTGGCTCGCCGAGCAGCTGGAGGCCAAGACCGGCAAGGAGGCGCGCACCGTCGTCCTCGGTCACATCCAGCGTGGCGGCACCCCCTCCGCGTTCGACCGCGTGCTCGCCACCCGGTTCGGCCTGCAGGCGATCGACGCCGTGCACGAGGGCGATTTCGGTAAGATGATGGCGCTGCGGGGCACTGACATCGTGCGCGTGCCGCTGATCGACGGCACCGGTGAGCTCAAGACCGTGCCGCTGTCGCGGTACGAAGAGGCCGAGGTCTTCTTCGGCAGCTAGGTCCAGCTTTCGGGTGAGGGGCGGCCGTCGGTCGCCCCTCGCTTCGTTTCTGACGAGGGGCGCCAATGACCAAGCACAGTGTCGCCGTGATCGGCGCGGGCAAGCTCGGCGAGCTGGTCCTGGCCGGACTGCTGCGCTCCGGGTGGACGCCGCAGCAGGTGCTGGCCACCACCCGGCGTCCCGAGCGGGCGGCCGAGCTGGCCGAGCGGCACGGCATCCGCCCGGTGCTCAACCTGACCGCGGTGACGCAGGCCGACGTCCTGCTGATCGCCGTGAAGCCGCAGGACGCGGGCAAGCTGCTCGACGACTTCGGCATGAAGGTGCCGCCGGACAGGCTGGTCGTCTCGCTCTGCGCCGGCCTGCCCACCAGCTTCTTCGCCGAGCGCCTGCCCGGCGGGATCCCGGTCGTGCGGGTCATGACCAACACGCCCGCCCTGGTCGACCAGGCGATGACGGCGATCTCGCCCGGGCCGTACGCGACCGACGAGCACCTGGCGATCGTCGAAGAGGTCTTCCAGCCGCTCGGCCGCACTGTGCGGGTGCCCGAGAGCCAGCAGGACGCCGTGACGGCGGTGTCCGGCTCCGGCCCGGCCTACTTCTATCTGCTGGTCGAGGCGATGGCCGACGCCGGCGTGCTGCTCGGGCTGCCCCGCAACGTCGCCCACGAGCTGGCCGTGCAGACCGCCGTCGGCTCGGCGATCATGCTGCGGGACTCGGGGGAGCACCCGGTCAAGCTGCGCGAGTCGGTCACCTCCCCGGGCGGCACGACGGCTGCCGCGCTGCGTGAGCTCGAGAACCACGGGTTGCGGGCTGCATTCCTGAGCGCGCTGGAGGCAGCCCGCGATCGTGCCCGCCAGATCGCCACCGAGATGACCACCAAGAACTGAGTTCTAGTACCAGATGGCGATCTTGGAGCCGTTGGTTTCCTCGGGTGGGCTGGGGTGGCTGAGCGCCGTCCCGGTCGCCATCCGGTGGGCTGACCAGGCCACCGCGGCCGCGTCCAGGATGTCGTCCGGCGGCGCCTGACCGGCCGGGCCGATCTGGTCGGGCAGAACAATCCCGTTGCGGGCCAGCAGCTCGCGCCGGCGGGCCTGGCCGGTCCACGTCTTCTTCGCGTACTGCAGGGGCTCGCCGGCCATGGTGCGGAACGAGACCTCCGGGTGCGCCTCGAAGAGCAGCCCCGGATGCCGTTCCCAGATGGCGTTGGCCTCCAGCAGCTTGGGCCGCAACGCCCAGGACTGGCGGCTCAGCCCGGCGCCGGTCAGCTCGCGGCACAGCCGGTTGGCCGCGGTGAAGTCGGCTTCCTGCCAGACCGCGCGGGGCGGAACCCGGAACACGCTGCCGCGGCGCGGTCCCAGTTCCTCGGCCGCGAGCGTGTCGGCGGCCCGCCAGCGGTCGGGCAGCATGCCCAGGGGGATGTCCACGCCGATGACCGAGGCGCCGGAGCTGCCGGCGACTATCTCGTACAGCGTGGAAGCCAGCACGGCCCGGCCGAACGCGCCGTCGCGCAGCTCGACGCCGACCCAGCCGAGCGCGTACGCATCGACACCTATTACTCGGACACTCATCGGCGGCGTACGGCCAAAGGGACAACGACGTCGGAGTTGGTCATGAACGCAGACTACGCGCTGTGTCCGTCAGAGTGCACCCTGTAGCCGTCGGCGCGACAAAGTTAAGCCTTTGCGTAATCCCTCGCCACTGTCTTGACGATTATGAATGCCTGTGACTACGGTCTCCCCCAACGAACTTTTTGGAAAGTTTCCTAACTGTTCAAAGAGGAGACCCAGTGCAGAAATCCCTCCGCCGCGCCACCTGGGTGTCGGCGATCGTGGTGGTGGCGGCCACCGCCGCGGTCCCGGCCACCCAGGCGTCGGCTGCTGCGGCCTGTGCCCCCGCGTGGTCCTCCACCGCTGTCTACGTCAAGGACAACGTCGCCTCTCAGAACGGCCACAACTACACCGCCAAGTGGTGGACCCAGGGCGAGTCGCCCGCCACCAAGAGCGGCCAGTGGGACGTCTGGATCGACAACGGTGTCTGCGGCGGAACGACGCCCCCCACCACGCCCCCCACCACCCCGCCCACGACTCCTCCGACGACGCCCCCCACGACCCCGCCCACCACGCCGCCGACCACCCAGCCGCCCGGCCCCAGCGGCAAGAACGTCGTCGGCTACTTCGCCCAGTGGGGCGTCTACGGCCGTCAGTACTTCGTGAAGAACCTGGTCACCTCCGGCTCGGCCGCGAAGCTGACCCACCTGCTGTACGCGTTCGGCAACACCACCGGCGGCCAGTGCACGATCGGCGACTCGTACGCCGACTACGACATGGCCTACACCGCGGCCAACAGCGTGGACGGCGTCGCCGACACCTGGGACGCCGGCGCGCTGCGCGGCTCCTTCAACCAGCTGCGCAAGCTCAAGAAGGCGTACCCGAACATCAAGATCATCTGGTCGTTCGGCGGCTGGACCTGGTCCGGCGGCTTCACCCAGGCCGCGGCCAACCCGACCGCGTTCGCCAACTCGTGCTACAACCTGGTCAAGGACCCCCGCTGGGCCGACGTCTTCGACGGCATCGACCTCGACTGGGAGTACCCGAACGCCTGCGGCCTGACCTGTGACGCCAGCGGTCCCGCGTCGTACAACAACGTGATCACCGCGGTGCGCAACAAGTTCGGCAACAACTTCCTGGTCACCTCGGCGATCTCGGCGGACGGCTCGAACGGCGGCAAGCTCGACGTGGCCGACTACGCCTCCGGCATCTCGAAGCTGAACCTGGTCTTCCCGATGACCTACGACTACTTCGGCGCGTTCGCCCCGCAGGGCCCGACCGCCCCGCACTCGCCGCTGAACTCGTACTCCGGCATCCCGCAGCAGGGCTTCTGGTCCGACGCGGCGATCCAGAAGCTCAAGAGCAAGGGCGTCCCGGCCAGCAAGATGCTGCTGGGCATCGGCTTCTACGGACGCGGCTGGACCGGCGTCAGCCAGACCGCCCCGGGCGGTTCGGCCAGCGGCGCGGCCCCCGGCACGTACGAGGCCGGCATCGAGGACTACAAGGTGCTCAAGAACAGCTGCCCGGCCACGGGCACGGTCGGCGGCACCGCGTACGCCAAGTGCGGCAGCAACTGGTGGAGCTACGACACCCCGTCGACCATCGCCGGGAAGATGGCGTACGTGAAGCAGCAGGGTCTCGGCGGAGCGTTCTTCTGGGAGTTCTCCGGCGACACCGCCAACGGTGAGCTGATCACCGCGATCAAGAACAACCTGTAAAGCCTGCATCTCCTCAGAAAGGAAGCGGGGCACCGGGCGCAAGCTCGGTGCCCCGCTTCCGTACGCTTTCCCCTATGCAGCGAGAGTGGCATCAGCTGAGCTACCCGGGAGTGGGTCACCAGGCCCTGCAGACGTCCCGCCCGTCGACCGACTCCGCCGAGGACGAGGCTCTCGGTCTCGACCGCTGGCGCAGCCTGCCCCGGGTGCAGATGCCGCCCTGGGCCGACATGGACGAGGTCGCCTCGGTCTGCCAGGTGCTCGACAACGTGCCGTCCATCGTGGCGCCCTACGAGGTCGACCAGCTCCGGGCCAAGCTGGCCGACGTCTGCGAGGGCCGGGCGTTCCTGCTGCAGGGCGGTGACTGCGCCGAGACGTTCGGCGACAACACGGAGAGCCACCTGCTGGCCAACGCGCGCACCCTGCTGCAGATGGCGGTCGTTCTCACGTACGGGGCCTCGATGCCGGTCGTGAAGGTCGCGCGCGTCGCCGGGCAGTACACCAAACCCCGTTCCGCCCCGACCGACTCGCTCGGACTGCCGGCGTACCGGGGCGATCTGATCAACTCGCTCGACGCCAACGAGGCGGCCCGCGTCGCCGACCCGCAGCGCATGATCCGGGCGTACGCGAACTCGGCCGCGGCCATGAACATGCTGCGCGCCTACCTCGCGGGCGGCCTGGCCGACCTGCACGGGCTGCACGACTGGAACAAGGACTTCGTCCGCGCCTCGCCGGCCGGGGAACGTTACGAGGCCATCGCGCGCGAGATCGACCGCGCTCTCGACTTCATCCGCGCCTGCGGCATGACCGACAACGAGGCCCTGCGTACGGTCAGCCTGTACTGCTCGCACGAGGCGCTCGCGCTCGAGTACGACCGCGCTCTCACGAGGGTGAGCGGCGGACGGGCGTACGGGCTCAGCGGTCATTTCCTGTGGATCGGCGAGCGGACCCGGCAGCTCGACCACGCGCACATCGACTTCGTCAGCCGCATCGCCAACCCGATCGGCGTCAAGCTCGGGCCGGGCACCTCGCCCGAGACCGCGATCGAGCTGTGCGAGAAGCTCAACCCGAACAACATCCCGGGCCGGCTCACCCTGATCAGCCGGATGGGCAACGGCCGGGTCCGCGACGCGCTGCCGCCGATCGTGGAAAAGGTGAACGCGTCCGGGGCCAAGGTCGTCTGGCAGTGCGACCCGATGCACGGCAACACACACGAGTCGTCCAACGGCTACAAGACCCGCCACTTCGACCGGATCGTCGACGAGGTGCTCGGGTACTTCGAGGTGCACCGCGGCCTCGGCACCCACCCCGGCGGCATCCACATCGAGCTCACCGGCGAAGACGTGACCGAGTGCCTGGGCGGCGCGCAAGGCATCGAAGACCTCGACCTGCCGGGCCGCTACGAGACGGCCTGCGACCCGCGCCTCAACACTCAGCAGAGCCTGGAGCTCGCGTTCCTGGTGGCGGAGATGCTTCGTGGTTGATCTTCGGTCGGACACGGTCACGCGGCCCACGGCGGCCATGCGGGAAGCCATGGCGGCGGCGCCGGTGGGGGATGACGTCTTCGGGGACGACCCGACGGTGCTGGCGCTGGAGGAGCACGTCGCCGGGCTGTTCGGGCACGAGGCGGCGTTGTTCGCCCCGTCGGGGACGATGGCCAATCAGATCGCGTTGCAGCTGCACGTTCAGCCGGGGTCGGAGCTGCTGGCCGGGGCGGATGCGCACGTCGTCACGTACGAGCTGGGGGCGGCCGCTGTTCTCGGGGGCATTTCGACCCGTACGTGGCCCTCGGTCGGCGCCGATCTCGACGTCGAGCAGATCGCCGGCATGATCCGGCCGGTGGGTTATCCGTCGGTGCCCACCCGGGCGATCGCCGTCGAGCAGACCCACAACCTCGGTGGTGGCTCGGTCGTGCCGCTCTCAGTTCTTCGCGATTTACGGGATTTGTCGGAAAAATCGGGTGTGGGGCTGCACTGTGACGGCGCCCGCATCTGGCACGCGCACGTCGCCGACTGCGTGCCGCTGGCGGAGTACGGCGCGGTGTTCGACACGCTGTCGGTGTGCCTGTCCAAGGGGCTGGGCGCGCCGGTGGGGTCGCTGATCGTGGGCAGCCGCGAGCGCATGGCCCAGGCCCGCGTGATCCGCAAACGCCTGGGTGGGGGCATGCGGCAGGTCGGCATCCTGGCGGCGGCCGGTCTGCACGCGCTCGAGAACCACATCGACCGCCTGGCCGACGACCACGCCCGCGCCCGCCGCCTGGCCGAGGCGCTGGCCCCGCTGGGCGTGGTTGACCCGTCGAAGGTCCGCACCAACCTGGTGCCGCTCGACCTGTCGAAGTCGTCGCTGGACGCGCCCACCCTGACCGGCCTGGCCGCGAAGCAGGGCGTGCTGATCTCGCCGATGCTGCCCTCGGTGGCCCGCGTGGTCACCCACCTCGACATCGACGACGAAGGACTCGACCAGGCCATCGTAGTTCTGGGCGGCCTGCTTAGCGCCGAGCTGTAACCCCAGCGCCAAGATCCTCATCGTCGGCTGTGGCAATGCCGAGACCTCAACCAGTGAAGCCGAGTTGTGCGACCTGGTGCGCTCATGGGATCTGGCGAGACCGTGGCAGGCGAGTGTCTTCAAGCCGCCGAAGATGCTGAGGACATGGCCGGCGGATCATCTCAGCGTCGCTGTATGTAACGGGGGTCACAGCCGTCGGCGGAGTTCCTGGCAGACGGAGCGGAACATGTCGGGCCGGTTGTGGAAGTCCATGCCGCGCTGCCACATCGCCGTGTTGAGGCGGGTGCCGTCGTGCAGGGTCAGCATCACGGTGCCGCCGGCCGGGATCCGCCACGGGCCCGCGCGATAGGCGACGTTCTCGACGGTCACCGCCGCGATCGACGGCCACGGGATCGTACGGGTTCGGAACACGCCCCGGATCCGCAGTGCGGCTTCGCTCAGGTACAGCCCCATCCGGACCACCTGCCAGGAGCCGGCGGCCCACGCTACGGCCAGGGCCGCGGCCAGCAGCCAGCCGGCGGCGTCGCCGAGGGAGAACAGGCGCACGGTGGTCCAGTGGAGATATGTCAGGCCGGCGGCCTCCCAGGCGATGACGACCCACCGGCCCGCGCTGGGTGGATAGGCGCGGGACCACTCTGCGTTCATGGCCGGTACTGACGGACGGCGCCGCAAAAACGCTCTCAAAGTGGATCGGTTCCTTCGGGATAGTTCGGTAGCGGATCATCTGTTACGGTCGGAGCATGAGTTCTCCGAGCGGGACCGAACGACGCCCCCCAGCCCTTGCGGTGCTGTGCGCGATGTCCTTGATGATCGTTCTCGACAGCACGATCGTGGCCGTGGCAGTTCCCGACATTCAGCGCGACCTCGGCTTCTCCGACGCCGGCGTGTCCTGGGTGGTCAACGGCTACCTGGTGGCGTTCGCGGGCCTGCTCCTGCTGGCCGGACGGCTCGGCGACCTGGCCGGGGCGTGGCGGGTCTTCCTCACCGGGCTGGCCGTCTTCACCGTGGCCAGCCTGCTCTGCGGCCTCGCCGGCACGGCGGCCCTGCTGATCGCCGGACGGTTCCTGCAGGGTGCGGGTGGCGCGCTGGCGGCGGCCGTCGTCATCGGCATGATCGTGCGGCTCTTCCCCGAACCCGGGGCGCAGGCCCGCGCGATGGGCATCTACAGCTTCACCCAGGCGGGCGGGGCCGCGGCCGGGTTCGTGCTGGGCGGCATGCTCACCGACGCGCTCGGCTGGCCGGTGATCTTCCTGATCAACGTGCCGATCGGCATCGCTGTGTGGGTGTCCGGCCGCCGTCTGCTGCCCCGCGAGGCCGGCCTGATGACGGCCCGGCGAGCCGGCTCGCCGCGCGAGGCCGAACTGATGGCGGTCCGGCGAGCCGACTCGCCGCGCGAGGCCGAACTGATGGCGGTCCGGCGACCCGGCTCGCCGCGCGAGTCAGGGCTGGGCCGGCGACCCGGCTCGCCGGGTGAACCCGGGCCGGGCCGGGGGCTCGACGTTTCGGGCGCTCTGCTGGTCACCGCG
The DNA here is from genome assembly GCF_004362215.1 of Paractinoplanes brasiliensis. NCBI lineage: Bacteria > Bacillati > Actinomycetota > Actinomycetes > Micromonosporales > Micromonosporaceae > Paractinoplanes > Paractinoplanes brasiliensis. Next base: position 1,665,537 of record NZ_SNWR01000001.1, on the reverse strand, counting down.
GGTCTCTCGCTCGGCGTGTACGCGATCGTCCGCGCCTCGGCGCCCGCCGGCGTCGTGACCGTCCTGCTGCTCCTCGGTTTCCTGCTGCGGCAGCGCCTCGCCCGCCACCCGCTGATCCCGCTCAAGATCCTGAGCCGTCGCCGGCTGCTGATCTCGAACGCGGCCGTCGTGCTGGTGTTCGCCACCGGCATGGGCTTCCAGTTCGTGAACGCCCTGTTCGTGCAGCGGGTGATAGGTTACGACGCGCTCGGCACCGGCCTGGCCTTCCTGCCGACCCCGATCGTCATCGGTCTCGTGTCGCTTTTCGCCGCACCCCGGCTGACCGGCCGCCTCGGCCCGCGCCCGGTGCTGATCGGCGGCCTGGTCGTCCTCCTCGGCGGTCTGCTGCTGCTCTCCCGCATACCGGCCACGCCCGCCTACCTCACCGACATGCTGCCCGCGCTGATCATCATGGGTCTCGGCATCGGCGTCACGATTCCGTCGATCATCATGCTGGCCATGGCCGGCGCCGCACCGGCCGAAACCGGCGTGGTCTCGGGTTTCATCAACACCGCGCAGCAGGCCGGAGGAGCGCTCGGCCTGTCGGTGCTGGCCGCCCTCGCCGCCGGCCGTACCGCCTCCCATGCCGGCTCGGCGACCGAGGCCCTGCACGCCGGATACACCCTGGCCTTCCTGGTGGCGTCCGGGTTCGTGCTGACGGCCCTGCTGATCACGACTTTCGCTTTGAGAACCCCGCTTTCCGTACGCCTCGTCGAGGCGCCAACCGCAACGGGGTAGCCCTGGGGGTTCCTCGCGACCAGGGCGGTAGGCCGGGCCGTAGCGCGCGACCGGGACGTTCCCGGTGGTCACCCACGACGCCGTCGCGCCGTTCCGGCCGGCACAACCCCCCACACCTCGGGGACGACCGGCCTCGCCATCGGCATCGCCGCCTTGAACCGCGGGGATGGGCGGTCCGGCGGTCGCGTTGTCGGCCGTACCGGGGGATGGGCGGTCCGGCGGTCGCGTTGTCGGCCGTACCGGGGGATGGGCGGTCCGGCGGTCGCGTTGTCGGCCGTACCGGGGGACGGGCGGTCCGGCGGTCGCGTTGTCCGCCGTACCGAGGAGACGGGCGGCCAGGCTGAACGCCGGACGGAAGCCGTGACGCTCGGGCGCGGCGTGGCCTCAGCGGCCGCGGGGCCGGCGTACGGGTTGGGGGCCCTGGTCCCTGGTGGTGTCGGCCAGCTGGGCGAGCGCCTCGACGAAAGCCGCGCGGGCGGCGTCGGGCATCGCGCTCAGGGCGTCGGTGTGCACCTCGTCGACGATTCGCTGGCCCTCGGCGGCGGCGAGACGGCCCTTCTCGGTGACGGCGATGATGCGGGCCCGGCGGTCGGTGGAGGAGGGGCGGCGTTCGGCCAGTCCGCGGCGTTCCAGTTCGTCGATGGTGCTGACCATGGTGGTCTTGTCGAGGTCGGCGAGGGCGGCCAGCTGGATCTGGGTGCGTTCCTCCTCGAGCGCGTGGACGAGCACGCACTGCATGCGCGGCGTGAGGTCGATGCCGGCGAGGGCGGCCGCGAGGCGGTTGGAGAGCGCGTGCCCGGCCATGTTGAGCAAGCCGGTGACGTCGCGCTCGGTGCGTTCCGGGGCGGACATCGGTCCAGCGTAACTCGGATCATCCGGTAGTGGATGATCCGGGGCCGGGACGGTCGGCGGACCTGCCCCCGTGTCGGCCCGCCGCCCGACCCGGCGGCTCCGATGTGGACAACCGTACGGTCGGCGACCGCGTGCTCACAACCGATTAACGATCACGCAGTCCGCGGAGGCGTCGAGCTCAGCGATCACGCGCCGCAGCAGCGCTCAGCGGGACGATCTCGCGCGGCGCGGCGGCTCGAGAATGATCACGCGGAAAGGCGCGCTGAGGCGGCTGGTTACGCGGGGAAGGTGCGCGTTGCGGCCGGCTACGCGCGTGACGGTACGGACGATCACGCGGTGCGGTGGAGACGATGGTCGAGCCGGCCATCGCGAGTGCGATGGCCGGCTGAGGTCACCCTGGGTCGGAGCGGCCCAGCGCCCGCTGTACGGCGATCGCGAGCTGGACGCCGCCCACCAGCGACAGGGCCAGCCAGACCGCGGCGGCGACGGTGGTCGAGGCGGTCATCAGCGCGGTCGGCAGCAGGCCGAAGATGGCGACCAGCACACGCGTGGGCCGTTCCGCCACGGTGACCACGCCGATCTCGGACATGCCCGCCGCGGCGGCGCGGGCCCGGCCGTACTCCTGCAGCCAGGACACCGCCCCAGCCGCCACGACCAGCCAATCCGGGGCGCCGGCCAGCCAGAACGCGGTCAGCCAGGCCAACTCGCCGAGCCGGTCGGCCACCGAGTCGTAGACGTAGCCCAGGCGGGTCGTGCGGCCGGTGATCACTGCGACGGCCCCGTCCAGGCCGTCGGCGAGCGCGGCCACCAGCACCAGCACGGCGGCGAGCAGCCCACCCCAGCGGCCCAGCAGCACGGCGGCCGGTACCGTCAGGCACACGAGCAGGCCCGCGGTGGTCACGGCCATCGGGCTGATCCCTCGCCGGGCGAGCCACGAGCCGATCCCGTACGCGATCCGGACCCACCCGCGTACGAGGAAGGACGCCCGCCTCGGGTCGAAGCCGCCGTGCAGCCCCGACCAGGCCGTGGCGTAGTCGTCCCAGAGCACGGTTATGCGGCAGCGGGCACGGGCGCCAGCAGTTGCCACACCTCACGGGTCGCCGTCGAACGGTTGAGCGTGATGAAGTGGATGCCCGGCACGCCCTCGTCGATCAGCCGCGCGCACATCTCGGCACACAGTTCGACCCCGAGAGCCCGTACGGCGGTCTCGTCGTCCGCGACCTTCTCGAAGCGGGCCAGCAGCGCCGGCGGGAACGGCGCGCCGGTCAGCTGCGACGACCGCTCGATGGTGGCCATCCGGGTCACCGGCATCACGCCGGGCAGGATCGGGGTGTCACAGCCGGTCGCCGCGACCCGGTCACGCAGGCGCAGATACTCGTCGGCCTCGAAGAACATCTGCGTGATGGCGAAGTCGGCCCCGGCGCGACATTTACGGACGAAATTCGCGGTGTCGGCCTCGACGTCGGGCGAGCGCGGGTGTTTGTACGGGAAGGCGGCGACCCCGACGCTGAAGTCGCCGGACTCCTTGACGAGGCGTACGAGATCTTCCGCGTACAGCACGCCCTCGGGGTGCCGGACCCACTCGCCCATCGGGTCGCCGGGCGGGTCGCCCCGTACGGCCAGCACGTTGCGGATGCCCGCCCCGGCCAGCCGCCCGATCACGTTGCGCAGCTCGGCCACCGAGTGGTTGACCGCTGTGAGGTGGGCCATCGGCAGCAGAGTGGTCTCGGTCGCCACCCGCTCGGTGACGGCCACCGTCGTGTCCCGCGTGGTGCCCCCGGCCCCGTACGTGATCGAGACGAAGCTCGGGCGCAGCGGCTCGAGCTCGCGGATCGCCTGCCACAGCAGCTGCTCGCCCGCGGGTGTCTTGGGCGGGAAGAACTCGAACGAGAACGTGGGGGTGGCCCCCCGGACGAGCTCACCGATCGCAGGCGTCGCGGGAAGCCGTGAGGGAAGTCCGAGAGCCATGCGATCACTCTACCGAGGCACTCCGCTACCGTCGTCCCGTGACCTCGCCCCTGGAAGCCGCCGACCTGCGTGCCCGTGTCGACAAGGCGCTGGCCGCCTTCCTCGGTGAGCAGCGTGCCCGCCTCATCGGCATCGACCCCGCTCTGTCGGCCGTGGCCGAGGCGCTCGAGGACTTCGTGCTCAAGGGCGGCAAGCGGCTGCGGCCCGCGTTCGCCTACTGGGGTTTCCGCGGGGCCGGCGGCGCCGACTCCGACCGGGTCGTGGCCGCGGTCGCCGCGCTCGAGCTGGTGCAGGCCAGCGCGCTGATCCACGACGACCTGATGGACCGCTCCGACACCCGGCGCGGTGAGCCCTCGGTGCATCGGCGGTTCGAGGCGCGGCACTCGGCGGCGGGCTGGCGCGGCGGGGCGGCGGCGTTCGGCGACAGCGCGGCCGTGCTGCTGGGCGACCTGGCGCTGGTCTGGTCGGACGAGCTGCTGCACACCTCGGGGCTCGGGCCCGGCGAGCTGACCCGGGCCCGGCCGGTTTTCGACGAGATGCGCACCGAGGTCACCGTCGGGCAGTACCTGGACGTGCTGACCCAGGCCACCGCCGACACGTCGCTGGACCGGGCGGGCAAGGTCGCCCGGTTCAAGTCGGCCAAGTACACGGTCGAGCGCCCGCTCCTGCTCGGCGCGGCGATGGCCGGGGCCGATGCCCAGCTGTGCGCGGCGTACTCCGGTTTCGGCCTGCCGCTGGGTGAGGCGTTCCAGCTGCGTGACGACGTGCTCGGAGTCTTCGGCGACCCCGCGCAGACCGGCAAGCCCGCCGGCGACGACCTGCGCGAGGGCAAGCGCACCTATCTCGTGGCGGCCGCGTTCGCCGCCCTGGGTGAGAAGGAACGCGCGGAGCTCGACGCCGGCCTGGGCGACCAGGGTCTCGACGACGCGCGCGTGGAACGGCTGCGGGCGCTGATCCGCGACAGCGGCGCGCTGACCGCCACCGAGCGCCGCATCGACGAGCTGATGACCGCCTCGCTGGCCGCCCTGGACGCCGCGCCGGTCGAGGCGGAGGCACGCGAGGTGCTGCACCGCCTCGCCGACGCCGCGACCAGGCGAATCGTCTAGAAGCCGAGGGCCTGGGCGCGCCTTTTCACCTCGCGGGCGCGGTCCCCGCCGAGGCTCGTCGCCGCGTTCCCGTCGAGCGTGTCATCCGGCTCGTACAGCCACCGCAGGGCCTCTTCTTCGTTGTACCCGGCGTCGCGCAGCAAGTTCAGGACGCCGGGGAGGTGCTTCAGCACCGTGCTGTTGGCCACCAGTTCGGCCGGGACCACGCGGATGCCGTCCCGGCGCACGGCGAGCAGGTGCCCGTCGCGAATCATCTGGTGCACCTTGCTGATCGACACGTCGAGCTTCGCGGACACGTCCGGCAGGTTGATCCACTCGGTCGGTCCGGCGGTTACGGAATCGCTCACACCTACAGCGTACGAGAGTGGAGAAGGAACCCGATGAGCCTGCTGCGCAGGACCCGTACGGAGTTTGCCGGCGCGTGGCGTTCACTGCGCTACGACATGGGCCGGGTGCCGCCGGAACCGCCCGCGGGCGGACCCGACATGACCTCGACCGGGATGGGCACCTTCGGCCTGCACGTCCCGATCGGCGACACCACCCCGTCGCCCGCGCACCGGCGTCCCCGGCGCGCCGTGGCGGTCACCGCCTTCGGCGCCCTGACCGTGGTCGGGGCGGCCGGGGCGTACCTGGCCGTGGTGAACGGGCTGGGCTCGATCATGTCGGAGAGCACGGCCGCCGCGGGCACGACGCCGCCGCGGGCCGCGGTCACCACCGCGGCCGGGATGGGGCCGTCCTCGGCGCCCGGCTCCGTCCGGCGTGCCACGGCCGGGGCGGCCGATCCGGCGCCGCCCGTGCCGGCGCCGGTCGATCCCGCCGGCCCGGCCGCGCCGGTCGCCGTGGCACCCTTGCCGCCGGGCTCGCCGGGCTCGCCGGGCTCGCCGGGCTCGCTTCCCAGGAGTCCGCACCGGACTCCCGCGAAACCGGCAAATCCGGAATGCCACTGCAAGCCGCCCGTTCCGACGCCGACGGCCCCGACGTCGTCGCCCTCGCCGACCCCGTCGCCGTCGCCGTCCCCGTCGCTTTCGTCCGATCCGGGAAGCGCCGAGCCGTCCCCGAGCGACTCCGCCGAGCCCGGTGAATCCGTCACACCGAGCCGGTCGTGGCATGGCCGACACCACAAGCGGAGGCACTAAATCCGCTTTTGCCGGGGCAGATCCGGCGGCTGCGGTGATCGGTCGTACCCGTTTGGACTCAGCTGTGACATCCTGGACTGCCCCCAACCGAAAGCCACATACACTTCACGCCGATGGACACCACAGTCGCCGACACGTTGATCGGCACGACGATTGACGGCCGCTACCGGATCACCGGTCGGGTGGCCCGTGGTGGCATGGCAACCGTCTACACCGCCACCGACGAACGACTCGAGCGCACCGTCGCTCTGAAGATCATTCACCCGTCGCAGGCGGCCAACGCCCACTTCGTCGACCGGTTCACCGACGAGGCCAAGACGATCGCCCGGCTCACCCACCCCAACGTCGTGGCCGTCTACGACCAGGGTCGCCACCAGGGCCTGCCCTATCTGGTCATGGAGTACGTGCAGGGCCGCACGCTGCGCGACCTGCTCACCCAGCGCCGCCGGCTCAACCCGGTGGAGGCGCTGGCGATCCTCGAGCAGATGCTCGCCGCGATCGCCGCCGCCCACCGCGCCGGCCTCGTGCACCGTGACGTCAAGCCCGAGAACGTGCTGGTGGCCGAGGCGCCCAGCGGGGGCGTGGCCAACCTGGTCGACGCCGTGGTCAAGGTGGCCGACTTCGGGCTGGCCCGCGCGGTCGAGGCGAGCAGCGCCGACGAGGGCGGCCAGCTGATGGCGACCGTTGCCTACGTCGCGCCCGAGCTGGTCACCGACGGCCACGCCGACGCGCGTACGGACGTCTACTCGGCCGGCATCGTGCTGTTCGAGATGCTCACCGGCCGGGTGCCGTTCGACGGCGACGACCCCGTCGCGGTCGCCTGGGAGCACGTCGACAACGACGTCCCGGCCCCGTCCGGCATCGTCCGCGGCCTGCCCTCGGTGCTCGACGACCTGACCGCCCGTGCGACCCGCCGCGACCCGGGCGCCCGGCCCACCGACGCCGGCGCGCTGCTGGCCGAGGTCCAGACGGTCCGCGACGACCTGGGCGCGGCCAACGTCGAGACCGCGCTGCTGCGCCAGGTCCCGCCCTCGCGCGGCCCCGTCGCCGACGCCACGACCATCGTGCCCGCCGTCGGCGCGGGCGACCGTCCGAACTGGGCCCGCCTGCCCAACCAGGCCCCCCGCGGCCAGCAGTACACCGCGGGACGAGTGCCCCGGTCGAGGTCGCGCTCGCTGGGCGCCGGCGCCGACCGGCGGCGCATTCTGCTCACCGCGGCCGTCGCGGTGATGGTGCTGGTCGTGATCGGCAGCACGTGGTGGGTGACCCTCGGGCGCTACACCGACTCGCCGCCCATGGTCAACATGACCAGGGCACAGGCCGAGCTGTACGCGCAGCAGAACGGCTTCGAGCTGCTCATCGGCGACGGCGCCTACAGCGAGACCCTGCCCAAGGACACCGTCGTCTCACAGGACCCGCCGGCCAACGAGCGGATCGTCCGGGGCGGCGTCCTCACGGTCAACCTGTCGCTGGGCCCGGAGCGCTTCGCCGTGCCCGACCTGGCCGGCCTCGAGCTGTCGGCCGCGCGCGGCGAGCTGGAGCAGATCAACCTCAAGCTCAAGGAGGGTGCGCGGCAGTACAGCGACACCGTCCCCGAGGGCGCGGTCATCTCCTCCGACCCCAAGCAGGGCACGCAGCTCAAGCGCGGCGCGACGATCACCGTCGTGCTCAGCAAGGGCCGCGCACCGATCCGGGTGCCCGACCTGACCGGCAAGAACATCAACGACGCCCGGGGCGAGCTGGCGCGGCTGGGCCTGACCGCGGCCGAGGTCTACAAGGACAGCGATCAGCCGGCCGACACGGTCATCGGGCAGAACCCGAAGCCGAACACCGGCGCGACCAAGGACGACACGGTCACGCTCGACGTCAGCAAGGGCCCGCCGCTGGTCACCGTGCCCGACGTGACCAACCAGCCGTGCCAGCAGGCCAAGGCCGCGCTGGAGGGCCAGGGGCTGCGCGTGCGCATCGACTTCAACGCCAACGCCGTCGTCCGCAGCCAGCAGCCGCCCGGCAACACGCAGGTGCCCCCGCAGACCGAGGTTGCCATCCAGTGCTTCTGAGTTCCCCGCCCGGCCGCCGGGTCGGGTCGCACACCAAGACGTCGGGTGGGCTGGCCAAGGCCGCCCTGCCCTACGTGGACGCCGCCGGGTCCGAGACGCTGCAGGTGTACGTCTCGAACTCGCGCGGCTGGGCCATGCCGCCGGGCGACCCGAAGCAGGACGTGCTGTTCCGCGACGGCATCGGCGAGCGCGACATCCCGGCGTACATCCACGCCTCTCTGCTGGTCAATCTGGGCTCGCCGACCGAGCTCACGGTGGAGCGGTCGGCCGCCGTGCTGGCCCATGCGCTCGAGCGGGGGCAGGCGATCGGGGCGACCGCCGTGGTCTTCCACGCCGGCAGCTCGGTCGACGAGGCGCACGAGGACAAGGCGTTCCACCAGCTCCACGAGGTGCTGCTGCCGCTGCTCGACCGGCCCGGCCTGCCCCAGCTGCTGGTCGAGCCGAGTGCCGGGGGCGGGCGCAGCCTGGCCTCCAAGGTGGAGGATCTCGGGCGTTACCTGGACGCCGTCGACAACCACCCCGGCCTGGGCGTCTGCTTCGACACCTGCCACGCGTGGGCGGCCGGGCACGACCTGGCCACGCCGGGCGGCATGACGGCGACGCTGGACGCGCTGATCGAGACCGTCGGCCGCGAACGCCTCAGGCTGATCCACGCGAACGACTCGAAGGACGACTGCGGCTCCACCCGGGACCGCCACGAGACGATCGGCCGGGGCCGCATCGGCACGGCCGCCTTCGCGGAGCTGATGAGCCATCCCGCCACGGCCGGGGTCCCGATCATCGTGGAGACCCCGACGGTCGAGCACGAGGGGCACGCGGCCGACATCGCGCTGCTGAAGTCGCTCCGCTAGTTGTCAACATTTTGTTGACTACACTGGCGGCATGGCGGACCTGAGCAAGCTGCGCGAGATCCCGGCCGCGCGAGCCCGGCTCGATCGCGAGGAGCTGGAGCTGATCGACCGGGCCCGGCGTGCGGGCGCGACCTGGGGCGAGATCGCCGGCGCGCTCGGGCTGCGCAGCCGGCAGGCCGCCGAGCAGCGCCGATTGCGTCTGGCCACCGCCGTGCCGCCTGCGGTCCCCGATTCGTACGGCCTGTCCGCCCTCCGGGAAGCCGCGCTTGAGCTGCATCGACGGGTCGGGGCGGACCGGCGCTGGGATCGGCGCTTCACCCGTGCCGTGCTGGTGCGCGAGACGCTGTCGGCAGTGCCCGGCGCCGCGGGCGGGGCCCTGTTCGCCCTGGCCGAGGCCGTGTTGACCGACCTCGCCGACGTTGCCGCCCCGTTGCCCGCGCCGACCCGGGCCGCCGTCGGCCGGTTGCGCGCCGCACTGGAGGCCGCGTCACCAAGACGTTGACAGATTGCCGCTCAACTCTGCACGATGTGAGTCCTCGCGACTCAACTCCGGAGGCGTCATGCGGCGCAATGCGGTCCTCTTCGTGCTGATCTCGCTGCTGTCCGGCTTCGGCAGCACGATCATGACGCTCGCCGCGGGCATCTGGGTGCTCGACCTGACCGGTTCGGTGAGCCTGGCCGCCCTGACCGCGATCTGCATCTACGCGCCGACCTTCGCCGCGCCCTGGCTGGGTGCGCTGGTCGACCGCGTGCCCCGCCGCCCGCTGGTGATCGGTGTCGACCTGGGCCTGGGCCTGCTGCTGCTCACCCTGCTGGCCGTCCGCTCGGCGCCGGCGGCGTGGCTCATCTTCGCCGTCCTGCTGGCCCGCGGCGCGAGCTACGTGCTGATCGAGGCGGGGGAGTCCGCGATCATGCCGTCCGCCCTGCCCGCGTCCATGCTGGGAGACGTCAACGGCTGGCGCTCCAGCGCCCAGGAGGGCACCAAGCTGATCGCCCCGCTGGCCGGGGCCACCCTGTACGCCTGGCACGGCCCGACGGCGGTGATCCTGCTGGGCGCCGCCATGCCGTTGCTGACCGCCGCCTGCTACGCGGCAGTCAAGCTCCACCCGGCATTCATCACTCGGCCGCAGCCCACAGCCGGCACCCCACCCCACCATTCGTCCGCGCGTATCGAGGCGGTCGGCGGTGGCGAAGAGGGCCTCTCGGCTGTGGCGGGCGCCGGGCGGCCGGGGCTCAGGGAGGGTTTGCGGGTTTTGTTCAGCGTGCCCGCCGTGCGCAATCCGGTGCTGCTGGCCGCCGTCGCCATTGGCGGGTCGGGGCTGAAGGATGCGGCGGTGCTTGCCCACCTGGTGCACGACCTGCATCTGCCGGCCACACACCTGGGTTTCCTCGGCACGGCTCAGGGCGCCGGCTCGATCGTCGGTGGGCTGATCGTCGGTCGTGTGCTGGCCCGGCGCAGCACGATCACCGTGGCCGCCATCGGCGCGGTTGTCTTCGCGGCGGGGTGTGTCTCGCAGGCGCTGCCGTGGTTCCCCGCGATGGTCGCCGGGAGCGTCGTGATCGGCGTCGGGCTGCCCTGGACCTTGATCGCCGCCGTAACCGCTGTGCAGACGCTGACCCCCGATCACCTGCTGGGCCGGGTGGCCGCGACCTCCAACACGGTCATGTTCGGCCCGGTCGCCCTCGGCATCCCGCTGGGCGCCGCCGCCATCCACATCGGCGCCGTGGTCCCGCTGGTTGTCGCCGCGGCGGCCAGTGCCGCCGCCGCCGTTGCCGCGGTTCGCGCCGCCCGCGTGCCCCAGCCGGCATCGACGCCGACGTGATCGGGGTCCGGGACGCTGGGGTGCCGAGCCGGCATCGACGCGGAGGCGATGGGGTCTGTCGGCGCCCGCATGAGGAACGCCGGCGGCGGGTTCGAGCGTGGCCGCGCGGTGGGCGGGCGACGGCGAGGCCGCAACGGCATCGAGGCCGGCCCCGTGCGGGACCGGCCTCGATGAACGTGCGTCAGAGCTGCTTGCGGACGGCCTTGCGGTAGTCGCTGTTGAGGCGGCCGATCAGCGTGAGCGGGATGCCCTTGGGGCAGACCTGCGAGCATTCGCCCATGTTGGTGCACCCGCCGAAGCCGGCGTCGTCCTGCGCCTGCAGCATGTCGATCACGCGGGTGTCGCGTTCCGGCTGGCCCTGCGGCATGAGGCCGAGGTGGGCGACCTTGGCCGCGGTGAACAGCATTGCCGAGCCGTTCGGGCAGGCGGCCACGCAAGCGCCGCAGCCGATGCAGGTGGCGGCCTCGAACGCCAGGTCGGCGTCCTTCTTGGGCACCGGGGTGGCGTGCGCCTCGGGGGCGGCGCCGGTCGGGGCGGTGATGTAGCCGCCGGCCGCGATGATCTTGTCGAGGTTGCCGCGGTTGACGACCAGGTCCTTGATCACCGGGAAGGCGGCCGCCCGCCACGGCTCGACGTCGATCTTGTCGCCGTCGGAGAAGTGCCGCATGTGCAGCTGGCAGGCGGTGGTGTTCTTCTCGGGGCCGTGGGCCACCCCGTCGATCACCATGCTGCAGGCGCCGCAGATGCCCTCACGGCAGTCGTGGTCGAAGGCGATCGGGTCGTCGCCGTCGAGGATGAGCTTCTCGTTGAGAACGTCGAGCATCTCCAGGAACGAGGCGTCGGGGGAGATGTCCTTGACGTCGTACGTGACCATGCGGCCGGAGTCCGTGGCATCGGACTGGCGCCACACGCGTACCTGGATGTCCATTACTTGTAGCTCCGGGTGCTCGGGTGGACGTACTCGAATTCGAGCTGTTCCTTGTGCAGGATGGGCTTGGCGCTCTCGCCGGTGGCGTACTCCCAGGCCGCGACGTAGCTGAACTCGTCGTCGTGGCGCAGCGCCTCGCCGTCGGGGGTCTGCGACTCGGCGCGGAAGTGCCCGCCGCACGACTCGCGGCGGTGCAGCGCGTCGATGCACATCAGCTCGCCCAGCTCGAAGAAGTCGGCGACACGGCCGGCCTTCTCCAGGTTCTGGTTGAGCTGCTCACCGGTGCCGGGCACCTTGACCCGCTGCCAGAACTCGTCGCGCAGGCTGCGGATGAGCCCGATGGCCTTGGTCAGGCCCTCCTCGGTGCGCTCCATGCCGCAGTACTCCCACATGATCTGCCCGAGCTCGCGGTGGAAGCTGTCGACCGTACGGTCGCCATTGATCTTGAGCAGGCGCTCGATGCGATCCTCGACCGACTTGCGCGCCTCGGCGACCGCCTCGTGATCCGCCGAGACCTTCTCGAACGGCCCGTTGGCCAGGTAGTTGCCCAGCGTCGTCGGCAGCACGAAGTAGCCGTCGCCCAGCCCCTGCATCAGCGCGGACGCGCCGAGCCGGTTGGCGCCGTGGTCGGAGAAGTTGGCCTCGCCCACCACGAACAGGCCCGGAATGGTCGACTGCAGGTCGTAGTCGACCCAGAGGCCGCCCATTGTGTAGTGCACCGCGGGGTAGATGCGCATCGGGACCTCGTACGGGTCCTCGCCGGTGATCCGCTGGTACATCTCGAACAGGTTGCCGTATTTGGCCTCGACGGCCTTCTTGCCGAGGCGCTTGATCGCGTCGGCGAAGTCCAGGTAGACGCCCAGACCGCCGGGCCCGACGCCGCGGCCCTCGTCGCAGACGTTCTTGGCCGCGCGCGAGGCGATGTCCCGCGGCACCAGGTTGCCGAACGAGGGGTAGATCCGCTCGAGGTAGTAGTCGCGGTCCTCCTCGGGAATCTCGGCGGCCGGCTTCTTGCAGTCCTCGGCGCGCTTGGGCACCCAGACCCGGCCGTCGTTGCGCAGCGACTCGCTCATCAGCGTGAGCTTGCTCTGGTGGTTGCCCGACTCCGGGATACAGGTCGGGTGGATCTGTGTGTAGCAGGGGTTCGCGAACAGCGCGCCCTTGCGGTGCGCACGCCACGACGCCGTGACGTTGCAGCCCTTGGCGTTGGTCGAGAGGAAGAAGACGTTGCCGTAGCCGCCCGAGGCGAGCACGACGGCGTCGGCCATCTCGGTGGTGATCTCGCCGGTGACCATGTCGCGGACGACGATGCCGCGGGCCTTGCCGTCGACGACGATCAGCTCGAGCATCTCGTGGCGCGAGTTCATCTCGATGTTGCCGAGGCCGATCTGCCGTTCCATGGCCTGGTAGGCGCCGAGCAGCAGCTGCTGACCCGTCTGGCCGCGGGCATAGAACGTGCGGGACACCTGGGTGCCGCCGAACGAGCGGTTGTCGAGCAGGCCGCCGTACTCGCGGGCGAACGGCACACCCTGCGCGACGCACTGGTCGATGATGTTCACCGAGACCGTGGCCAGCCGGTAGACGTTCGACTCGCGGGCGCGGAAGTCGCCGCCCTTGACGGTGTCGTAGAACAGGCGGTAGATCGAGTCGCCGTCGTTGCGGTAGTTCTTGGCGGCGTTGATGCCACCCTGCGCGGCGATCGAATGTGCCCGCCGCGGGCTGTCCTGATAGCAGTACGACTTGACGTGGTAGCCCGCCTCGGCCAGCGTCGCCGCCGCGGAGCCGCCGGCCAGGCCGGTGCCGACCACGATCACGGTCAGCTTGCGGCGGTTGGCCGGGTTGACCAGCTTGGCGTTGAACTTGCGGCGCTCCCAGCGCGTCTCGATCGGGCCCTCGGGGGCGGCGGTGTCGGCGATCGGGTCGCCGTCGTTCCAGAAGTCAGCCATGTTCAGTCCACCAATCCGACGAGAACCGCGAACGGCACCGAGAGGTAGCCGACAACCAGCACCACCGACAGCACCAGGGCCGTCGCGCGGGCGTAGAACTCGCCGCGCGGGCTCTGCAGGCCGAGCGTGCGTACGGCGCTCCACAGCCCGTGCCGCAGGTGGAAGCCGACAGCCACGATCGACAGGGTGTAGAACAGCGTCACGTACCAGCGGGACGGCGCGAAGTCCTCCGCCACGTTGCGGTACACCTCGCCGGTGACGCCGTGCGGGTTCAGGTTCAGCGTGGTCAGGTCGAGGATGTGGTAGATCACGAAGAGCAGGATGATCACGCCGCCCCAGCGCATCGTGCGGGCCGCGTAGCTGCCCTGCACCTTCTGCCGGTGCACGTACTTGACCGGCCGGGCCAGCCGCGCCCGCCGGGCCAGGATCACCGCGGCCGCGATGTGCCCGACCACCGCCACGGTCAGCACGCCGCGCTGGATGTAGAGGAACCAGGCCTCGGGCAGCACCGGGGTGCCGACCGACCGCAGCCAGTGCGCGTAGTGGTCGAAGCTCTCCTCGCCGAAGAAGATCTTCAGGTTGCCGATCATGTGCACGTACAGGAAGGCGACGAGCAGGAAGCCCGTCACCGCCATGAAGATCTTGAGCGCGACCGAGGAGCGCCGCTTAGCTGGTCTGCCCGGAGCGGGCGCAACCGCCGCCGACTTCCGGGTCGAAGTATCTACCGCCACACCGACCGACGGTATGAAGCTGTATGCGATTCGTCTAATGCATGATCGAAGCAGTCATCATAGAGATAAGCTATCGATGTGCAGCTCCAGCAGCTCCGGTACTTCCTCATGGTGGAGAAAACCCGGCATTTCACCCAAGCAGCGGACATTCTGGGCGTCTCGCAACCGACCCTCAGTAAGCAAATTCACACGCTCGAAGCCACCCTCGGAGCGCCGCTTTTCGAGCGGATTCGTGGTGGTGTGTCCCTGACGGCGGCGGGCCAGACGCTGTTCCCGCTCGCCCAGCGCATGGTGGCCGACGCCGACGCGGCCCAGGAAGCGGTCTCCGACATCGTCGGCCTGCGCCGCGGCGAGGTGCGGCTGGGCGCCACCCCGAGCCTGTGCTCGTCGCTCGTGCCCGAGGTGCTGCGCACGTTCCGCGCGGCCCATCCCGACATCCAGCTCTACGTCAACGAGGGCGGCTCCCAGGACCTGATCGAGAACCTGCAGGCCCACACCCTCGACCTGGCCCTGATCGTGCAGCCCGAGGAGGGCGTCGACGACTCCCTGAGCACCACCCCCGTGCTGCGCGAGAGCCTGGTCGTGGCCTCGGTGGCCGACGGCCCGCCGCCCACGCCGCACGCGCAGATCGCCCTCTCCGAGCTCGAGCACACCCCGCTGGTCATGTTCCGCGCCGGCTACGACATCCGCGGCGTCACCCTCGAGGCCTGCCAGAAGGCCGGTTTCGCCCCGAAGTTCGCCGTCGAGGGCGGCGAGATGGACGCGGTGCTGGCCTTCGTCGAGGCCGGCCTCGGGGTCGCGCTCGTGCCGAGCATGGTGCTGGCCAACCGTCCCCTGCTGCGTGCCACCCCGCTGGCCCCGCCCGGCATGCGCCGCACCATCGCCCTGGCTCACCGGAAACGTTCGGTGCTGCCGCACGCCGCCCAGGCCCTGCGCGCCACCCTGCTCCATCACGTCGCCACCCAGAAGCTGCCGCTGGGCGTTCGTCCTCTTTGACCCCATTCCCCCGTACGCCTCGTCGGGCGCGCCGCGTCCCCGAGGGGCTTCCGGCAAGCCGGTGCGAATTCTGTGTGCAGTTGCGTACCGGAAAGCGGACTTAGCATCGTCGCTGTGCTGCATGGCGAGTTCGAGGATCCGCGCCGCGTCGAGGTGTTCGACCCGGCACTGCTCACAAGTCACGTCGCGCAGTTCCTCGTCCGTGACGAGCAGTGGCTGTCGACCTTGGAGGCGTTGCGCCGGTCGCTCGTCGCCGGCGTGCGATCGGTCTTCGGCGGCCGGGATCCGGAGGACCGTCGAGGGGAGCGGCGGAGTCCCGTCGGCTCACGTCGGACCGTGATCACCGATGATGGTGACCAGATCGATACATGGACAGAGGTGAATTTATTGGACGATGGGGCAACCGATTTCAGGCGCCACTACGTGTTCACGCAGGGTGACGAGTTGACCGGCTCGGCCACGTTACGTTTCCACTTCGAAAATGAGATCAGGACAACTGTTGAAGCGGCCCGCCTCGATGTCGGCCGGGGCTGCGGCGGGTGGCCGAAAGAGCCCGTCGGCACAGGTGAAGATGGGGAATTGATCGTGGCCGCGGCGGCGCGGCCGCGGGGTGCGTGGTCCGTCCCGGCGGGACTGTCGGCAATGTGCCAATAGGGGGCGGGCGGTTGTCGGCCGCCGAGATGTGATTACTATTCGCTCACGTTGCAGAGAGACCGCTCGATGTCGTGATCAAGGTCGGAGAAGGCCGGCCGCGTCGCGGAGCGCGTCGGAGTCGAGGGAGAGGTGGGTGCGATGTCGGAACTGACCGGGCGCAATCAGCCGTCGGCGGACGAGCCGGTGACGCACCACGGACCCCCGGGCGGCGGCGCCGGGCGCGTCCTGCTCGCCGCCGCGATCGTGCTCCTGCTGGTCGCGGTGGCCGGCGGCACCACCTGGTGGATGTACACCCGGGAGCCGGCCCCGACCACGAACACCGCGACGACCGTCAAGCCGTCGACCCCGCCCGCCTGCCCCGGCGTCAAGCTGCGCGTGGCCGCCGCCCCCGAGATCGCGCCGATCGTGCGCGCCGCGGCCAAGCGGCTCGACGACAGCCCGGCCGACCCGTGCGACCTGATCACCGTCGTGGCCGAGGAACCCGGCAACACCGTCGCCGCCGCGGCCAAGCCCGACGTCTGGATCCCCTCCAGCAGCGCCTGGCTGAACATCGCCAACGCCGGTGGCGCCGCCTTCGCCGCCCAGGGCAAGCCGATGGCGTACTCGCCGATCATGCTGGCCGCCCCGACCGCCGTCACCGACTCGCTCAGCAAGGCCGGCCGCACGTCCTGGGCCCAGCTCACCGGCGCCGTCGCCGCCGGCCGGATCGTATCGGTCACCATGCCGGACGCCCGGACCAGCACGGTCGGCCTGCTGTCGGTCCACGGCGTCAACGCCGCCATGGCCCGCACCACCCCCGACAGCGGCATCGCCCAGCTGCGCGCGCTGACCCTGCGCAGCCGGCTCAAGGAGGCCTCGGCCGACCCGGCCAAGGTGATCGCCAAGATCGCCGAGCAGTGGAACACCAACGGCGTGGTCTACGACGTGGGCGTCTTCCCGGTCGTCGAGCAGCAGCTCAAGGCCTACCAGCGCGGCAAGCACACCGTGCAGCTCAAGGGCGCGTACCCGGCCGACGGGCTGGTCCAGGCCGACTACCCGTTCGCGGTGGCCAAGAACAACCAGGACGTCGAGCTGACCGCCCAGCTGCGGGCGGCGATCACCCGCTCGTCGCTCGTGCAGGCCGGTTTCCGCCCGGCCCCCATGCCGGACGCGTTGCCGCTGCCGGCCCAGCCCGGCGACCTGCTCACCCCGGCCACGATGTGGAGCGAGTACAAGTCGCTCGCCACCCAGGTGCTGCTGCTCATCGACGCCTCCGGCTCGATGAACCAGAAGATCGAGGCGCCCGGTGGCCGAAGCCTCACCCGGGCCGCGCTGCTGCGCGAGTCGGGCCGGTTCGCCGCCGACCTGTTCTCCGAGGACACCACCGTCGGCATGTGGTATTTCGGGCAGCCCACGCCGACCAGCCCGGCCCATCGGGAGATCGTCCCCTACGGACCGATCACCGAGCAGGTCGACGGCAGCAAGACCCGTCGCGACGCGCTGGTCAAGGCGATGGACACGTATCGGGCCGCCGAGAACTCGGGCACCCCGCTCTATCAGACAGTGCTCGACGGGGTCGCCGAGATGCGGGAGAAGGTCGCGCCGGGCACGGTGACGCTGGTCGTGGTGCTGACCGACGGTGAGGACGGCGAGTCCACCTTCAAGATGACCCAGCAGCAGTTCATGGCCAAACTGGCCGGTGAGCAGGACCCGAGCCGCCCGGTGCCGATCATCGCGGTCGGTTACGGCCCCGACGTCGACATGAAGGCGCTCAACGACATGTCGGCCGCCACCGGTGGCAAGGCGTTCCCGGCCACCAACCCGGCCGACCTCTCCTCGGCCATCGCCAAGGCGTTCCTCGCGGCCCACGCCCCCCGATAGCCGCCCCCACGCCCCGATAGCTGCACCCACGCCCTCGGGGTAGCCGGCTGCCGCGCCCGCAGATGCCGCGCCCGCAGATGCCGCGCCCGCAGATGCCGCGCCCGCGGGGGCCGCGGCCGCGGGGGCGGGGCGGACCGCTGGGGTCTGCGCGGCCCGGCCGCGCTCGCTCCTCCGTGTCTGCCTACGCGGGGCCGATGCGGTCGGCCACCATCTGGGCCGACAGGGTGACCATGGGCAGGCCGCCGCCGGGGTGCACCGAACCGCCCACCAGGTGCAGCCCGCCCACCGGGCCGTGGTTGACCGGCCGCACGAGCCCGCCCGCGGTGCCGTAGATGGCCCCACCCGGCGCGCCCGTCGCCTCTGCCAGGTCGGCGGGCGTCCGTGTCTCCCGGAAGACCAGCCGATCCCGTACGTCGAGACCACGCGCGGCAAGCACATCGAGGACCTGATCCGCGTACGCCTGGGCCAGCCCTTCCCGCCGCCAGTCGACGGCTCGCCACCCGAGACCGTGCCGCGGCGCGTTGACCAGCACGAACCAGGCCTCACAACCGTCGGGGCGCACGCTCGGGTCGGCGGCCCGGGTGACGAACACGGTCGGGTCGGCGGCCGGTCGTGCCCGCCGCGAGGCCGAACCGAAGATCGAGTCGAACTCGGCGTCGTAGTAGGACGGGAAGAACACGGTGTGGTGCGCCAGCGCCGGAGTCTCCCCGCGCACGCCCAGCAGCAGCACGAACCCGGCCAGGCTGCGATCGGCGAGCCCGGTCAGCCGGCGCGGCTCGGGCAGCAGGTCGCGATAGACCGTGAGCGCGTCCACATTCGAGACCACTTCGTCGGCGGCGTGGAAAGAGCCGTCCCCCAGCCGTACGCCGGTGACCCGCCCCCGCGCCGTCTCGATCCGCTCGACCGGCGCGCCCGGAACGATCCGCACCCCGGCCTCGGCACAGTTCGACGCCAGCGCGGTCGCGAGCCTGCCCAGCCCGCCCGGCACATACCAGCCCCCGAACGCCAGCTCGGCGTACGGCACCGCAGCCAGCGCGGCGGGCGCCCGTCGCGGATCGGCCCCGGTGTAGGTCGCGTACCGGTCGAGCATCATCCGCAGCCGCGGGTCGCGCAGGTAGCGCCGCCCCAGCGACCGCAGCGTGCGTCCCGGGGCGATCGCGGCCAGGTCCCCGACCCGCCACGACAACCCGGCCAGCGACGCGGGGGTGACCGGATTGCGCAGCACCGACCGCCACGACGCGTCCCAGATGCGCCGGGCCCGATGCCAGAACCGGTCCCAGTCGTACGCCGCCTCGGCGCCCAGCGCGTCCCGGATGCGGTCGAGGAACTCGGCGTGCACCGGCGACGAGTCGAGAACCGTGCCGTCGCCGAAGACGTGCCGCACCACCGGGTCGAGCGGCTCCAGATCGAGCGCGGCCTCGGTGAACACCTGGGGGAGCGTCAGCAGGCTGGGTCCGGTGTCGAAGCGGAAGCCGTCCCGCTCGTACACGCCGAGCTTGCCGCCCAGGCAGCCGGACCGCTCGAACACCGTCACCGCGTGACCTGTCCGGGCCAGCCGTACGGCCGCGGTCAGCCCGCCCACGCCGGCTCCGATGACGACGACTCGGCTCATAGCGGGCACCACTGTTCGTCGTGTGCGGGTGGGTGGGTCATACCGGGCGTCCGCGCCAGCTCAGGGCGCCGCGGCGGCGCAGGTGGAACGAGCGGGTGATCAGCCACGCGAACAGCACGATCGAGAGCGGGTGGGCCAGGGCGTCCGGCCAGGCGCGCCCACCGGTGGCGAGGGCGGTGACGACGCGGCCCAGCACGCCGAGCGCGTAGGCCGCCAGGGCGACGCCCGCCCACCCGAGCTCCCCGGTCGCGGCCAGGACTGCGGTTGCGAGCGGCGGGACCGCGTACAGGGAAAGGAGAAGGACCACGACGGCGGCCGCGCCGGACGACGAACCGAAGGAGGCCCAGAGCGACTTGGTGTAACCGGTGGTGAGCTCGCGCCACGAGTCGTACATGCGGCAGGTGGCCATGGCGGAGCCGTCGGCCAGCGCGATCCGTCCGCCGCTGCGCTTGACCGCTCGGGCCAGCGCGATGTCCTCGAGGATCTCGGTGCGCACGGCCGCGTGACCGCCGGCTCGGCGGTAGGCCACGGCGTCGATGACCAGCCACTGACCGCCCGCCGCGGCCAGGGAGGGGCGGGGGGAGCGTTCCATGGCCCGCACCGGCAGGAACGTCAGCCATGACCACTGCAGGAGCGGCTGGACCAGGCGGCCGGCGCCGACGATCTTCGGGTACGGGGAGAGCAGGTCGGCGTCGATGCGGCGCATCTCGGTCACGGCTGCGGCTGTTGCGTCCTGATTCAGTACGACATCGGCGTCTATGTAGGACAGAACGGTGGCGTCAAGGGCCGCCTGGGCGAGCTGGTCGCAGGCATGCGGTTTGCCCAGCCGGCCCGGCGGCAGGGGCTCGCCGGTGAGCAGCACGACCTTGTCGCCGGCGACGGCCCGTACGACGTCGGCCGTTCCGTCGGTGGAGCCGTCGTCGAGCACGTAGATGGTGAGGTGCTCGACGCCGCGCTGGGCCAGCAGCGACTCCAGGCACGCGGTGACCCGCTCGGCCTCGTCACGCACGGGTAGGAGAATCGCGACCCGCTCGGCCGGGAGGTGGCTGCCCACGCCGTCATCTCTTGCGCCGTCATTTTCCGCAGTGGAGGCGGCGGGGGTGGGCGCCGTGGGGGTGCAAGCGGCCGGGAGGGTGGCGGCCGCGGAGGGGCGGGGGAGGCGGCGCAGCAGCAGCGCGTTCGCGATCGTGTGTGCGGTCAGGGCCACCCAGGGCAGCAGGGCGAGCCACCTCATGTCCGGCGCCGCAGCTGGGGCAGGAGCGGGAGGACGGCCGCGCCCATCAGCACGCCGCCCCAGGCCGCCGAGGCGGGGAGGTCGAGAAAGACGGCATGGGCGAGCACGGAGGAAGCGTACGTCCAGATCCAGAGCACGATGATGGGCGCGTCGCTGCCTGTGGACAACTCCGGTCCCCCCGCTTGACAAGCGGTATCGTCCCTTCCTGTTTCCCCCGGGCGGGTGGGGGTTAGGGATGGCGGCACGGGGGAAACGATCTTGCGGGCCAGGCGATCAAGGACGGTCATCAGGAGGACGGCGAAGCCCAGCCAGCCCAGGTAGTTGCTGATCGGGATGCCGGTCAGGCCGGGCAGCGCGGGGGTGGGAGACTGCCACCGCCAGTAGCCCTCGGCCACCATCTGCGGGTCCAGGAAGAGGTCCCACGCGGCCAGGCCGAAGGCGGCCACGGCGACGCGGGCCCAGCGCGCGATCGGCAGCCGTTGCGCCGCCAGCCAGGCCGGCCACGCCATCCAGGTCCAGGCGAGCGGGATTATCAGCGGGACGCCCAGCACCTTCGGGCCCAGTTCCCCCGAGTAGTCGTACGTGCCGAACGGGAAACCGGTGGCGACGCCGAGCGCCTCGACCGCGAAACCGCCCAGCGTGGCCGTGCCGACCAGGGCCAGGGCCGTACGGGGGCCGCGGGTGAGGAACGCGTGCGTGACCGATAGGACGTAACCGAGCACGACCGTGGCCACGGTGAACGCGGCGCGGGTGTCGCCCGAGGTGAGCGGGTAGCAGATCTGCGCGAGGATCAGCGCCCCGAGCAGGGCCCAGGGCGTGGCTCTAGAGACCGACAATGCCGGGCGCGTCCTCAGCCGGGCGCTCCACGAGCGGCAGGTCGCGGCCGAGGATCGCGAACGCGCGCTCGTCGCCGGGGAACAGGAACTGACGCAGCACGTCGCTGAAACCGAACCGGCGGTAGAGCCGCCAGGCCCGCGACTTCTGCTCGTCGGCCTCGGGCGTGGAGAGCAGCACGGTCTCGCCCTCGGCCATGGCCAGCAGCGCGCGCAGCTGCCGGGCGCCGACGCCGTGCCCCTGGGCCGCGGGGCGGACGTGCAGCTCGACGACCTCGAAACAGTTGCTCAGCCAGCGCAGGCGATCGGGGTCGGGCAGGCTCGCGCGGACCTGGTCGTGCCACCACTGGCCGGGGCCCGAGGTGTAGCCGTAACCGAAGCCGGCCAGTCGCCCCTCGGTGGTCAGGGTGGCGACGGCGCGGAAACCGGCCCGGCGTACGTGGGCGCCGATGTAGCCGCGCCGGGTCTGCAGCAGTTCCTGGCGATAGCCCATGGCCTCGCCGTAGACGCTCACCACGTCGTCGAGCCGCCGCAGCAGATCGTCGGGCTGCCACGCCACGAGCCTCATCGTTGAGTCACGCCTCTCTCATCGCCGGCCACCCAGCCGAGCACGACACGGTCCCCGCTGATCTCACGCACCGCGAACCGGGCGAAAAGCTCCTCGGAGTACCACCGATCGGCCGGCGTCCGCGCGATCACCGCCCGATGCTCCGGCTGACGGTACGCGAATCGGGCCAGGTCCGCCGCATTGCGCCACAGGCTGATTGTGCCCTGGTAGCCGATCGGCGCCTCACCGATGCCGAAGCGGGCCAGCAGGCCGGGCGCCCGTTCGACCTCGGGGACGACGGCGGGCACCGCGCGGTAGAACGTCCGCATCTTCGAGGGCCGCAACCGGGCCCGGGTCAGCGCGAGCACCATCGGGCCGTGCACCCCGCCGTCCGCCGCGTTGTCCGTCCCGCCCGGGATCCCCGAGCCCGATATTTCGGACCTGTCGGGAACGGTGAAGGGCCGCTGTCCTGACCATGAGCCCCGGCTGAGCAGCGGTTCTAGCTCCACCCTGGCTGACGCCACGGCCAGCTTGTCCCATTTGTCCAGTCGGACGGGCGTCTCGCTGACGGTGATCGCCGCATACCGGGTCAGGTCGGCATCCCGAGGCAGAAAACCGGCCGACGTCCCGACGAATTTCGCAAACCGCACATCCCGTACGCCGGGGAACGCGATCCGGATCATCGCCGCCGCGACCCGCCGTCGCGGCACCCGCCAGACGTGCAGGGTGACCGGCATCAGGCCACGTCGGCCGGGGTGCCGGCGGTGACGCGGACCAGTTCGGCGTACGTGATCGGGAAGACCGCCTGGGGCACGCCGCCCGCCGCCCAGATGTCGCGATACTGCTCGAGCGCCGTGTCCACGAGGGTGCGTACGGGCTTGGGGTGTCCCAATGGCGCCACGCCCCCGATCGCCTGCCCGGTGTGCTCACGGACGAATTCCGGCGTGGCCCGCTTCAGCTTCGCGACGCCCAGCGCGGCCGCGACCTTGGCCGTGTCGACCCGGTGGGCGCCCGAGGTGAGCACGAGCAACGGCTCACCGTCGGCGTCGAAGATCAGCGAGTTCGCGATCTGACCGACCTCGATGCACAGGGCCTCGGCAGCCGCCGCCGCGGTGTGCACGGCCGCGTCCAGCACGATCACCTGACTCGGCGCGTCGTCGGCGGTGTGCGCGCCCGCGGAGTCCAGGGCGTCCTGCACGGCGATGACGTTGGGGTGTTCTCTCACCAGCCCATTCTCACCACGCGAACGGCTCACGGCGAAAGCGGCCGTCACCCTCGTACGCCGGTGGCCTCGGCGCTCGCGTCCCAGAGACGCGCGGCGAGGGCCGGGTCACCCGCGTGCCGGAACGGCGTGCTCACCTTGTGCCCGACGTAGTAGGCGCCGTTGACCAGGTGCTGATTGTTCGCCAGCCAGACCAGCAGGGCGCCGGCCTTCTCCGGCGTGACCAGGAAGGGCGCGTACTTGTAGAAGAACCGGGTGGCCTTGCCGGCGCCGAAATTGGTGCGCACCACGCCGGGGTGGAACGACACGCTGGTGATCTCGGGCCAGCGGCGGGCCGCCTCGGCCGCGAACAGGATGTTGGCCGCCTTGGCCGCGCCGTACTGCGGGAACGCCTTGTAGCGGGCCGGGTCGCCGACGAGGTCGTCCGGGTCGGGGACGCCGCGCATGTGCGCCCGCGAGGCCGTGCCGATCACCACGCCGCCGGTCAGCCGGTCGCGCAGCAGGTGGGTCAGCAGGAACGGCGCCAGGTGGTTGCCCTGGATCGTGGCCTCGAAACCGTCCTTCGTACGCCGGTAGGGCTCGACCATGCCTCCCGCGTTGTTGGCCAGGACGTCGATTTTCGGGTACGCCTCGCGGAGCTGGGCGGCCAGGTCGCGTACCTGGTCGAGGTCTTCGAAGTCGGCCCGGAACACGTGGGCGTCGCGCACCTGCCGCGCGGCTGCCTCCAGGCGTTGCGGGGTGCGGCCGACCAGCACGACGGTGTCGGTCGCGGCCAGTTGCTCGGCGGCGGCCAGGCCGACCCCGGAGCTCGCGCCGGTGATCACGATGGTCCGGGGCATGCGGTCCTCCAGTTGTCTGACTATGGTCAGAGATTATGGATCAGATCGAGGTGGTGCGGGACTTCAACCGGTTCTACACGCAACGGCTGGGCGTCCTGCACGATCATTACCTGGGGCAGGGCCGGCCGCTCGGCGAGGCGCGCCTGCTGTTCGAGATCGGCGCCGGCGCCGACCTGCGTGACCTGCGCGGCCGGCTCGGGCTCGACTCGGGTTATCTGAGCCGGCTGCTGCGCTCGCTCGGCGATCAGGGTCTGGTGTCGGTCGGTCCGCACCCCGCCGACCGCCGCGTACGCGTCGCCACCCTGACCGAGGCCGGGCGGCGGGAACGGGCCGACCTCGAGTCCCGTTCGCGCGACAGCGTCGCCGCGCTGCTCGAGCCGCTGACCGAGGAGCAGAGGGCGCGGCTGATCGAGGCGCAGGAGCGGATCCGCCGGCTGGTGCGCCTGGCCGGGGTCGCGATCGAGGCGGTCGCCGATGACGATCCCGACGGGCGGGGCTGCCTCACCGCGTACGCGTCGGAACTGGCTCTTCGGTTTCCTGAGGGCTACGACCCGGCCACCTTGACCCCGCCCGGGACGCTCGGCGACGGGACGTTCCTGCTGGCTCGTGAGGAGGGGGCGCCGGTCGGGTGTGGACTGTGGATTCCGTCGGGCTCGTTCGCCGAGATCCGGCATCTCTGGGTCAGCCCCGCCGCCCGCGGTTACGGCCTGGGCGCGCGCCTGCTGCGTTCGCTCGAACAGGACGCGGCCGCCCACGGGGTCACCCGGCTGCGGCTCGGCACCCACCCGGCGCTGACCGAGGCGATCGCGCTGTACCGGGCGGCCGGCTATCGCGAGATCCCGTCCTACGACACCTCGCCGTACAACCAGCTCTCCTTCGAAAAAGAGGTAGTACTTTAGGCGGGTCCGCGGGCGGCGCATCCTTCGTACGATCGGTTCGTGCGCGAGTTGCTCCGCTCGGTGTGGCGGGAACCCCGGTTTCCCGGCGCGCCCGTCCGCCTCCGGCGAGACTGGGTGCTCCTGGGCGTCATCGTGGTGGCCACCCTCGTCGAGGGAATCCTGACCCGCGCCTATTCCGGCCTGGCGCTCGGTCTCCTGCTGGCCCCGACGGTGCTCTGGCGGCGTACTCATCCGCTGCCCGTGGTCGCGATCGCGTTCGTGACCTGTTTCGTCTGGCTGCCCCAGCCGGAAAACGCCTCGCTGGCCTATCTGCTGCTGCTTCCGTACGCGTTGTTCCGCTGGGGTTCCGGGCGCGAGTCGGTGATCGGCGCCGGGCTGATCCTGGCCAAGATCGTGGCCTCGGCCGTGATCGGCGAGATCACCGCGGCCGACATGCTGCTCGGCTTCGTCGCCATGACCGCGGCGTTCGCGCTGGCCACCACGTTCCGCTATCGCGCCCGGCTGCTCGACCGCCGGCTCACCGAGGCCAAACTCCGCGAACGCGAACGGCTCGCCCGCGACCTGCACGACACCGTCGCCCATCACGTCTCGGCGATGGCCATCCGCGCCCAGGCCGGTCTTGCGGTGGCGCAGCGGCGGCCCGAGGCCGCGGTCGACGCGCTGCGGCTCATCGAGACCGAGGCCAAGAGCGCCCTGGCCGAGATGCGCACGATGGTGCGGGCCCTGCGCCACGCCCAGGACGCGGGCCTCGAGCCCAGCCCCGGGCTCACCGAGCTGCCCCGGCTGGCCGGCCGCTCGTCATCCGGCCCGGTCGTCGAGGTCGAGCTGGCCGGCGACCTCGACGACGTGCCGGCCACGGTCGGCACGGCCATCTACCGCCTCGCCCAGGAATCGGTGACCAACGCGCGGCGGCACGCCCGGCAGGCCACCCGCATCGACGTGCGGGTCACCGCCGACGACGGGTTCGTGCGCCTGCGGGTCAGCGACGACGGGGTCGGCGGGCACCCGGCCGGCTCCAGCGGATTCGGCCTGGTCGGCATGAGCGAACGCGCGGGCCTGCTCGGCGGCACGTGCGAGGCCGGGCCCGCACCCGGTCGAGGGTGGACGGTCACCGCGGCGCTGCCCCGCACCGGAGCGGCCGCCTAGATGAGCGACAACATCCGCGTGGTCGTCGCCGACGACCAGGAAATCGTCCGCACCGGCCTCACCATGATCCTCAACGCCGAACCGGACATTCAGGTGGTGGGGGAGGCCCCCGACGGGCGGCGGGCCGTCGAGCTGGCCCAGCGGCTGCGCCCCGACGTGTGCCTGTTCGACATCCGCATGCCCGGCATGGACGGCATCGAGGCCACCCGCCGCCTGGCCGGTCCCGCCGTCACCGACCCGCTCGCCGTCGTCGTCATCACCACGTTCGACCTCGACGAGTACGTCTACTCCGCCCTGCGCGCGGGCGCCCGCGGTTTCCTGCTCAAGGACGCGGGCACCGACCTGCTGAGCCAGGCCGTGCACGCCGCCGCCCGCGGTGACGCGCTGATTGCCCCGAACGTCACGACGCGGCTGCTCAAGGCGTTCGCCGACACCGGGCCGGCCGGGCCGCCGACCCAGCCGATCGAGGCCCTCACCGACCGCGAGGAAGAGGTGCTGCTGGCGGTGGCGCGGGGGTGGACCAACGCCGAGATCGCCCACGAGCTGCACATCAGCCTGAGCACGGTCAAGACCCACGTGACGAGCCTGATGGCCAAGCTGGTGGTGCGAAACCGGGTCGAGATCGCCATGTGGGCGTACGAGACGGGCCGCACGGCGAATCGCGCCTGACCGGCCGTACTTTCGGCCGGGCCCGCTCCTGCTGGGGAACGGGACGGGACGGGCCTTCGTGGCGATCCGCCGGGCCGGTCGGGACGGCGACGATCGACGGCATGAAGGCGATCACACAAGAGAAGTACGGCGTCATGGGGCTCGCGGAGATCGAGCCGCCCACCTGCGAGCCGGGCACAGTCCTCGTACGGGTGCGGGCCGCGTCGATCAACGCGCGGGACTGGCACATCATGCGCGGCGACCCCTATCTGGCCCGGCTCACGATGATGGGCGCGCGCCGGCCGCGTACCAGGATCCGGGGCACGGACTTCGCCGGCACGGTCGAGGCGGTCGGCGCCGGGGTCGACAGTTTCCAGCCCGGTGACGAGGTGTTCGGGGACCTGGGTGACGCGCACGGCGCGTTCGCGTCGCTGGTGTGCGCGCCGGCCGAGACGATCGAGTTCAAGCCGGCCGGGATCAGCTTCTCCGAGGCCGCGGCCCTGCCCCTGGCCGGCAGCACGGCCCTGATGGGGCTGCGGGACGTGGGCCGGGTCCGCCCCGGCGCCCGGGTCCTGATCAACGGCGCCTCCGGCGGGGTGGGCACGTATGCCGTTCAGATAGCGAAAGCCCTCGGCGCCCACGTGACCGCGGTCTGCAGCACCCGGAATGTCGACCTCGTCCGGTCTCTGGGCGCTGACGAGGTCGTGGATTACAAGGTCGAGGATTTCGCTACCGCTGTCACCCCGTACGAGGTGGTGTTCGACCTCGTCGGGAACCGGTCGCTGCGGGATCTGCGGCGGGTGCTGGCCCCCCGCGGGACGCTTGTGCTCTCCGGCGGCGGCACCTTCCGGGGGCGGCCCACGCTGCTCGGGCCCATGAAGCTGATCCTCGGGGCGCAGCTCGCGGCGCGGTTCAGCCGGTTGCGCATGGTCGTGCTGTCGGTCCCGCCCAGCCGCGCGCTGCTGACCGGGCTGCGGGAACTCGTCGAGGCGGGCCGGCTCACCTCGGTGATCGACCGCACCTATCCGCTGGCCGAGGTGCCCGAGGCGATCCGTTACATGGAGGCCGAGCACGTCCGGGCCAAGGTCGTCATCACAGTGTGAACTCTTGCGGCTCGGCTCCTCCGCTTCGTCTTGCGTTTTTGTCGTACGTCAGTGCTAGTCTTCTCGTAGTTAGAACGGATGTTCGAACGCTTCGAACCTTCAGGCGCTTCGCACGTCCGGGCTGACACGGGGGCCGTGTTTCGCGGCGTGGCTCCCACAGTGCGGCACCCGCGAAGTGCCGCGCGTGAGGTTCCGGGCATTCGCGGGTCCGGAGCCTTCAGACAAGGCAGGACCGTCGTCCGCTGCCCCCGACCCCCGGGTGGCGGGCGACGGACCCGCCGGCAGGTCCGGCCGGGTGTGGTGTGGGGAAGCTTCACACCCGGCCGGTCACTACCACCACGACGGGGCGGCTGCTCTTCCTCCGCAGCGCCTCGGTTCGACCCGGCACGTCGGATGCGAGACACGCGAGGAGAAACACATGGCGAGCCACACGGCGCCCAGCCTTCTACCGGCTCCCGACCTGGCCCACGCCGGCCGGCCCCCGGCCCCGCCGGCTCCGGCTTCTGCGCGCTCGGCCCCGGCTTCTGCAGGTCCGGCCCTGGCTTCTGCGCGCTCGGCTCCGCCGGGCACTCCGCCGATCGGTTCGGGCACTGCGCTTTCGTCCGGGTCCGGCATGCCCTATGCGCATCCCGCGATCCCCGGCGTGACGCATACCGCCGCTTCGGGCCACGGCCCGGCCTGCGTGGAAGCGGCGTCGCGCTCGGCTTCCGGTGGCCCGGCGGCCACGCACACGGCTCTCATCGACCCGGCTGCCTTCGCCGGCGCGCCGGCATCCTCGGCCGCCGCCGTCCAGCCGGAGCCCTCCGGTTCGATCATGGCTCGCCAGGCGGCTTCCGGGTGGGTCGCGCCCCGCCAGGCGCCTCAACAAGCGGCACCCCGACGGGATGTGCCCCGGCATGCTGTGCCGTCCCCGGCTGTGTCGTCTCAGGCTGTGTCGTCTCAGGCTGTGTCGTCTCAGGCTGTGTCGTCTCAGGCTGTGTCGTCCCAGGCTGTGTCGTCCCAGGCTGTGCCGTCTCAGGCTGTGTCGTCCCAGGCTGTGCCGTCCCAGGCTGTGCCGTCACAAGCTTCGCCTTCCCGGCAGGACGGGGCTCGTCAGGCCGGGAACGGCTCGGGGGCTTCCGCGAGGGCTTCCGCGGGGGTGGCTTCCCGGCGGGTTTCGTCCGGTGCGGATGTTTCCGGCATGACCGTGCCCGGGTTGGCGCATGCGCCGACGGCGGCGGCCCGGGCTGATGCCCCGACCGTTCCGGCTCACATGCTTCCGCAGCGCACGCCCGCCCAGTTGCTGGCCATCGCCCGTGACGGGCTGGCCGAGGCGGCGCGCACGCAGCCCGACGGCATCCGTTACGCGACGGCTCACCTGGCCGCG
Source organism: Paractinoplanes brasiliensis (assembly GCF_004362215.1). Taxonomy (NCBI): domain Bacteria; kingdom Bacillati; phylum Actinomycetota; class Actinomycetes; order Micromonosporales; family Micromonosporaceae; genus Paractinoplanes; species Paractinoplanes brasiliensis. Next base: position 1,636,400 of record NZ_SNWR01000001.1, on the reverse strand, counting down.
CTGCGAGCCGCGGCCGCTGTTCTCGCGGCTCGGGCCCGCCCCGCCCCGGCCAGCCGGCGCAGCAAGGTGACCAGCGTCTGGTCGCTGCTGGTGCTGGTGGCGCCCGATTTCGGCGAATGGGCCAACTACTTCGCTCTCGGAGCCTCCAAACGCGCGGCGGCCGAGGCCGGCATCCCACGCGTGGTGACTCCCCGCGAGGCCGACGACCTGCTGCGCGCCGCCGAACAGTTCGTGGCCGTGGTCGAGTCGTCGCTGGGCCTGGCCTACCAGCCCACACTGGCCGCCTGACCCGTCGGCCGGTGCGGCCCCGGTGGTGGCCCGGACGGCGGCGCCGGCTGCCTGACTCCGGCCGCGTCCGCCGGTCCGAAGTGGCCGGTGGGGCGACGGCTTGTGACCCGGATCTGTCCGGGCAGTTCTTCCCCACTGCTCGGCGGCTTCCTTCCCGGAGGCCGCTGATCAGTCATGCCCTGACACGACGCGGGACGCCGGCAGAGCGGCCCGCCGGGCGATCGGGCGGAGTGATCGGGGCGGGTCGACCTGCCAGGAAAGACGGGCAGGTCGGCCCGTCGGACTTGCCGAGACGCCCCGCAGGGCGGCCCTGCCGGGATGAAGGGCAGGGCGGTCCGCAGGGTGACGGGTGGGCGGCCCTGACCGGGATGAAGGGCAGGTCGGCCTGCAGGGTGACGGGTGGGCGGCCCTGACCGGGATGAAGGGCAGGTCGGCCTGCAGGGTGACGGGTGGGCGGCCCCGGCGGGATGAAGGGCAGGACGGCCGCAGGGGTGACGGGTGGGCGGCCTGCCGGGTGGCGGGGTGAGGGGAAGAGCTGAGCAACAAGAGTGAGGCAACACATGGCGGGACGCATGATCAGCGGTGCGGCCGCCCTTGCTGAGCTGGTTCGGGCGGCGGGTGAGACCGAGACGTCGGGTCTTGATCGGACGTTGCCGGTCGCGCCCGAGTTGAGTGCGCTGCTGCCGGGGCACGGACTGCGCCGGGGCAGCACGGTGGCGGTGGCCGCGGGACGGTCCGCTGCGGCAGCGGGCGGGACGTCACTGGTGCTGGCGTTGCTGGCCGAGGCATCCCGTACGGGGTCGTGGTGTGCTGTCGTCGGCGTGCCGTCGCTGGGTGCGACAGCCGCCGCCGAAAGTGGCATCGCCCTCGACCGGCTGGCTTTGGTGCCCGATCCGGGGCCCGAGTGGCCCACCGTCGTCGCCGCGCTCATCGACGGCGTGGACGTGATCGTGCTGGCCGTCCCCGGGGGAGTCTCCGCCTCGATCGCCTCCCGCCTGGTGGCGCGGGCCCGGCAGCGGGGAAGTGTCCTGGTCCCGTACGGCGATTGGGCCGGCGCCGATGTGACCCTGAGTGTTCTCGAAGCCCGCTGGGAAGGGCTCGACCGGGGTCACGGCCGCCTGCGCCGACGCGAGGTGCGGGTTCTGGCCCGTGGTCGGGGCGCGGCGGCCCGCCCCAAAGAGATCACCATGTGGATGCCGGGGGTCACGATCCGCCCGCTGACCCTGCCGCCGGCGCCTTCCCGCGGGGACTCCACCGTGGATCGTCCGGCCAAGCCGCACCTCAGCGCCGTTCCCTCGCCAACCCCGCGAACCACCTCCTCGGCCGCGAGTGCCGCCTCGGCCGCGAGTGTCGCCCCGGCCGCGAGTGTCGCCCCGGCCGCGAGTGTCGCCCCGGCCGCGAGTGCCGTCCCGGTTGCGAGTGCCGCCCCGGTTGTGGGGCCCGCCCCGGTTGTGAGGGCCGTCTCGACTGTGAGCGCCCCTCCGCCCCGGCTGTCCCTGGTCATCCCGCTGGTGGGAAGCGAACTGCCGAACGCCGGAAGGGGAAGAGGTGCGGACGTGGGAGCGGGAGGGTCCGGCGCTCCGGTAGTGGGTGCTGGGTCGAGTGCGGGCGACGGCGAGGAAAGGCGTACAGGAGCGGGAGGGTCTGGCGCTCCGGTAGTGGGTGCTGGGTCGAGTGCGGATGACGGCGAGGAAACGCGTACAGGAGCGGGAGGGTTCGGCGCTCCGGAAGTGGGTGCCGGGTCGAGTGCGGGAGCGGGTGGGGAAATGCGCACTGGAAACGAAGCGGCTGCAGCCGGGGAAGCGGGTGGTGGCGAGACGCGTACGGGAAAGCAGGTGGCTGTCGGCGGGGAAGCGGGTGCCGGCGGCAGAACCCGTACGGGGAAGCAAGCGGTTGCCGGGGATGGGCGGGTTGTGGCTTTTCGGGGGAAGAAGAACGACGCGCACATGACGGCGGTGATGTGACATGGCGGGGCGGGAGGCGGGCAGCCGGGCCGTGGCGGGGACGGTCGGGGCGCGGACCATGCTGCTCTGGTGCCCGGACTGGCCGGTCATCGCGGCCGAGATCGTGCTCGGGGTGCCGTCCGCGGGGCCGGTTGTCGTGCTGCACGGCAACCGGGTGATCGCTTGTTCGGAGGCGGCGCGGCAGGAGGGCGTACGGCGGGGGCTCCGGCGGCGGGAAGCGCAGAGCAGATGCCCGCAGGTCGAGGCGGTCGAGCATGATCCGGGCCGGGACGCGCGGGCGTTCGAGCCGGTGGTCGCGGCCGTCGAGGAGGTGGCCGCCGGGGTCGAGGTGATCCGGCCGGGGGCGTGCGCGGTCGCCGCTCGGGGGCCGTCGCGCTACTTCGGCGGGGAGGAAACCGCGGCCGAGCGGATCGTCGAGCAGGTCGCCGAGTCGTGTGCGGTGGAGAGTCAGGTCGGCATCGCCGATGGGGTGTTCGCGGCGGGGCTCGCGGCTCGGGCCGGCCGGGTGATCGCGCCCGGCGGGACGGCCGAGTTCCTGCGGGGGCAGCCGATCGAGGCGCTCGAACGGCCCGAGCTGACCGATCTGCTCAAGCGGCTCGGGCTCAAGACGCTGGGCGAGTTCGCGGCGTTGCCGGCGGGGGACGTGCTGACCCGGTTCGGCTTCGACGGGGCGCTGGCGCATCGGCTCGCGGCCGGGTTCGACCATCGTCCGCTCGCGGTGCGCCGGCCGCCGCCCGACCTGGAGGTCTCCGAGACGTACGACGAACCGCTCGAACGGGTCGACGTGGCCGCCTTCGCCGGGCGTGCGCTGGCCGAGCGGTTGCATGACAAACTCGCCGCGTACGGGCTGGCCTGCACCCGCCTGGGCATCGAGGCGGTCACCGCGAACGGCCAGGAACTGCACCGCGTCTGGCGGCACGACGGCACGCTGACCTCGGCCGCCATCGCCGAACGGGTCCGCTGGCAGCTGGACGGCTGGCTCACCGGCGCCCGCCGCGGTGCTCCGGCACGCCCGACCGCGGGTCTGGTGCGGTTGCGCCTGATCCCCGACGGTGTGCTCGTCCACCTCGGACTTCAGCCCGGCCTGTGGGGTGACGCCGGGGCCGACCGGGAACGGGCGCATCGCGCGTTCAGCCGGGTGCAGGGCCTGCTCGGACCCGAGTCGGTGGTCACCCCCGTGCTGGGCGGTGGCCGTAACGCCGACGACCAGATCCGCCTGGTCCCCTGGGGCGACGAACGTGACCCGCACCGGCCCGCGGCCCCCCACGCCGACCCGATTCCGGGCATAACCACCGTCCCGGTGCTGTCCCGCCACACCCAGGCCGAGCTCACGCTGCATCTCCCCAACCCACCATCCCCCGTACGCGATGAGCCCGCCCCCGAAGAAGGGGCGTTCCCCTGGCCACCCGTGGAGGGTGCGGAGCTCACCCGTCGCCCCTTCCGCGATCCCCAGGGTGCAATAACTCCCATTTCGCATTTGTCCGAAATGGAGATGTGGCGGGAAGGACTACGGGACGGGGGTTCGCGGAGTGAGGTGTGGGACGGGGAGAGGCAGGACGGGGAGACGGGGGATAGGGAGAGACAGGACAGGGAGACGGGGGATGGGCTGTGGGACAGGGGCCGGCGAGAGAAGGCGCGGGATGAAGGCCGGCGAAAGGAGAAGCAAGAGGGGACGAGGGACGGTGGCCGACAGAAAGAGGCACTGGAGGAGGAAGGGGTATCGGCGGGAGGCAAAGGCGAGCGGCCTGGGTTGGAGCTGGTAGGGGCAGCCGGCCGGCCGGTGCTGGGGGTGGTGCCGGGTGGGCGACAAGGCGCCGGGCACGGGACGGAAACGCCGGCGCGGGCGTCAGGGAGTGAGAAGCCCGGTGGGATGGAGGAAGGGAAAGCGGCCCAGCGGGCGGAGGCGAAGGCGGGCAAGGGGCGGAAGAAGGTCAAGAAGGAACCGCCGTGGCCGGGGCGGGTGCCCAGGCCGGCGCCGGCGATCGTGCTGGGGCACGGCGTGCCGGCGGTGGTGCTCGACGGGGACGGGGAGGCCGTGGGGGTCAGCGCGCGGCTTGATCTCACCGGGAGCCCGGCGGCCCTGATCGTCGAGCGTGCCCGGCCCGTGGCCATCGCGGGGTGGGCCGGGCCGTGGCCGGTGGACGAGCGCTGGTGGGACTCCGAGCAGGCGCGGCGGCGGGCGCGGTTCCAGGTGTTGCTCTCCGACGGGCGGGCGTTTCTGCTCAGCCTCTCCGGGGGGCACTGGGCCGTCGAGGCGATCTATGACTAGGGGCTTCCGTGGGCTTTCATAACCCCAAGATCTCGTGGTCGGAGCTCGAGAAGACGCTCACCGGCAAGGTGGTCGACCCGCTGGCGATCGACGGGGACGGCGGTGACTCGCCCGCGTGGTCGCGCAAGCGTCAGGCGTACGCGGCCCCCGCCCTCATCAGGAAACAGAGCGTCACCCCGTACGCGGAATTGCACTGTCACTCGAATTTCAGCTTCCTCGACGGGGCCAGTCACCCCGAGGAACTCGCCGAGGAAGCCGCCCGCCTGGGGTTGCGGGGCCTGGCCGTCACCGATCACGACGGCTTCTACGGCGTGGTCCGTTTCTCGCAGGCCGCCCGCGAACTCGGCCTGCCCACGATCTTCGGCGCCGAGCTCTCCCTCGACCTCACCAAGCCGCAGAACGGCGAGGCCGACCCGGAGGGCCGTCACCTGCTCGCCCTCGCGCACGGTCACGAGGGGTACGCGCGTCTGGCCGCCACCCTGTCACGCGCGCAGCTGGCCGGCGGCGAGAAGGGCAAGCCCGAGTACGGCGACCTGGAGGAGATCGCGGCCACCCTGCGTGACCATGTGCTGATCCTCACCGGTTGCCGCAAGGGCCCCGTCCCGCTCGCGCTGGCCACCGAGGGGGTCGACGCCGCCGCGTACGAGCTCGATCGTCTGGTCGCCCTGTTCGGCCGGCCGAATGTCGCCGTCGAGCTGACCGCGCACGGCGACCCGTACGACGACGACCGCAACGACGTCCTGTTCGCGCTGGCCAAGAGCCGCGGCCTGGAGGTCGTGGCCACCAACAACGTGCACTACGCCACCCCGGCCCGGCGGCGGCTCGCCACCGCGCTGGCCGCTGTCCGGTCCCGCCGCGGCCTTGACGAGATCGACGGCTGGCTGCCCGCGGCCGGCACCGCCCACCTGCGCAGCGGCGACGAGATGGCCCGCCGGTTCGCCGCGTACCCGGGGGCTGTCGAGGCGGCCGCGATGTTCGGCGAGGGTCTGGCGTTCGACATCGAGCTGATCGCGCCGCGGCTGCCCGATTTCGACATCCCCGAACCGGGGCACACCGAGATGACCTGGCTGCGCGAGCTCACGATGCGCGGCGCCCGGGACCGTTACGGCCCACCCGAGGCGCACCCCCGGGCGTACGAGCAGATCGAGTACGAGCTCCGGATGATCGAGGAGCTGGGGTTCCCGGGTTACTTCCTGGTCGTCTACGACATCGTCCAGTTCTGCCGTGACCAGGGCATCTATGCCCAGGGCCGGGGCAGCGCGGCCAACTCCGCGGTCTGTTACGCGCTGCGCATCACCAATGTGGACGCGGTGGCGCACAACCTGCTGTTCGAGCGGTTCCTGGCCCCGGAACGCGACGGCCCGCCCGACATCGACGTCGACATCGAGTCGGACCGGCGTGAGGAGGTCATCCAGCACGTCTACCGCAAGTACGGGCGCGAGCACACGGCCCAGGTCGCCAACGTGATCTCGTACCGGCCGCGGTCGGCGGTGCGGGACATGGCGAAGGCGTTCGGGTTCTCGCCGGGCCAGCAGGACGCCTGGAGCAAGCAGATCGACCGGTGGGGCAGCGTGGCCACCGTCGACGTCGAGGACATCCCGCCGCAGGTGGTCGAGTTCGCCAACCAGGTGCAGGACTTCCCGCGGCACCTGGGCATCCACTCGGGCGGCATGGTGATCTGCGACCGCCCGATCATCGAGGTGTGCCCGGTGGAGTGGGGCCGGATGCCGGGCCGCACGGTGCTGCAGTGGGACAAGGACGACTGCGCGGCGATCGAGCTGGTCAAGTTCGACCTGCTGGGGCTGGGCATGCTGTCCGCGCTGCGGTACGCGTACGAAATGATCGAGTCCGACCTGGACATCTCCACCATGGACCTGACCGATCCCGAGGTCTACGAAATGCTTTGCCGGGCCGATTCGGTGGGCGTTTTCCAGGTGGAGAGCCGTGCCCAGATGGCGACCCTGCCCCGGCTCAAACCGCGTGTGTTCTACGACCTGGTGGTCGAGGTGGCGCTCATCCGCCCCGGACCCATTCAGGGCGGCTCGGTCCACCCGTACATCCGGCGCAAGAACGGTCAGGAAGAGGTCACCTATCCACACCCGTTGATGCGCAACGCGCTCGAGAAGACGCTCGGCGTGCCGCTCTTCCAGGAGCAGTTGATGCAGCTGGCGATCGACGTTGCCGGTTTCGACCCGGCCGAGGCCGACCAGCTGCGCCGCGCGATGGGCTCGAAAAGGTCGATCGAGAAGATGGAGAGAATCAAGAAGCGCCTGTACGAGGGGATGGCCGCCAACGGCATCACCGGCGAGCTCGCCGACGACCTGTTCGTGAAACTGTCCGCGTTCGCCAATTACGGCTTCCCGGAAAGCCACTCGATGAGCTTCGCCTACCTGGTCTACGCCAGCGCCTGGCTCAAGCGGTATCACCCGGCCGCTTTCTGCGCGGCGCTGCTGAACGCGCAGCCGATGGGCTTCTATTCGCCGCAGTCGCTGGTCGACGACGCCCGGCGGCACGGGGTCGAGGTGCGCCGGCCCGACATCAACCTGAGCGACGCCAAGGCCACCCTCGAGTCGGCACCCCAGACCCGGTGGGGCGCCCTGCCCGGCGAGCCCCCGTACGCGTGGGGGCTGGGCGGCCCGGCCGTGCGGCAGGGGCTGGGCAGCATCCGTTCGCTGGGGGAGGAGCTGGCCGAGCGCATCGAGCAGGAACGGCGCGCCCACGGCCCGTACGGGGGAATGACCGATCTTGCCCGCCGCACGGGTTGCACGACCGCCCACTTGGAGGCGCTGGCGACCGCCGACGCGTTCGCCGGGTTCGGGCTGACCCGGCGGGAGGCGCTGTGGGCCGCCGGAGCCGCCGCGCAGGACCGGCCCGACCGGCTGCCCGGCACGGTGACCGGCACCGACGCGCCCATGTTGCCTGGCATGAGCGCGGTCGACGAACTGGTCGCCGACGTGTGGGCCACCGGCCTGTCGCCCGACTCGCACCCGGCCCAGTTCATCCGGGCCGACCTCGACAGGGCGGGCGCGATCCCGATCAACCGGTTGAGCCGGGTCGAGGCGGGCGCCCGCATCCGGGTCGGGGGGATCGTCACCCACCGGCAGCGCCCGGCCACCGCGGGCGGGGTGACGTTCGTGAACCTCGAGGACGAGACCGGGATGCTCAACGTGACCTGCTCCCCGGGGCTGTGGCAGCGCTACCGGCGGGTCGCGCGCACCAGCTCGGCGCTGCTCGTGCGCGGCCGGCTCGAGAAGGCCGAGGGGGTGCTCAACCTGGTGGCCGACCGGCTGGAGGCGGTCACCCCACCGGTTTCGCCGGCCTCCCGGGACTTCCGCTGATTCGACTTGCCCGATTTTGTACCTTTAGCGGCATGCTTCCTGTCGTTCTCGCCGCAGCCGCCGTCACCGCCGTCCTCGGCCCACTTCCCGACCCCAGGCCCCCGTACGGGGGTCACCCGCGCCCCGCACCGCAGGAGCAGCTCAAGCTCAGCCACGTCGCCGACACCGGGTCCGCGGTGACGGTCACGCTCACCTGCGACCCGCCCGGCGGCGGACACCCCGAACCCGCCGAGGCCTGCGCGGCCCTGGCCGAGGTCGACGCCGACCCGGACCGGATCAAGCCCGCCAACCGCGCCTGCATCCTGCTCTACCAGCCGGTGACGGCCGAGCTCACCGGCACGTGGCAGGGCCGCGAGGTGAGCTGGAAGCACCGCTACGGCAACACCTGCGAGATGCGCCGTGCCACGGGAGTGCTGTTCCGGTTCTGAACGGCCGTTACGCTGCCCGTGTGGAAATCGCATCGACACGGGCAGCCCGCCCCTCCGCCCGTACCGCCGCCGTCTGGGCCGTGCTGCGGCGTGAGCTGGAGCGTCACCCCGGCCGCGAGCTGACCGTGCTGGACGTCGGCGGTGGCACCGGCGGGTTCGCCGTGCCGCTGGCCGAGGCCGGACACACCGTCACCGTCGTGGACGCCAGCCCCGACGCGCTGGCCGCCCTGACCCGCCGCGCCGCCGACGCCGCAGTGGCCGACCGGGTCCGCGCCGTGCAGGGCGACGGCGACGCGCTGGCCGCCCTGGTCGCGCCGGCCAGCGCCGACCTGATCCTGTGCCACGCGGTGCTCGAGGTCGTCGACGACCCGGCCGGTGTGGTCGCCGCGATCGCCGGTGCGCTGCGTCCCGGGGGAGCGGCGAGCGTGCTGGTGGCGAGCCGGGCGGCGGCGATCCTGGGCCGGGCGATCAACGGGCACCTGCGGGCGGCCACCGCGGTCGCGTCCGACCCCGAGGGGCGCGCCGGGACCCGCGACACACTGCGGCGGCGTTACGACGCGGAAAGCGCGACGGCGCTGCTCGGGGCGGCGGGCCTCACGGTCGAGCAGATCCACGGCGTACGGGTCCTGGCCGATCTGCTGCCGGCGGCGGTGGTCGAGGAGGATCCGCAGACGCTGCTCGACCTGGAACTCGAGTTGTCGTCGCGGCCGCCGTTCCGGGACATCGCCTCCCAGCTGCACCTTTTCGCCCGCAAGCCCTGACCGTCTCGCCGCGCTGACCCCGCCGCCGTGCCCCGGGCGAGGGGCGAACGGTCGCGCCGGGCGCCGGGACGTGATCGGATGACCGGCGTGACCACCGAGCCGCTCGTGGTGCCCGCCGACCGTCTGCCCGCCGCCGCGCTCGAGCCGGTGCGTCCCGCGTACGGCTCACACAGCCTGGCCGACGTCCTGCCCAGCGTGTGCTCGGTGCTCGGCGTGCCCGGCGCCGGCGACGTGCTGGGCCTGCGCGACCGGCTCGACGGGGTGACCCGGGTAGGCGTCCTGCTGATCGACGGGCTCGGCACCCACAACCTCCCGGTCCTTTCCCCGTACGCCCCCACGGTCGCCGATCTGGCCACGTCGGCCCGCACCCTGACCGCCGGTTTCCCCTCGACCACCCCGGTCAGCCTCGTCACTGTCGGCACGGGTGTTCCCCCGGGCGTGCACGGCATCCTCGGTTTCACCGTGCGGCGCCCCGACGGCCGGACGCTCAACCACATCCACTGGAAGAACGACCCCGACCCCGTCCAGTGGCAGCCGGCGCCCACCCGCTTCGCCGCCGCCGCGGCCTCCGGGGTGGCCGTGACCGCCATCAGCAAGCGGGAGTTCGAGGGCAGCGGCCTGACCGTCTCCGCGTACGGCGGCGCCCGTTTCGCCGGCGAGAGCGACCTCGCGGCCGACATGATCGCGGCCCTGTCCGCCGCCGAAGGCCCCACGTTGGTCTACGGCTACCACGCCGACCTCGACAAGAGCGGCCACGAGGACGGTGTCGACTCCCCGTCGTGGCGGGCCGCGGCCCGTGGCGTCGAAATGCTGGTCGACCGGATCGTGCACGGGCTGCCGCCCCGCTCGGCCCTGCTCGTGATCGCCGACCACGGCCAGCTCAATGTCCCCGCCGACGCGCGTTACGACATGGCCGACATTCCGGACCTCCGCGCGGGCGTCACCGGGGTCGCGGGGGAGCCGCGCGTCCGCTATCTCTACGCGGCGCCGGGCGCCCTCGACGACGTGGTTACCACCTGGCGCGGCATCCTCGGCGACCAGGCGTGGGTCCTGACCCGGGACGAGGTCATCGACGGCGGCTGGTTCGGCCCGGTCGCCCCGCCCCACCGCAACCGGATCGGTGACGTGGTGATCGTCTGCCTGGGCCGCGTGGTCGCCCTGGCCGGGGGGTGGGAGCCGCCCGCCGTGGGCCGCCTGATCGCCTACCACGCCTCCGTGACCGCCGCCGAGATGCAGGTCCCGCTGCTGATCGCCCGCTGACCTGGGTCCGGCCGGCGCGCGGCTCACGATGTCGGGGGGTATGCACATCCGGCGCCCGGCCGCACCCGGCCCCGTGGACAGCCCGCCATTGTGGACAACCCTCATCGCCACCTTGACAAGGCGTAGGGTCTTCACCCATCTCCCCGAGGCGGGTGGGGGGTGGGGATGGCAGCACCGGGCGATTCATGCTTCATGTCCGGAAAGTCGTAGCTGGCGGGCGATCTTGTCGGGGGGTGCGGTTAACCTCCTGGCGTGGGGCGTAGCCAGGCGGTGCCGAGGGGGCGTGACCCGCGTTTCGGGCCGGGTGCCGATGACGCGGGCTGCACGATCCTGCACGTCGACATGGATGCGTTCTTCGCCTCGGTGGCTGTGCGGGCGCGGCCCGAGCTGCGGGGCAAGCCGGTGATCGTGGGCGGTGTGGGCCCCCGCGGCGTGGTCAGCTCGGCCAGTTACGAGGCCCGCCGCTTCGGCGTACGCAGCGCCATGCCGACAGCGCGAGCGCGGGCCCTCTGCCCGCGCGGCATCTTCCTGCCGGTTGACGGGCCGGCGATCAGCGCGGCGTCCGAGGCCGTCATGGCGATCTTCCGCGATGTCACCCCGCTGGTCGAGCCGCTCTCGTCCGACGAGGCCTTTCTCGACGTCGCCGGCGCCCAGCGCCTGCTCGGGCCGCCCACCGGGATCGCCCGGCTGATCCGCCGTCGCATGCAGGAGGAACAGCGGCTCACCTGCTCGGTCGGGGTCGCGCCGACCAAGTTCGTGGCCAAGCTGGGCTCGACCCGGGCCAAACCCGACGGCCTGATGGTCGTCCCGGCCGGGCTGGTGCTCGAGTTCCTCCATCCGCTGCCGGTCGAGGCCCTGTGGGGGGTCGGCGAGCGTGCCGCCGAGACGTTGCGCCGGCTCGGGCTCACCACGGTCGGCGAGATCGCGCATGCCCCGGCCGGGATGCTGCGCGGGGCCCTGGGCGAGGCCGCCGCCACCCACCTGCACGAGCTTTCCTGGGGCCGGGACCCCCGCCGGGTCAGCCCCGAGCGCGAGGAGAAATCGATCGGCGCCGAGATGACCTTCGACGTCGACGTGGCCGATCCCGAGGTGCTGCGCCGGAGCATGCTGGCGCTGGCCGACAAGGTCGGGTCGCGGCTGCGGGCGAGCGGCTTCGTCGGCCGTACGGTGGCGATCAAGGTGCGCCTGGCCGACTTCCGCACGGTCAACCGGTCACGCACGATGCCCACGAGCACCGATGTGGCACGCGAGATCTTCGAGACGTCGTGGTCGCTGTTCACCGCCCTCGCCGCGAGCGACCACATCCGGCTCGTCGGCGTGCGGGTCGAGGGGCTGACCCCCGCCGCCACGACGTCGCGGCAGCTCAGCCTGGGTGAGCCGGAGCGGGGGTGGCGCGAGGCGGAAGCGGCCAGGGACGCAGTAATCGCCCGTTTCGGTCGTACGAGTGTCGGTCCGGCCAGTCTTTTGGGACAAAGCGATCTGCGAAGAACCGAAAATCACCCGCACTCGGCGGTCGTCCCGCTTTCCGACCCGCCAACCCCCTCGTAGACTTGCTTGGTAAGGCAGCCGACGGCTGTCCCGCGCCACTTACCTTAGTGACACCCCGACCCCGCCTGGGGGGTTGGATCTGCGCCCGGGGAGGAATGCCGTGCCGCTCTCGGAGCACGAGCAGCGGCTGTTCGATCAGATCGAGCGGTCGCTTGCCGAGGACCCTAAGTTCGCCTCGGCTGTGCGGGCCAGCGACCCGCGTTTTCACGCACGGCGCCGGCTGCTGGTCGCCGCGTTCGTCATCGTCCTTGGCCTAGCGCTGGTCGTCTATGGCACGGTCAGCAGCAACACGCCGCTGGGTGTCGCGGGCTTCGTGGTCATGCTGGGTTCCGCCGCTTTCGCGATGCAGTCCCGCCGCAAGAGCTCGGCCCCGGCCGACCTGCAGGCCGTGGGCGGCACCGCCACGCGTCGCACCCGTCAGACCCGTAAGGGCGGTTTCATCGACCGGCTGGAGGATCGCTGGCGCCGGCGCCCCGAGGGGCATCGCTGACGGTCCCGCGGACCCGCGGCTGACGGCGACGGCAGCCGCGGATCTCTCACCACAACTCAACGACCACGATGGCGGCCAACCGAGCCGCCATCGGTCTTTGCGACGCCCGCGCCAGGAGCCGCCCGCTCGCCGAGAGCCATACGCGAAGTGCCCCGCGCCGAGGCCGTCCGCGCCGGAAGCGGTCCGCGCCGACACCAGCCCACGCGGCGGCCGGCCGGAGCAGGAATCCCCTGGAAAGCGGCGGCGACGGGCACGGTGAGATGTGAGGCAGTGGGGCCCGTGGCTTTGCCGAGGGTACGCAGCGAGCCGCCGAGGCAAAGAAAATGCCGCCCCCACCAAGGGGCGGCATTTCTGTTGAGCGACGTCAGCGTCCCTTGTGCGGCAACAGCCGACGAGGACTGGCCTTGGCCAGCACGTCCCGCAACCGCCCGCTCGCCCCGACCAGCCGGGCCGAGGTCTCGGCCAGCCCGAGCCGCCACCGCATCAGCACCGAAGGCGGCAGCAGGACAGCGTTGATCCGGGTCCGCCGGTTGGCCGACCGGGACAGCCCCTTGCGGACCTGCCCCAGCGCCACGGTCAGCTCGCCACCCTGCAGGGGTTTGCGGGCGTACCGGGCCCTTTCCTCCGCCGTGCCGAGCAGCGTCACCGCGGAGGCGGGCTCCGCCAGCAGCACGGCGTCCTTGATCAGCCGCTGGGCGGTGACCCGCGGCGTCTCGGTCGGGTCGATCGGGATCCGGAAGTCGATCATCGTGTCCATCAGTTCGTCCCAGGCCGCGTGCGCGTCGGCTCGGGCCTGCACCGTCTCGGTCGTGACCACGATGTCGGCGGGGCCGCTGAGCGTCGTGACCTTCGGGTCGGGAGGGACGGTGGCCGCGTGCCGGTGCCGGCGCAGCAGGACCCGTCGCAACGCCGGGACCAGCAGCAACGCCAGCAGCAGGGCGGCCAGGGCGATGATCAGCAGGGCGCTGCCGGAGACGCCGGAGGAGCCGCCGTCGATCGGGCCGGCCGCGCCCGGCTCGTTGAAGTCGCTACGGTCGGGCCGTTCGGCGCCGCCCGCCGCGGACGGGTCGGCGCCCGGGGCCGCCTGCGACTCGGCCGCCGTCGGGGCCTCGGTGGGCAGGTCGACGTCGGGTGCGTAGTCCGAGCGGGCCGCGCCGGCCACGCTCGCCGCCGGGGTGGCGTCGAACGGGATCCAGCCGAAGCCGCGCAGGTACACCTCGGTCCACGCGTGGGCGTTGCGGTTGGTGATCACGTACGTGTCGCCCTCGCGCTGGCCCCGGGTGAAGCCGAACGCCACCCGGGCCGGGATCCCGGCCTCCCGCGCCATCCAGGCCAGCGCCGCCGCGTACTGCTGGCAGTAGCCGACCTTGGTCTCGAGGAACGCCGCGATCTCGGAGCTGGCCCCGACGGACTGCGTGGACAGCCGGTAGGTGAAGCCGTTCTTGGTCGAGAAGTACTCGTAGAGAGCCCGCATCTTGTCGTACTCGGTGCGCTTGTTCGCGGTCAGCCGGTCGACCAGCTTGGTGACCGCCTCGTCGTCCGGGTGCGCGGTGTTGAGCCGCACGATCGGGTCGTCGGGGCTCAGCGGTTCGGCCTGCCGCAGCTGGGCGGCGGTCGGCTTGGCCCGCACGTACTCGAAGGTGTAGGCAAGGCCCTTGGTGGACCTGCGGTTGGAGAAGACAACCTGTTGGTTGTCGTCGAAGTTCCAGCCGCTCTGCAGCCCGTCGACGGCCACCGTGTTCTGGTAGAGCGGCAGCATGCCCTGCTGCAGGCTGTCGCTGACCTGCACCTGGGCCCGGTGGTTGCTGAAGTTGGCGGTCGGCGTCGTGGTGCGGGGGTCGGGCAGGCCCTGCGTGACGCTCTCGCCGTTGGGGGTGCGGCTGCCGAACCCGTTGTTGGTCAGCTGGTCGGCCACCCCGAAGCGCAGGTAGTACGGTGTCTGCTCGTCCGTTCTGAGCCGCACCAGCTCGACCACGTCGGTGCGGGTCAGCTGGCCGCTCAGCGAGGCGAACAGGTTGATCCGCCCGCCGGTGCCGTTGCCGGGGCCGACACCGACCCCGGTGCCGGTCTGGGTGAGCCGCGAGAGCAGCCCGCCGTTGATCGTGGGCACCAGCAGCGGCAGGAACACGGCCGCGACCACGCCGATGACGCCCAGGCGCCGGCCGGCCGCGGCGAGCGGCGACGGCTCCCACACGTCGACGTCGCGCCCGTCGCCGGTGAAGCGGCGCCCGAACCGGCGTACGCGGTCGATGTTGTCGCTGACCAGGAGCCACAGGAAGCCGAAGGCCCCGATGATGAACGGCAGCACCGGCACGCTGTCGATGTAGACCGCGACCGGCACCGAGTAGATCGCCAGCATCGGCAGGCCGGCCAGGGCCGGTTTGCGCGCGACCACGGTCAGGAGGTCGACCGCGATCGCGACCGAGCCGATCCCGAGCACGGTGACGAACAGCAGGCCGTCCCGGTCGGGCACCGGCACCCCGTACGACCGGGTGTCCTGCCCGGCCTGGGTGAACAGATCGGCGAAGTGGCCGAACGTGCTCGGCGTCGGGATGAGGAACTCTTCGCCGCTGGGGAACAGCCAGGTCAGCGTGAGCAGCAGCACCAGGATCATGCTGAGCGCCTGGGCCCACGTCGGGAACCGCAGCGTGCGGGCCCCGACGGCGGCTCCGGCGATCAGGCCCACGGTGACGAGGCACTGCATCAGCCAGGTGTAGCTGTCGAAGATGGAGACGATGGGCGCGGCCGCGAGCAGGGTCGCCCCCGCCGCGACGAGCCCGAGACGGCGCCGGCCGCTCATCGGTTCACCCCGCTCACGGTTTCGGCCATCGCCGCCCGCCACGCGAAGCCGCTGGAGCCGCGGGCAGCCGCCGGCCACAGCGCGGGCAGCGTCGACCCGTGCACGACCGGCACCGAACGCCAGCCGCTGTGCACCAGGGCCAGTGCGGCCGCCGAGTGTTCCCGGTCGGCCTCCGAGCGCTCTCCGGGGCTCATGGAGACCCAGGTCGAGCTGTCGATCGCGAAGCCGATGCAGGTGGCGCCGTTGCCGCGCAGGCCGGCCAGCAGCTCGGCCTCGGGCACGGTCAGGGTGCCGAAGATGCCGATCACCAGGCCGCCGTCGGAGCGGCGGCGCACCTGCTCGACCAGCACCGAGATGTCGCCGTTCTGGGCGGGCTTCACATCGGCCAGGGTGTCGAGGATGATGCCTTCGCCGGTGGCCTCGGCCGCGTCGATGTCGATGCCCGAGCCGGTGACCAGCCGCAGCTTGTAACCCTGCTGGCGCAGGTGCATGGCGATGCTGGCGGTGGCCGAGACGGCCCATTCGAAGCTGGCCGTCGGGCCCTCGCCCCGGTGGGCGTAGACCCGGGTGTCGAGCACCACGGTGGCCCGGCTCTCCCAGGGCTGTTCCTCGCGGCGCACCATCAGCTCACCCGTACGGGCGGTGGAGCGCCAGTGCACACGGCGCAGGTCGTCGCCGCGGCGGTATTCCCGGGTGGCGGCGTCGTCCTCGCCGTGCACCGCCACCGACCGGGCGCGGCTCTCGCCGGTGCCCGCGTACTCGCCCGCGAGGCGGACCGGGGGCAACGTGAACACCTGGGGGATGACCGTGAGCTTGTCGATGCTGGGGAACGAGCGGGTCAGCTCGCACAGGCCGAACGGGTCGGTCAGCCGGATCACCAGCGGCCCGATCGGGTAGCGGCCCCGCACGTCGGCCCGCACCGTGTACGCCACGCTGCTGGCCTGGTGCGACCCGAGCCGCTCGAGCACCACCCGGGGGCGGCTGCCCAGCGCGTACGGGAGCCTGTCCTCCAGCAGCAGGGTGCCGGTGGGCAGGCGGGACATGTTCTGCAGGCGCAGGATGACCCGCGCGCTGGACCCGACCGGCGCGCGGCCCGGGTCGAGCGAGCGGGTGCAGGCCAGCTTGTACCGGCTGCGGCCCACGTACGCGGCGGCGAGCAGCGGCAGGGCGGCGAGCAGGATCGCCACCCGCAGCAGGTCACGCTCGCCGAGGATGATCGCGGAGATGCCGGCCGCGGCGGCCGCGGCGAGGAACGAGCGACCGCGCGTGGTCAGCCCTCGCAGGGCCTCCCGCATGCTCAGCGCCCCCGCGGCTCGTACTGGTTGCCGCCGGCGACGTTGTTCCGGGTGTCGTACGGCGACCGGTTGCGGTCGTGCGGCAGCGGCAGCCGGTGCACGATCTCGGACACGATCGCGTCAGTGGTGCGGCGGTTGAGCTGCGCGTCCGCGGTCGGGATGATGCGGTGCGCGAGAACCGGCACGGCCAGCGTCTGCAGGTCGTCGGGCAGCACGTAGTCGCGGCCCTCGAGCGCCGCCACGGCCTTCGCCGTGCGCAGCAGCTGCAGCGTCGAGCGGGGGGACGCGCCGAGGCGGATCTCGGGCGCTTCCCGGGTCGCGGTGACCAGGGCGATCGCGTACTGCTGGACGGCCTCGGCGGCGTGCACGTCACGCGCGGTGGCGATCAGCCGGCGGACCATGGCGGCGTCGGCGACGGCCCGCAGATCGTTCAGCGGGTCGTGGGCGCCGTGCCCGCCCAGCATGGCCAGCTCGGCCCGCGGGTCGGGGTACCCCATCGCGATGCGCGCGGTGAACCGGTCGCGCTGCGCCTCGGGCAGGGGGTAGGTGCCTTCCATCTCGATCGGGTTCTGCGTGGCGATCACCATGAACGGCGCCTGCAGCTCGTACGTGGTGCCGTCGACGGTGACCTGCCGCTCCTCCATGCACTCCAGCAGGGCGGACTGGGTTTTCGGCGACGCGCGGTTGATCTCGTCGCCGACCACCAGGTTGGCGAACACGGCTCCGGGCTTGAACTCGAAGTCGCGCTGCTCCTGGTTGTAGACGCTCACGCCGGTGACGTCGCTGGGAAGCAGGTCGGGCGTGAACTGGATGCGGCGCACGGAACAGTCGATCGATCGGGCGAGGGCCTTGGCCAGCTTGGTCTTGCCCACGCCGGGCACGTCCTCGATGAGGAGGTGACCCTCGGCCAGCAGGACCGCCAGAGCGAGGCGGACCGTGGCGCTCTTGCCCTCGATGACCTGTTCGATGTTGGCCATGATGGCTTGCGTCGCGGCGCGGAAGTCCTCGTTCGGCATCGGTCCACCGGGCTCGTCCCAGGTCGGGGTTGTCACGGGCCTCCTCCAGGTTGGTGTGCGCGCCAATCTTGCGCAGCCGGGGCGAAAGGGCAGCGAAAAGCTGAACGAGCCGCCCGTCACTCACAGGTTAGCCCGATCACAGCAACTCGCCGATGTCGGCCATCGGCCTGATTCGACAACCGTCAACCGGACATGAGTATCAGATAGGTAAAGAATCAGACATCGCCCTAGTTATATTTGCCGATGTTCAAGAGCATCAGCCATCGACGGGCCACACGAGTGAGGTGCCGGTCGGCGGGCCTTTTCCCTGCTCGCGGCCGCATCTGAGCCCGGCCGAGAGGGGCTGAATTGAGACCGTTATCCGTACCGTCCGCGACCCGGCGGGTCGGGGCGGCGGCCGCCGGCATCGTCCTGCTGGCGGCGTTGTTGCCCGCGCAGGCGCAGGCCGCGCCGCTACCCGGCGCAGTCACCGGGGCAACCGACAGTAAGCAGCAGAGGCGAGCCGACTACGACAGCCGCCAGAACCTGGTCGCCCGCGCCGAGGCGCAGCCGACCGCGACCCTGAGCCGCGCCGTCGTCCCGGCGCCCACGGGGAACGCGGTCAAGACGCTGCGTGACTCGCTGGGCATCCAGGGCATCGTCGACATCGACAAGGCGACCGGCACCCCGCGCCGGGTGGCGAAGCTCGACGGCTTCCTCACCGGGCCGAGCAGGACGAAGCCGGCGAAGATCGCGTTCGACTACATCAAGGCCCACCCCGAGGTGTTCGGCATCGACGCGGCCGACCTGGCCACGCTCGAGTTGCGGCAGGACTACGTCGACATCGAGGGCGCCCACCACCTGAGCTGGGTGCAGGTGGCCGACGGTGTGCCGGTCTTCGGCAACGGCCTCAAGGCGCACGTCACCAAGGACGGCCGTCTGGTGCAGGTCGACGGTTCGCCGCTCAAGTCGCTGCCGTCGAGCGCCGGCGGCGCCAAGCTGTCCGCCACCGCTGCCCGCGCAGCCGCGGTCAAGGATGTGTTCGGCTCGTCCACCGCCAAGGTCACCAAGACCGAGGCCGGCAAGACCACGTTCAGCGACAAGGGCAACGTCAAGCAGGTCTGGTTCCAGACCGCCACGGGCCCGCGCCTGGCCTGGCAGACGATCGTCGTCGACGAGGGCTACGTGCACGTGGTCGACGCGGCCACCGGCGAGGTGCTCTACCGCAAGAGCACGATCGCCAACGACCGTGCCGACGTGTGGCAGAACTACCCGGGCGCGGCCAAGGGCGGGAAGCAGCAGCCGGTCGACCTGGCCGCCAAGGGCTGGCTCCCCAACAACGCGCGCGTCCTGAGCGGCAACGTCGCGCACGTGTGGTCGGACGTCAACGACAACGACCTGGCCGACGCCACCGAAGAGGTCGGCCCCTCCGGCGTGCGTTCCTGGAACTACCCGTTCGTCGACTTCAACGACGAGGTCGGTGGTCTCTGCTCGGACGCGTACCCGTGCTCGTGGGACCCGGAGACGCCGAACTCGTGGCAGACCAACCGCAAGCAGAACGCGGTGCAGCTCTTCGCCTTCCTGGGCACCTTCCACGACCATCTGAAGTCCGCCCCGATCGGCTTCACCCGGGCGGCCGGCAACTTCGAGGCGCGCGACGGCGACGCCGTGCAGGGGCAGGCGATGGACGGCGCGAACACCGCCGACGGCCTGCCCGACGGCGAGCACAGCGACAACGCCAACATGAACACCCCGCCTGACGGCATCCCGCCGATCATGCAGATGTACCTGCTGAATCCCGGTCCCGGCTCGGTCGCGGCCAACACCGGCGACGAGGCCGACGTGGTCTACCACGAGTACACCCACGGCCTGTCCAACCGCCTGGTCGTCGACGCGAACGGCAACTCGACGCTCAGCAACCAGCAGGGCGGCGCGATGGGTGAGGCGTGGAGCGACTTCTACGCCCTGGACTACCTGGCCGCCGAGGGCCTCGA
This sequence comes from Paractinoplanes brasiliensis, assembly GCF_004362215.1. Lineage (NCBI taxonomy): Bacteria > Bacillati > Actinomycetota > Actinomycetes > Micromonosporales > Micromonosporaceae > Paractinoplanes > Paractinoplanes brasiliensis. The sequence goes on along the minus strand of NZ_SNWR01000001.1, from coordinate 1,616,970 downwards.
GAAGGACACCGCCAAGCCGGGCGAGATGCTGGTCGGCAAGCACTGGACCGCCGGCGGCACGATCCGTTACGAGGCCCTGGACTGCCCGGTCGGCTCGACCGCGACGCAGTGCGCGGGCACCCCGGGCGCCGGTCCGGGCGGCTTCACCTACGGCGACTACGGCAAGATCTATGCCGGTGGCCCGGAGGTGCACGCCGACGGTGAGATCTGGGCGCAGACCCTGTGGGACCTGCGTCAGGCGCTCGGCAGCAAGACCACGCAGTCGATCGTGACGCGCGGCATGGAGCTCTCGCCGGCCAACCCGTCCTTCCTGGACATGCGCAACTCGATCCTCGCCGCCGACCTGGTCGTCAACAAGGGCAAGAACGCCAAGACGATCTGGAAGGTCTTCGCCAAGCGGGGCATGGGGTACTTCGCCGCCTCGATCGACGGGGACGACGCCCAGCCGGTCGAGGACTTCTCGATGCCGCCGTCGGCCAACTCGCCGCGGGGCACCCTCAAGGGCAAGGTGACCGACACCGACACCGGCGCGAACGTGGCCGGCCTGACCGTCGCGTTCGGCGGTCACGCCTCCGGCTTCGCCGGCGACTACCGGGCCACCACCGCCGCGGACGGCACGTACACGATCTCGGGGATCATTCCGGGCACGTACGCGAAGGTCTTCGCCCGGGGCGCGGGTTACGACATCGTCGTCAAGACGCTGTCGATCAACTCCGGCGCCAAGACCGAGAACTGGACGGTCCGCAAGGACTGGGCCGCCTCCTCGGGCGGCGCCGGGATCGTCAGCTTCACCGGTGACGACTACACCGCGTACGGGTGTGGCCCGGCCCAGCTGATCGACCAGTCGCAGATCTCGGGCTGGGGCTCGGTCCTGCCCGAGACCGAGGCCGGACAGAACGCCGTGATCCGGCTCTCCGGCGCGGTCGACGTCTCCGAACTGGTGATCAACCCGTCGGCCACCTGTGGTGACGACGAGACCGCCGGCACCGGTGGCTACCGCGTCGAGACCTCGGTCGACGGCACGACCTGGGCGCTCGCCGCGAGCGGCACCTTCCCGGTCGGCGCCGCCACGCCCACCCCGGTCGCGCTGGCCGCGGGCACCGGCGACGGCATCCAGTTCGTCCGGTACACGATGCTGACCTCGCAGGGCCAGGACGCGGGCCTCTGCCCGGCCGGCCAGCCGCCGACGGTCAGCGGCTGCGTGTTCCTCGACAGCACCGAACTGGCGGTCTACGGACCGGCGGCGTAAGGCGCATCCAATACCGGTCGCCGCTCTCGGGCGGCGACCGGTATCATGCAACGCATGGCTCGGCATTTCCTGCTTCTTAGCCGGCCGTGCTGCGAACGTCTTTAGGCGTACAGCACGGCGACCCCTCCTGCGTGAGGGGTTTTTTCATGTCCAGCCACCGAGACCTCACGAAGACGGATGCCGACGATGAGCAGCGAGTCAGAGACCCCGAAGTTCCGTTACACCGCCGCGCTGGCCAATGAGATCGAGCCGCGCTGGCAGGCCTACTGGGCCGAGAACGGGACGTTCCAGGCGCCCAACCCGGCCGGCGAGCTGGCCGACCCCTCGCACCCCCGGGCCGGCGCGCCAAAGCTGCACGTGCAGGACATGTTCCCGTACCCGTCCGGTGCGGGACTGCACGTCGGGCACCCGCTCGGCTATATCGGCACCGACAGCTACACCCGCTACAAGCGGATGGCCGGCTTCAACGTGCTGCACCCGATGGGCTTCGACGCGTTCGGCCTGCCCGCCGAGCAGTACGCGGTGCAGACCGGCACGCACCCGGCGGTGACCACGGCGGCCAACGTCGAGCGTTACAAGACCCAGCTGCGCCGGCTGGGACTGGCCTACGACGACCGCCGCTCGTTCGCGACCACCGACCCGGACTACTACCGGTGGACGCAGTGGATCTTCCTGCAGGTCTTCAACTCGTGGTTCGACCCGTCGGTGCGCAAGGCCCGCCCGATCGGCGCGCTGATCGCCGCGTACGAGGAAGGGACGAAGCCCACCCCGGACGGCAGGCCCTGGGCCGAGCTGTCGCCGGTCGAGCGCCGCAAGCTGATCGACGACCACCGCCTGGCCTACGTCAGCGAGGCCCCGGTCAACTGGTGCCCCGGCCTGGGCACCGTGCTGGCCAACGAGGAGGTCACGCCCGAGGGCCGCAGCGAGCGCGGCAACTACCCCGTGTTCCAGCGCAGCCTGAAGCAGTGGATGATGCGGATCACCGCGTACGGGGATCGCCTGGTCGAGGACCTGGACACGCTGGACTGGCCGGAACCGGTCAAGCTGATGCAGCGCAACTGGATCGGCCGGTCCCGTGGCGCGCACGTCGACTTCGCGGTCGGCGCCGACAAGATCACCGTCTTCACCACGCGGCCGGACACGCTGTTCGGGGCCACCTACATGGTGCTGGCGCCCGAGCACGAGCTGGTCGAGAAGATCGCTCCGGCGGCCTGGCCGGACGGGACGAATCCGAAATGGTCAGGCGGGTACGACACGCCCGCCGCGGCGATCCGGGCCTACCGGGCCGAGGCCGCCGCGAAGACCGAGGAGCAGCGCACCGAGGGCAAGGAGAAGACCGGCGTCTTCATCGGCGCGTACGCGACCAACCCGGTCAACGGCGCGAGCATCCCGGTTTTCATCGCCGATTACGTGCTGGCCGGCTACGGCACCGGCGCGATCATGGCGGTGCCCGGGCAGGACGTGCGTGACTGGGAGTTCGCCGAGGTCTTCGAGCTGCCGATCATCCGTACGGTGCAGGCCCCGGAGGGATTCGAGGGCGCGTACACCGGCGAGGGCGCGGCGATCAACAGCGACTGGCTGAACGGCAAGGGCGTCATCGAGGCCAAGGCCGAGATCATCGCCTGGCTGGAGCAGCACGGGCACGGCAAGGGCGCCACCACGTTCCGTCTGCGTGACTGGCTGTTCAGCCGGCAGCGCTACTGGGGCGAGCCGTTCCCGATCGTCTACGACGAGACCGGGCTGCCGGTCGCGCTGCCCGAGTCGATGCTGCCGGTCGTGCTGCCCGACGTCGACGACTTCTCGCCGCGCACCTTCGACCCGGACGACGCCGACAGCGAGCCCGAGACCCCGCTGTCGCGCAAGAAGGACTGGGTCAACGTCGAGCTGGACCTGGGCGACGGCCTGAAGTCGTACACCCGCGAGACCAACACCATGCCGCAGTGGGCCGGCTCCTGCTGGTACGAGCTGCGCTACCTGGACCCGAAGAACGCTCACGCCCTGGTCGACCCGGACAACGAGGCGTACTGGATGGGCCCGCGGCGCGACGGCGACTGCGGCGGCGTCGACCTGTACGTCGGCGGCGTCGAGCACGCCGTCCTGCACCTGCTGTACGCCCGGTTCTGGCACAAGGTCCTGTACGACCTGGGCCACGTCTCGTCGTTCGAGCCGTTCCGCCGGCTGTTCAACCAGGGCTACATCCAGGCGTACGCGTTCCGTGACGCCCGCGGTGTCGTGGTGCCGGCCGAGGAGGTGGTCGAACGCGACGGCAAGTACTTCTACGACGGTCAGGAGGTCGTCCGCGAGTACGGCAAGATGGGCAAGTCGCTGAAGAACGTCGTCACGCCCGACGAGATGTGCGAGCAGTACGGCGCCGACACGTTCCGGGTCTACGAGATGGCGATGGGCCCGCTGGACGTCTCACGCCCGTGGGACACGCGGGCCGTGGTGGGGTCGCAGCGCTTCCTGCAGCGGGTGTGGCGCCTGGTCGTCGACGAGGAGACCGGGGCGGCACGCGTCTCCGACGAGCCCTTGGAGCCGGCGGTGCGCAAGACGCTGCACCGCACGATCGCGGGCGTCCGGGAAGACCTGGACGAGCTGCGCTTCAACACCGCCATCGCGAAGCTGATCGAGCTGACCAACACGCTGACGCCGCTGCCCGCGGTGTCGCGCGAGGCGGTCGAGCCGCTGTTGCTGATGCTGTCGCCGTTCGCCCCGCACCTGGCCGAGGAGCTGTGGACCAAGCTGGGGCACTCGGGCTCGCTGGCCTACGCCGACTTCCCGGTGGCCGACCCGGCGCAGCTGGTGGCCGAGTCGATCACGTACCCGGTGCAGGTCAACGGCAAGGTCAAGGCCCGCGTCGAGGTGCCGCCGGCCGCACCCGAGGCCGAGGTGCGCGAGCGGGCGCTGGCCGCGGTGGCCGAGGTGCTGGCCGGTCGCGAGCCCCGCAAGGTCATCGTGGTGGCCGGCCGGCTGGTCAGCGTCGTCGTCTGAGCCTCCGCACAGCAGAAGGCCCACCGCCCGTACGCCGGGTGGTGGGCCTTCTGCTGTTTGTCAGGCGGCGGCTTTGCGACCCGAGTGCTTCCACCAGAGGACGATCGCGGTCGTCAGCGTGAACCCGATCGCGGCCGGGGCCAGCGACAGCGGGCTCATCTCGCCCGGCCGGACCACGGCGGCGCCGATCACCGCGTACGACACCGCGGACGGGATCGAGGCCAGCGTGGTGCCGAGCAGGTAACGCTTGCGGCAGACGCTGGTGGTGCCGTAGGCGTAGCCGATCAGGCCGAACGGGGCCAGCGGCAGGAACCGGACGAGCAGCACGGCCAGCAGGCCACGACGGTTGAGCCAGCCGTCGAGACGCTCGAGCCGGCCCCCGGAACGTGCGGAGAGCGCGCCCCGGCCGACCCAGCGGCCGGCGTAGTAGGTGGCGGTGGCGGCGATCACGGCGGCGGCCAGGGCCGTGGCAGCGCCGGTGGCCGCGCCGAGCAGCGCGCCGCACGCCAGCGTGATCGCTGTGCGGGGCACGAGCACCGAGAGCAGGAGGCCACCGATCACCGCGATGGCGACCGCGGCGGCCGGGCCGACGGCAGCGACCTGGCCGGCGATCTGCGACAGCGGGAGCGTGGCTGCGGCCACACCCACGCCGCCGACGACGCCGCCAAGGATGCCGAACCGGACAAGGCGGCGCTTCCACCCCATCGAGGGCTTGTCGCCGGCCGGGATCTGCTGGGTCTGAGAAACCTGAGGATCCGCGAGGTTCACGCCCCGCGGGGCGATCAGGATGTCAGTCATGCAGGCGTACCGTCCCTTGCTTTGTCGGGTCAAGTGTCAGGCGCCGGCTGCGGCGAGTCGCTCGGCACGAAGTTTTTCGGGCCAGGTGTCGTCGACCGGTGAAAGGCTATCCGCGCCGATCGCCCAACGCAGTAGCAGATCGGCTATAGCTGGGTTGCGGGCCAGCGCGGGGCCGTGAGAGTACGTACCCAGGATCTTCCCGTGCCAGGCCCCCTCGGTCTGCCCGTCGTTGCCCACCCCGGCCGTCACCCGGGCCAGGGGAGCAGCTCCGGGGCCCAGATGCGTGCGGCCGCCGTGATTTTCGAAACCGGACAGCGGGGGCAGGCCCAGCCGCGGGTCGATGTCACCCCTGATCTCACCCACCGCACGGGTCTCGCCGCGGTCGGAATGCAGGTCGAGCAGGCCCAGGCCGGGGCACTTGGCTCCCTTGGCGAAGAACGAGTGACCGAACAGCTGGTAACCGGCGCAGATCGCCAGGACGGCCGCGCCCTGGTTGACCGCGCGGTGCAGACCGCCGTCGTTGATCAGGCGCTGGGCCGCGAGGGCCTGCGGGCCGTCCTCGCCGCCGCCGATCAGGTAGATGTCGGCGGTCGAGGGCATGGGCTGGTCGGAACGCACCGAGTAGGTCTCGACCGGGATACCGCGCATGGCCGCGCGCCGGGCCAGGATCAGCAGGTTGCCCCGGTCGCCGTACGTGGAGAGCAGGTCCGGATAGATCCAGACGATGCGCAGGACGCTCTCAGTTGACACGGTCCAACTCCGCTCGGATGTCCTGGAACGCCGTGTAGTTGGCGATCACCTCGAGGCGGCCCGGCGGCACCGACCGGATCGCCTCCTCGAAACTCAACACGTGCCGGAAGGCGATTCCGTTCACCTCGAGGCGTACGGCGAGGTCGAAGGCCCGCTCGCCGGTGATCAGCACCGGCCGGTCGTGCAGCGGCGAGAAGTCGACGTCGTACAGCCAGGAGGTGTCGAAACCGTCGGGGTCGCGGGCGTTGATGGAGAGCAGGGTCGGCGCCTGCTCGGCCATGTCGAACGCCTCCAGCCAGCTGGCCGGGTTCTTGGCCAGCAGCAGGCGGATGTTGCGGCCCTCGCGGTCGACCTGCGCGTACCGGCCGGCGACCGAGGCCACCGTGGCGAGCCGGGGGAGCGCCTCGATCGGGCGTACGCCGAACTCGGCTGCCACGGCCAGCGCGGTGGCCGCGTTGCCCAGGTTGACCGTGCCGGGCAGCTGCAGCTTGACCAGGTGCCAGTCGCCGCGCGGGTCGATGACGCCGTCGTCCTCGACGCGCCACTGGGCCTGCGGGCGGCGCAGCGAGCAGCCGGTGCACCACCAGTCGCCGTTGGCGCGCTCGATCGGATCACCGCTCTCGGGGCACACCCACGAGTCGTCCGTCCAGCGCTGGCCGGCGCTGAACCAGGTGAGGTGCGACGCGCCGCGGGCCGCCCAGACCACCATCGGGTCGTCGGCGTTGGCCACCACCGAGATGTCGGGGTGCCCGGCCAGCGCGGTGCGCCACATCTGGGCCATCATCGCGACCTCTTTGGCCCGGTCGAGCTGGTCGCGCGAGAGGTTGAGCAGCGCCACCACGCGCGGGTTGGTCTCGTCGATCACCCGGGCCAGGTAGTGCTCGTCGACCTCGAGCACCGCGAACGGCGTCGAACCCGCCTTGGCCAGGGCCGACGTGTGCCCGGTGGGCATGTTGGCGCCGAAGCCGTTGGTGGCGACCGGGCCGAGCACGCCGAGCGCGGCGGCGGCCAGCCGGGTCGTGGTGGTCTTGCCGTTGGTGCCCGAGATCAGCGCGATCGCGCGTCCGGCGGCGAGGTTGCGCAGCAGGTCGGGATCGATCTTGAGGCCGATCCAGCCGCCGATGACCGAGCCGTCGCCGCGGCCCGCGGCCCTGGAGAGCGCGGCCGCCGTTTTCGACACCGAGGTCGCGACCTTGGCCCGCAGAGGCATCTTCCCGTCCGTCACGGAAGACGAGGGTACCGGACCCGGCTGTCACGTCGAGTTGCCGAGAGTCCGGTTCCCGGCACCCGTACGGCCGGATCCGGAGTCGCATTGAGATCAACCATTCGGCGGAAACCATTTTGGCCGGTGAGAAAGGTTTGAACGGCGGAAGAGTGAAATTGCGGCCTGCGTCACCCGAATGGTCGTGAAGAAATATGTGTTCTGATTCACCCGTAACCTTAGACGCTCGGTAATTCGGCACTTACGAGCCGTAATGGCATTTCTCAGCTCCTGGTAACAAATCGGACACCACTCTCTGTGCCAAACACGCTCTGTTACTGAATCGGTTCCCCCGGGCCGCCCGGAATCGGTGTAGCAAGGTCTGGCCGGGAGCACCCGCTGCCCGGCTCGCGACGACCTGGTTCACGCCGAGCCCTGCCCCGGGCCGGTCGAAGCGACCACCCGCACCAGTTACAACCAACGAAGGCATACGGGGGCAGGGACGGGGGAACCATCACCGGTCCACTCCGCGCCATCCGCTCCGATGGCGAGCACGGAGAACCTTGGGGTGAAGTCGCGTGAGCGACCGGGCACACCTTCCCGCCCGAACCCGACAGCTAACCTCGCAGGCGTGCCGGAGGGACATCTCTACCGTGCACGAACACAGTTCGAGCCGTGGCCGCCGTTCGATCGGCGCCGGCGCCATCGCACTGTCGCTGGGTCTCTGCCTCTGCGCAGGCCAGCTGATCGCCCCCTCGCCCGCCGGCGCGGCCCCGATCGTCACCGCGGCGGCTGCCGCCAAGGCGAAGGTCAAGCCGTCGGTCCGCAGCTCCATCTCCACGCGATCCGTCACGTACGGCGGCAAGATCAAGGTCACCGCGAAGTACATCAACCCGGCCAACGGCAAGGTGATCACTTCGGGGACCGTCCGCCTGCAGGCGCTCCGCAAGAGCAAGTGGGTCAACCTGTCGGCCAAGGCGCTGGGCAAGACCGGCAGCGTCACGCTTACCGGTGAACCCCACGTGAGCGGCGCGGTTCGCGCCTATTACGTGGGCACCCCGACCTACAAGGCGGTGGCCGGCGGCAAGTTCTCGGTCACCGTCAAGCCGAAGTCGGTCCCGGCCCGCACGAAGATCATCAACGAGGCGAAGAAGCACGTCGGCTCGCTGTACAAGTTCGGCGCGGCCGGCCCCAGCCGGTTCGACTGCTCGGGCTACACGATGTGGGTCTACAAGAAGGCCGTCGGCAAGAAGCTGCCGCACAAGGCCAACTCGCAGCAGAAGTACGGCAAGTCGATCGCCAAGGGCAAGAAGCAGATCGGCGACCTGATCGTCTTCCGTAGCGGCTCGTACGGTAGCCACGTCGGCATCTACGCCGGCAGCGGATACATGTACGACTCCCCGCACACCGGCGCGCGGGTGTCCAAGCGCAAGATGTACGGCTCGAACTACGTGGTTCGCCGCCTGGTCTGACGAGTTGAGCGGGACGCGCCCGGTTCGGGTGCGTCCCGCTTGCTCGTTCCCCCGAGGCGGTCGCGGGTCACTCCTGCCCGGTCGGGTCACGCTCCTTGTTCCGTACGCGTGGGGTCCGGATCTGCCGAGCGGTCCCGCCCCGTCATGGACCCGTTCCGGCCGGGACATCCCCGGTGCCCCCACCCGGTCCCGCCCTGCGGACTGGTCTCCTCCGCACGGCTCCCGATCATTGAGCCGGAGCCCCATGGCCGGCCTGCCGTGAGTCACATCCCCGGGGTTGGCTCTGCCCCGGAACCGTAATCCCCACGGCTGGCCTGTCCCGGTCGCTCATCCCCGCGGCCCGCCTCTGCGGCCGGCGCTTGGCTTGCAGCTCGTCCCCGGAACGCCGGGCCGCCCCACGCGGCCCGGCGTTCCTCTGTACCCGGTCCACGTCTGTGCCGAGCTCTGCCCGTACTTGCAGCGTTGGCGCCGGATTGCCGCTCCGGCCGCAGCCCCCTGAGAGCTCCACTTTCCTCCCCGGTGGGGGTTGACAACGTGGCCGTCTGGGGGTTTTGGGCGTGTTCAGGGTGGTTCTTGACAGGGTGGCCGGGAGGATGTCGGAAACCGGACCTCGTTGATCATGCCCTTGCCCTCCACTTCGTGACCACCTCGTTGAGCTGGGGTTTCGTGTGCGAATCGGGTTCGCGACCCTGCTCATTCGGCTTGCGGGTGGAGGGAAGTGGAGTAGAGTGGAGTGCAGTGGCAGGGCCGAAGTCGAACCAGACCTGAGGGGCCTGCCGGCCCGAGTTGACAGGCGGACCGCGAACCGCCCGGGGCAGGGGGTAAGGGGCCGATGTTTCTCGGCACGCATACTCCGCGCCTCGACGACAAGGGGCGGCTGATCCTTCCGGCGAAGTTCCGTGATGAGCTGGCGGGAGGTGTCGTGATCACCAAGGGGCAAGAGCGCTGCTTGTACGTGTTTCCGATGCCCGAGTTCCAGCGCATCGCCGGCCAGCTGCGGGAGGCGCCGGTGACGAACAAGGCGGCCCGGGCTTACAGCCGGGTCTTCTTCGCCAGCGCGCACGACGAGGTCCCGGACAAGCAGGGGCGGGTCACCATCCCGGGTCACCTCCGGGCATATGCGGCCCTCGATCGAGAGCTCGTCGTCATCGGCGCGAGCACTCGTGTGGAGATCTGGGACAAGCAGTCCTGGGAGGACTACCTCGCGGCGAGCGAAGACGAGTTCGCCGACATCGAAGAGGGGGTGCTGCCCGGCGGACTGTAGGCACGGCACCCGGACGGGCCCGCGAAGGCCCGGGCGCTGCCGCTTCCGTACTGCGAGATCTCCAGCCGCTCCCGCTCCTGGCGCCTCTTCCCCGGCGCCAGGCGCGTGTCCGGCCAAGGGCGAGCCCGATTGGCAACGGGCACGAGCGGATGGGGATCTGGCGGTACGGGCGGGCGTCCGGGATGTGCCGCGGAACGGGTGACGTGCGCGGGCGTCGGCACGAACAACCGGCAGGTCGGTGCCGGGCAGGACGCGCGTGACAGTCGGAGTGGGGCGATGGGGGTCGACATGGGGGAGCTTCGCGGCACACACGTGCCGGTGCTGCTCGAGCGCTGCCTCGAGCTGCTCGACCCCGCACTCCGGTTGCCCGGTGCCGTGCATGTCGACTTCACGCTGGGCCTGGGCGGTCACGCCGAGGCGGTTCTCGAGCGCTATCCCCAGGTGACGCTGGTCGGGCTCGACCGCGACACCGAGGCGCTGGCGCACTCACGGCACCGGCTCGCGCGGTTCGGCGAACGGGTGCGGCTGGTGCACGCCGTCTACGACGAGTTGCCCCGGGTGCTCGACGAGCTCGATCTGGCCGCGTTCCACAGTGGCCTGTTCGACCTGGGTGTCTCCTCGCTGCAGCTCGACGAGGCCGACCGCGGTTTCGCGTACGCACAGGACGCGCCGCTCGACATGCGGATGGACCAGACCTCCGGCTTCACCGCCGAGCAGGTCGTCAACGAGTACGAGCCGGGTGATCTCGTACGCATCCTGCGGGCGTACGGGGAAGAGAAGTTCGCCACACGCATCGTCTCGTCGATCGTCCGCGAGCGGCAGAAGGGCCGGATCACGTCGACGGCACGGCTGGCCGAGCTGGTCAAGGACGCGATCCCGGCCGCCGCGCGACGAACGGGTGGAAATCCCGCGAAGAGAACGTTTCAGGCACTACGTATTGAGGTAAATGGCGAACTCGCCACGCTCGAGGCCGCCATCCCGGCGGCTTTGGACGCATTGGCGCCCAACGGGCGACTTGTGGTGATGAGCTACCAATCTTTGGAGGACAGGATCGTCAAGCGCGCGTTCACCGCGAGGACGCGCAGCACCGGGCCGATCGACCTGCCGGTCGAACTGCCCGGGACAGGTCCGACACTGCGGCTGCTGACAAGGGGGTCGGAGCCGCCCAGCGAGCAGGAGGTCGCGGACAACCCGCGGGCAGCTTCGGTGAAGCTGCGCGCGGTCGAGCGTCTCGACCGCAACGGAACACCCGGGGCCGCCCGCGAACGGCCCCGAATGACTACAACGCACGGGGGACAAGGGCGGTTACGCCCGGGGGAACGTGAAGAGGGGGAGGGGAGAGCATGAGCGAGCGCGCCAACGCGCCGCGGTCGGGGGGCCGGGCCGCGGAAGAGCGCCGTCCGGGCACCGGTCGGCGTGACACAGGGTCGAGCCGCGATGCGCAGGCCCCGGGAAGTGCCGGCCGGGGGGCGCGGCACTTCGCCGGAGCCGAGGACGGCGAACCACGCCGTTCCGACACGCGCCGGTCAGGGATCCGGGGCGGGGACGACGCGCGGACGCCGGCCGAGGCGCGCCGCGAGCGGGACGAGCGCCGGGGGACGCGCGACGACCGGCCGGGTCGTGAGGAGCGGCCGGGCCGCACGAGCCGCGATCGGGCCGGACGCGAAAGGACGCGGGACACCGAGGGTGTGCGGGCCAAGGCGCGCGACAGCGAGGGTGTGCGGGCCAAGGCGCGCGACACGGGCGTACGGGCCAAGGCGGGGGACACCGGTAAGGTGCGTGCGGGCGGCCGCGGCCCCGAGGGCGTACGGGGTAAGAGCAGTAAGCCCCTGATGCCGGGCCGGGGGCGCCGGGCGGTTGAGGCTCCCGTGGACGGCGCCGCCGCGTTGCAGATCGAGGTGACCGCCGAGCCGCTGCGTGTGACGGGGGACGAGCCGGGGGCGCCGCGTCTGCGGGTTGCGCCGCCGCCGCCGATCCACGGTGGACCGCGGGCGCCGTTCGTGGCGGGCGTGATCGGCGTGGTGATCGTCGGGGTGCTGGGCATCCTGCTGATCAACACGAAGACCAACGAGAACTCGTTCCGCATCGCCGACCTGCAGAACCAGAACACCGCGCTGGAGAACCAGCGGCAGGACCTGGACAACCAGCTGGTCGAGGCGTCCAGCATCGGCAACCTGGACGCCGCGGCCCGCCGGCTCGGCCTGGTCCGTGCCGACATCCAGGACGTGGCCCAGCTGCGGCTGCCCGACGGCAAGATCATTCGGGTGCCGAAGCCGGTGCGGGGCGCGCCCTCGATCACGCAGCCCGACGCGGTGACCGACAAGGGCGGCGAGAACATCTCGCCCGCCGGCGGCACCGGGCGGTAACCGGCGATGCCGCCGCGAGCCGACGACGTTCCTCCGCGCCGGGGCGCTCAGCCCCGGCGCGGCACGTCTCGTGACCTGCCCGCCGAGGGCGACGACACCCCGAAGCCGAGCCGCGGCTTCGGGGGCATCGGCGACGCGCGGGCCTACACCCCGCGCGGGCGTACCGTGGCCGAGCGCGACCAGCGCACCCGGTCGCCACGGGCCGGGCGCACGTCCGATCCGTTCCGACGCGCGCTGCAGGTGCTCGAGGGCGGTCAGCCGCCGCGCCGCGGCCGCTCGACGACGGAGGAGCCGCCGCCCACCCGGCCCGAGCGCAGGACGCCGGAGAAGAGCGAACGGCGGACGCCCGAGAAGAAGCAGCCACCCCGCAGCCGGCGACCCGAGGTCGAGGACGACGAGGACGAGTTCCGTCCCGCGCGCCGTCCGGGTGGGCGGGTCGTCGCCGACCGCGAGCGGGCTCGCACCACTGCCTCGAAGCCGGCCCGGACGACCGCGACGAAGCCCGCCCGTTCGAGCCGCCCGACGGCCTCACCGCGTACGGGGAAAGCCCGGACCGTCAGTGGACCGCGGGTGGACCGTGCCGTCCGTGCCGTCGCGCCCGAACCGCCCCGCCTGGCCAACAGCACCCGGCGGCTGCGGATCGGCGCCGTCGTCGCGCTGTCCCTGTTCGCCATGATCGGCATCCGGCTGGTCGTCCTGCAGGTCGCGTCGTCGTCCGAGGACGCGGACCGCTTGGTCGCGCTGCGCAAGGACAGGCTGGCCGAGGTGCGCCTGCCCGCGCCGCGCGGCAGCATCCTCGACCGTGACGGCGCCGTGCTCGCGCACAGTGTCCCGGCCCGGTTCGTCGGCGCCGACCCCGTGCTGATCAAGGATCCGGTCAACACGGCGGCCCTGCTCAGCCCGATCATCGGGGTCCCGCAGTCCAAGCTCGTGCCGCTGATGTCGCCCCACAAGCGACCCGGCGGTGGCGACGCCCGCTTCGAGTTCCTGGCGCAGGGTGTCGACGTCTCGGTCGGCGACCGGATCGCGGCCATGAAGCTGCCCGGCATCGTGGTCAAGGAGGACGAGCGGCGGGACGTGCCGAACGCCGACCTCGCGGCCAACCTGATCGGCTTCACCGGCGCCGACAACTCCGGTTTGGAGGGGCTCGAGGCCCGCTACGACTCGTTGCTGCGCGGCGCCGACGGCGAGCGGCAGTTCGAGATCGGCAAGGGCGACCTGAACAAGCCGATCCCGGGCGGGTTCGAGAAGTTCACCGAGCCGCAGCCGGGCACCTCGCTGCAGCTGACCATCGACAGCAAGCTGCAGTACGAGGTGCAGCGGATCCTGGCCGAGCAGAGCAAGAAGACCAAGGCGACCATGGCCGGCGCCGTGGTGATGGACGTGCGGACCGGCGAGGTGCTGGCCCAGGCGAGCTACCCGCCGTACAACGCGGCCAAGCCGGGCGAGTACACGCCGACCGAGCGCGAGGACGTGCCGAGCAGCATCGTGGCCGACCCCGGATCGGTGCACAAGGCCTTCATCTTCGGCGCGGCGCTGCAGGAGGGGCTGATCAAGCCGGACTCGGTGCTGACCATCGGGCCGGCCCTGGAGCGCGGCGGCTACCGGTTCCAGGACGGGCACATGCAGCCCAAGGGCACCAAGATGACGATGGCGGGCCTGCTGGCGTACTCGTCGAATGTGGGCACGATCCTGATCGCGGACCAGCTCGGCAAGGAGAAGGTGTACGAGTACCAGCAGAAGTTCGGGCTGGGCCGGTCGACCAACGAGGGCATGCCGGGCGAGGCCGAGGGCCGGATCCTGAAGCCGGAGGAGTGGAGCGGCTCGGCGTCGGGCTCGGTGCCGATCGGCATGAGCGTGGACGCGACGCTGGTGCAGATGGCGGCCGGGTACGCGGCGATCGCGAACGACGGCACCTACATCCAGCCGCACCTGATCAAGTCGATGATCTCGGGTAAGGACGGCAAGGCCACCCCGGCCGCGCCGCCCTCGTCGCACAAGGTGCTCGACCCCGAGGTGGCGCGGCAGCTGCGCCTCTGGATGGAGGCCGTGGTCGACAACAAGGGCGCGACCGGCACCCAGGCGGCGGTCCCGGCCTATCGGGTGGCGGGCAAGACCGGCACCGGCAAGCGGCTGATCGACGGGCAGTATACCAGCGCCAACTACGGCTCGTTCATCGGCATGGCGCCGGCCGAGAACCCGCGGTACGTCATCGCGGTGTCGGCCGACGTTCCGGTGGGCACCGGCGGCGACGTGGCGGCCCCGGCGTTCGCCAAGATGATGTCGTACGCGCTCCTGCACTACCGGGTGCCCGCCTCGACGACGCCGGCGCCCAAGTTCAAGATCCATCCATGACCCTCTGCATGGCGTTTTCCGCGGCGGGCCGGGCACGGGGTAGGGTCTGACGCCGTGCCCGGCATTCCCCGTCCCGAAACCGTTGTCCCGTACCGAACGGCACGGTTGGCGGCCCTGTTGCCGGCGACCCTGACCGGCGCCGACGTCGAGGTCACGGGGGTGACGCACGACAGCCGCGCGGTCCGCCCGGGTGATCTCTACGCGGCGTTGCCCGGCGCGAACCGGCACGGCTCCGAGTTCTCCGGCGACGTCGCCGCGGCCGGCGCGGCCGCCGTGCTGACCGACGCCGCCGGCCACGCCGCCGCCGTCGCGGCCGGGCTGCCGGTGCTTGTGGCCGACGACCCGCGGGCGGTGCTCGGCACGGCCGCCGCCGCGATCTACGGCGACCCGTCGGGCCGGCTCACGATGGTCGGCATCACCGGCACGGCCGGCAAGACCTCGACGGCGTACCTGGTGGAGTCGGGCCTGCGGGCCGCCGGGCTGACCACCGGGCTGATCGGCACTGTCGAGACCCGCATCGGCGACCTGGTCGTGCCCAGCGTGCGCACCACCCCCGAGGCCACCGACGTGCACGCGATCCTGGCCGCGGGCCTGGAACGCGGGGTCGGCGCCGTGGTGATGGAGGTGTCCAGCCACGCGCTCGCGGTCGGGCGGGTCGGCGGCATCGGCTTCACGGTCGGCGGCTACACCAACTTCGGCCTCGACCACCTCGACTTCCACGCCGACGCCGACGACTACTTCGCGGCCAAGGCCAAGCTGTTCGACGGCCGCTGCCGGTTCGAGGTGCTCAACTTCGACGACGTGGCGCTGCGCCCGCTGTTCAAGGCCGGGACGATCAGCTATTCGGCGGCCGGGGACCCGGCGGCCACGTGGTGGGCCTCCGACGTGCGCCCGTCCGAGTTCGGGCAGCGTTTCGTCGCGCACGGCCCCGGCGTCGAGGTCGAGGCGGGTGTGGCGTTGCCCGGCCGGCACAACGTGGCCAACGCCCTGCTGGCCCTGGCCTCGCTGGTGGCCGCGGGCGTCGACGCCCGTACGGCGGCCGACGGCATCGCGTCCTGCCCCGGCGTGCCCGGCCGCCTCGAGCAGGTGGCCGCCCCCGGCGAGGTGCTCGGCGTGGTCGACTACGCGCACAAGCCGGATGCGATCGTGGCCGCGCTGACCGCGCTGCGGGAGCTCGCGGCCGGGCGCGGCGGCCGGGTGATCGCCCTGATCGGGGCCGGGGGCGACCGTGACAAGGGCAAACGTCCGCTGATGGGCGCCGCTGCGGCCCGCGGCGCCGACCTGGTGATCATCACCGACGACAACCCGAGGACCGAGGATCCGGCGGCCGTCCGCGCGGGGGTGCGGGCCGGTGCGGAGGAGTCCGGGTCGACTGCGAAGATCATCGAAGTCCCCGGGCGGCGCGCCGCGATCGACGAGGCCGTACGGCTGGCCGCCGCGGGCGACGTGATCGCGTTGCTGGGCAAGGGACACGAGCGGGGCCAGGAGGTGAACGGTCAGATGCTGCCGTTCGACGACCGCATCGAGCTCGCCGAGGCGCTGACCGCCGCGGCCGGGGGTAATTCGTGATTCGTCTGACGCTGGGAGAGATCGCGGAGATCGCCGGCGGCCGTGTGGTGCACGCGGAACCCGGGCTGGCGGTCACCGGGGGAGTGGAGTACGACTCCCGCAAGATCAGCCCGGGTGGGCTGTTCGTCGCGTTCGAGGGCGAGCGGGCCGACGGGCACGAGTTCGCGGGCGGCGCCGTCGCGGCCGGGGCCGCCGCCGTGCTGAGCACCCGGGACACCGGGCAGCCGGGCGTGGTCGTCGAGGAGCCCCTCGCCGCCCTGGCCGCGCTGGCCCGGGTCGTCGTCTCGCGGCTCGGTGACCTCACCGTCGTGGGGCTCACCGGTTCGTCGGGCAAGACGACGACCAAGGACTACATCGGGCAACTACTCTCGCGGATCGGGCCGACGATCGCGCCCGCCGGGTCGCTCAACAACGAGCTGGGCTTCCCGTACACGGTGCTGCAGGCCGGCGAGGGCACCCGCTTCCTGGTGCTCGAGATGGGCGCCCGGGGGGCCGGGCACATCCGCTACCTGACCGAGATCGCCCGGCCGTCGATCGGCGCGGTGCTCAACGTCGGCGCGGCCCACATCGGCGAGTTCGGCTCGGTCGAGGGCACGGCGCGGGCCAAGGGGGAGCTGGTCGAGGCGCTGCCCTCGGACGGGGTGGCCGTGCTCAACGCCGATGATCCGCTGGTCGCCGGGATGGCTTCGCGCACCCGCGCTCGGGTGATTCTCACCGGCGAATCAGAAATATCGGATCTGCGGGCGAGCGACGTGAGCCTCGACGACGCGGGCCGCGCCTCCTACACCGTGCATCACGAGGGCCGCTCGGCGAAGGTCACGCTCGCCGTCGCCGGCCGGCACCAGGTGGCCAACACCCTCGCGGCGGCGGCTGTGGCGCTCTCGGCCGGCATGGAATTCGACGACCTGGCCGCCGCCCTGGGCGAGGTCGGCATCGTCTCCGGCCGCCGCATGGACGTCTTCACCCGGCCCGACGGCCTGACGGTGATTGACGACTCGTACAACGCCAACCCCTCGTCGACGGCAGCCGCCCTGCACGCGCTCGCCGCGATGGCCGGCGGGCGCCGCACCACCGCAGTGCTCGGCTACATGGCCGAGCTCGGCGAGCACGAGCGCTCCGGCCACGAGGAGGTCGGCCGCCTCGCCGCCGAGCTGGGCGTGGACCGGGTGATCGTGGTCAGCGCGGAGGCCGCCCCGATCGCGGCAGGCGCGCGGTCGGCCGACGGCTGGAAGGGCGAGGCGCTCGTCGTGCCCGACCAGGCCGCCGCCATCGAGATCCTGGCCGGTGATTTGGACGGCGGCGACGTCGTGCTGGTCAAGGGTTCCCGATACCGCACGTGGGACGTGGTGGACGCGCTGCGCCCCGAGGAGGTTCGCCCGTGAGGGCAGTCATCGTCGCGGCCGCGGTCGCGTTCATCATCTCGCTGTTCGGCACCCCGATTGCGATCCGGGTCTTCACGGCGCTCAAGGCCGGCCAGCCCATCCGCACCATCGGCCCGGCCACCCACCAGGGCAAGAAGGGCACGCCCACGATGGGTGGTGTCGCCTTCATCATCGCCACGGTCTTCGCGTACGTCGCCGGGCACATCGCCCTCACGACGCTGCCCGAGCGGCAGATCGCGCAGGAGTCGCCGACCATGACGGCGCTGGTCCTGCTCGGCCTGTTCGTGTTCTGCGGCGTGGTCGGCTTCCTCGACGACTTCCTCAAGGTGCGCCGCCGCAACTCCGACGGGCTCAGCGCCAAGGGCAAGCTGCTGGGCCAGCTGATCGTCGGTGGCGCGTTCGCGGCTGTCGCACTCTACGTGCCCAGCACCAACGGCGAGACGGTGGCCAGCGAGCACATCTCGTTCATCCGCGACATCAGCTGGCTCGACGTCGGCAAGGTGGGCTCGGTCCTGGTCTTCGTGTTCGTGATCATGGCCATGTCCAACGGCGTGAACCTGACCGACGGCCTCGACGGTCTGGCCACCGGGGCCTCGATCCTCGTCCTGGGGGCGTACGCGCTGATCGGTTTCTGGCAGTACCGCCACTGGTGCGGCGACTCGGACTACGCCCGGGTCAACGACTACTGCTACCAGGTGCGAGATCCGCTGGAGATCGCGATGATCGCCGCCGCGGCAGCCGCCGCCTGTGTGGGCTTCCTGTGGTGGAACACGTCCCCGGCCCGGATCTTCATGGGTGACACCGGCGCGCTGGGCCTCGGCGGCCTGATCGGCGGCCTGGCCGTGGCCACCCGTACGACGCTGCTGTCGGTCATCATCGGCGGCCTGTTCGTCATCATCACGATGTCGGTGGTCATCCAGATCATCTCGTTCAAGACCACCGGCAAGCGGGTCTTCCGCATGTCGCCGCTGCAGCACCACTTCGAGCTGGCCGGGTGGAGCGAGGTCAACATCGTCGTGCGGTTCTGGATCGTGGCCGGCATCTGCGTCGCCATCGGCCTGGGGCTGTTCTATTCGGACTTCCTCGCGGTGATGGGATAGATCTCTCTCGCGACACGCCAGAGCCGATGACCCGGGCTGGCGTGTCGCCGGGACGAAGATGAGTGAATGGCGGAAGACCGGACTCAGCAGGCACCCCGCCCGTCACTGAGCCGGCAGCTGCTGCCCGCCGTGCACGGGCTCCTGGCGCGCCCGCTCTCGTCGTACTACCTGCTGCTCGCCTGCTCCGGCCTGCTGCTGCTGATCGGGCTGACCATGGTCTTCTCGGCGACCAGCGTGAAGGCGTACGCCGAGAACGGCAACGCCTTCAGCGCGATCGCCAACCAGGCCGTCTTCGCGCTGCTCGGCCTGTTCGCGTTCTGGGTCTGCCAGCGGCTGCCCGCCGGCACCCTGCGTGACCTCGGCAAGTTCGTGCTGGGCACGGCCATCGTGCTGCTCTGCGTCCTCGACCTGCTGGGCGCTCTGAACTCGGTCGGCCTGCTCAGCAAGCCGCGGATCGGCCCGGTGCACGCCGACCTGCTCTGGCTCTACTTCGGCCCGATCGGCCTGCAGCCCGCCGAGTTCGCCAAGCTCGGCATGGTGCTCTGGGGCGCCGACGTGATCGCCCGCAAGGGCCCGGCGCTGGGGCACTGGAAGGAGCTGTCCCGCCCGCTGTTCCCGGTCGTCGGCCTGCTGTTCGTGCTGGTCGGCTACAACGACCTGGGTAGCATGCTGGTGCTGCTGGCGCTGATCGTCGGCCTGCTGTGGGCGGCCGGGGTGCGCCTGCGGATCTTCGCCGCTCTCGGCGTGCTCGGCCTGGCCGGCATCAGCCTGCTCATCGCGGCCGCGTCCGGCGGCGCCGGCTCGGGTCAGACCGGCGAGGAGAACTACCGGCTCGCCCGGCTCACCAACTTCCTGCAGCCGATCGACCAGTGCGACCTCAACGGCCCCTGCTATCAGCTGATCCAGGCCCGATCGGCGATCTTCGAGGGCGGCTGGTTCGGGGTCGGCCTGGGCAAGGGCGCGCTCAAGTGGAACTGGCTGCCCGAGGCCGACAACGACTTCATCTTCGCGGTGGTCGCCGAGGAACTGGGTGTGATCGGCTGCGGGGTCGTCCTGACGCTGTTCTCGGTGCTGGCGTACACCGGCTTCCGGATCGCCCGGCGCTCGCAGGACCCGTTCCGCCGGCTGGCGGCGGCGGCGATCACCACCTGGCTGGTGTCCCAGGCCGTGATCAACATGGGCGGCGTGACCGGCACGCTGCCCATCACCGGGCTGCCGCTGCCGTTCATCTCCGCAGGTGGCAGCGCCCTCGTCGTGACCATGGCGGCGGTCGGCATGCTGGCCTCGTTCGCCCGCGCGGAACCGCAGGCGTCACTCGCCCTGAACGCGCGTCCGCCCGCGAGATGGGTACGGCTAGTCTGGGCCCCGCTGCCGCCGCTTCCCCCTTCGCGGCGGCCCAGCCCCGCCGCGCGGGAGACCGCCGGGGCAGAGAGGAGACGGTGATGGGTTCGCTGCGGTCGGTCGTGCTCGCCGGGGGAGGCACCGGTGGTCACATCTATCCGCTGCTCGCCTTCGCCGACGCGATCAAACGGCACTTCCCCGACGTCCGGATCACCACGCTGGGCAGCCCGCAGGGCATGGAGAACCAGTTGATCCCGGCGGCCGGTTACGACCTACGGGTGATCCCGGCGTTCCAGCTGCCGCGGTCGATCAACCTGAACCTGATCCGCACGCCCGACCGGATGTGGAAGTCGGCCCACGCGGCCGGCAAGATCCTCGACGAGGTCCAGGCCGACGTGGTGGTCGGTTTCGGGGGCTACGTGTCGGTCCCGGCGTACCTGGCGGCCTGGCGGCGCGAGCTGCCGATCGTCATCCACGAGGTCAACGTGCCGCCGGGCGTGGCCAACCGGATGGGCATGAAGTTCACCAAGAACATCGCCGTCGGGTTCCCGCAGCAGCCGCAGCAGGCCGAGTCGCTCAAGGACGCCCGGGTCGTCGGCGTCCCGCTGCGGACGGCGCTGACCCACCTCGACCGCGCGGCGCTGCGCCCCCAGGCTCTCTACCAGTTCGGCCTGCGCCCCGACCTGCCGGTGCTGTTCGTCTCGGGCGGCTCGTCCGGCGCCCGTACGATCAATCTGGCCGTGGCCGCCGCGGCCAAGCGCCTGGCCCACGCCGGCGTGCAGGTGCTGCACGTGCAAGGCGGCCGCAACGACCCGTTCGAAGTGCCCAACGACCTTCCGGTGCCGTACGTGGTGGTGCCGTACCTGTCGGACATGCAGCTCGGATACGCCGCAGCCGATCTCATGCTGTGCCGCGGCGGCGCGATCACGGTGGCCGAGACGACGGCGCTCGGCGTGCCCGCTGTCTACGTGCCGTACCCGTACAGCAACCAGGAGCAGACGCGCAACGCGCAGCCGGTCGTGCAGGCGGGCGGCGGCATCCTGGTCGACAACGGCGATCTTACCCCGAGTGGATCGAGCAGAACATCATCCCGCTGGCGCGCGACAGGCAGCGCCTCGCCGCGATGGGCCACGCCGCCTCCCGGTACGGTCGTCGCGACGGTGACGAGGCGCTGCTCGAGTTCGTTCTCGAAGCGGTGGCCAAGGCCAAGTGAACGTGACCAAGGGAGCAGACCAGTGAACACGGCGGAGCTGCGGCCGGCCGGCGAGTTGACCGCCGAGGATCTGGGCAGCGTGCACCTCATCGGCATCGGCGGGGTGGGCATGGCCGGGCTGGCCCGCCTGCTGCTCACCCGGGGTGTCCCGGTGTCGGGCAGCGAACTGCGCGAGTGGCCGGCGCTGGCCGGGCTGCGCGCGCTCGGCGGCACGGTCCACATGTCCCACATCGCCGAAAATCTGGACGGCGTCGACACGGTCGTCTACTCCACCGCCATCCCGCACGACCACCTCGAGCTGGCCGAGGCGCGCCGGCGCGGGCTGCGGGTGCTGCACCGCTCCGAGGCGCTGGCCGCCGCGATGACCAACCGGCAGGCGATCGCCGTGGCCGGCACCCACGGCAAGACCACCACGACGTCGATCATGACGGTGATCCTGCAGCACGCCGGGCAGGACCCGTCCTTCGTGATCGGCGGCGAGATCAGCGAGGCGGGCTCCAACGGCCACCACGGCACCGGCCCGCACTTCGTGGCCGAGGCCGACGAGAGCGACAAGTCGTTCCTGATCTACCGGCCGCACGTCGCGATCATCACCAACATCGAGGGCGACCACCTCAACAACTGGGGTGACCTCGACGGGCTCAAGGCGGGCTTCCTGCAGTTCGCCGAGCTCGCCGAGCCCGAGGGCTTCGTGGTCACCTGCGCCGACGACCCCGGCACGCAGGATCTGATCGCCGCGCTGCGGGCCAAGGGCAAGACCGTTTACACGTACGGCGAGAGCGCCGGCGCCGATCTGTGTATCAGCGAAGTGGTCTCCACCGTCAGCGGCGTACGTTACGAGGCCGAGCTGGACGGCAAGCCGCTCGGCGAGATCAAGCTGGCGCTGCCGGGCCGGCACATGGGCCTCAACAGTGCCGCCGCGGTGCTGACCGCGCTGCGCCTGGGCCTGCCGCTCGACAAGATCGTGGAGGCGCTGGCGTCGTTCCCCGGGGTGCGGCGGCGCTTCGAGCGCAAGGGCATCGCGGCCGGCGTGCGCGTCTACGACGAGTACGCGTACCACCCGACCTCGGTCAAGGCCGCGCTGCGCACGCTGCGCGAGGTGGCCGGCGACGGTCGTCTGCTGGTGGTCTTCCAGCCGTACCGGGTCTATCGCACCCGCGACCTGCAGGCCGAGCTGGCCGAGGGCCTGGCCATCGCGGACCAGGTCATCTGCATGGAGGTCTTCGGGCCGGGCGAGGTGCGCGGGCCGGGCGAGGGCGGGGTGGCGCTGACCGCCGCCCTCGACCTGCCCGCCGGGCAGAAGGTTTTCGTGCCCGATTGGGAGGACGTGCCGGCCGAGGTCGTGCGCCGCAGCCGCCCGGGTGATGTGGTGGTGACCATGGGTGCGCCGCCGATCTCGCTGATGGGCGACGAGCTGCTGGCCGCGCTGGACGAGGCCGACCGGGCCTAGGAGAGGGCATGAGCGGGGGGCGCAACTGGAGGCTGGTGCGGGCCGACACCGACGCGGTGCCGTCCTCCGCGCGCCGTTTCATGGCGCGCGCCCGCCAGCGCCGGATGCGCGCCGCGCTGCCCTGGGCCGTGACAGCGGGGGTGCTGCTCGTGGCCGGGGCCGTCGTCTGGCTGGTCTACGGCACCTCGGTGCTCGGCGTGCGCGAGGTGCGGGTCGTGGGCGTCCAGTTCGTGGCGACGGCGCAGATCGAGCAGGCGGCCGCCGTGCGCGAGGCCGAGCCGCTGGCCCGGGTCGATCTCGACGGCATCCGGGCCCGGGTGCGTGAGCTGCCGCCGGTCGAGCGGGTCGTGGTGCGCCGCAGCTGGCCCTCCACCGTGGTCGTCGAGGTGGTGGAGCGCACGCCGGTGGCCGCCGTGCCGCGGAACGGGGAGTTCGCGCTGATCGACCGGGCCGGGGTGGCGTTCCGGACGGTCAAGGAGAAGCCCGGCGCCCTGCCGCTCGTGCGGGTGGACTTCCCCGGCGCGAAGGACGTGAACACGCACTCGGCGCTGACCGTGCTGGCCGCCCTCAGCGATGAGCTGCGCGAGCAGGTGCTGGCCGTCTCGGTGCCCGCCCCGGCCCAGATCCGGCTCGAGTTGCGCAAGGACCGCACGGTGGTGTGGGGCGACGACACCCAGAGCGACACCAAGAGTCAGGTCGCGACGGCCCTGCTGAAGCACGCCGGCAAGGAGATCGACGTCTCGGCGCCGTCAGTGGTGACTATCCGCTAATATCTCGACTAAGCGGACACCCGGGCCGAAACGGCATAATCTGGTCGAGGTTACGGGTGCGTCGGATTTTCGCCACGTAAGCGGACGCCGACACGCCGCGCCGGTTCTTTGGTTGACGTCCGAAGTCCGCTTACGTTGCCACCAGAGGTTGAGTGGTTGACATAACCCTCACCCTCTAGTAGAGGGTGAGGGTTTCCTCGCCCTCCCTTGTCCGGCAGCGGGTGACGAAGGTGCGGTTCGGCCGGACCGCACGGGGCCCACGACACCCACTAACCCTGGAAGGGAAGGCTGAGCCCATGACACCTCCCCACAACTACCTGGCGGTCATCAAGGTCGTCGGGATCGGCGGCGGCGGCGTGAACGCCGTCAACCGAATGATCGAGGTCGGGCTCAAGGGCGTCGAGTTCATCGCGATCAACACCGATGCTCAGGCGCTGCTCATGAGCGACGCCGACGTCAAGCTCGACGTCGGCCGCGAGCTGACCCGGGGCCTCGGCGCAGGCGCGCAGCCCGAGGTCGGCAAGAACGCCGCCGAGGACCACCGCGACGAGATCGAAGAGGTGCTCAAGGGCGCCGACATGGTCTTCGTGACGTGCGGCGAGGGCGGCGGCACCGGCACCGGCGGCGCGCCCGTGGTGGCCAACATCGCCCGTAAGCTCGGCGCGCTCACCATCGGCGTGGTCACCCGGCCGTTCTCGTTCGAGGGCAAGCGCCGGCAGGTGCAGGCCGAGTCCGGCATCGACGAGCTGCGCAACCAGTGCGACACGCTCATCGTCATCCCGAACGACCGGCTCCTCGCGCTGGGCGACCGCGGAATAAGCATGATGGACGCCTTCCGCCAGGCCGACCAGGTGCTGCTCTCCGGCGTGCAGGGCATCACCGACCTGATCACCACGCCCGGCCTGATCAACCTGGACTTCGCCGACGTCAAGAGCGTCATGAGCGGCGCCGGCAGCGCGCTCATGGGCATCGGCAGCGCCCGCGGCGACAACCGTGCGGTCGAGGCGGCCGAGAAGGCCATCTCGAGCCCGCTGCTCGAGCAGAGCATGGACGGCGCCCGTGGTGTGCTGCTCTCCATCGCCGGCGGCTCCGACCTGGGCCTGTTCGAGATCAACGACGCCGCGCAGCTGGTCACCGACGCGGCCCACCCGGACGCGAACATCATCTTCGGCGCGGTCATCGACGACGCGCTCGGCGACGAGGTGCGGGTCACCGTGATCGCGGCCGGCTTCGACGGGGGCACACCCTCCTACAAGCCGTCCGAGCCGGCCCGCAAGGTGGTGCCGCAGCCGGCCGAGCGGACGGCGGTCGCCCCGCAGACGCCCGCCGCCGCGGCGGCCACCACGACTCCTCCGCCGGCGCCGGCCCAGGCCACGCCGCCGCCGAGGCGCGTTCTCTTCGACGACGTGGACGTGCCGGACTTCCTCAAGAACGGCTCGTGACCGACCAGGGGCGGCGGGCCGAGCTGGCCGCCGCCCTTCGTGAGGTCAACACCCGGATCGAACGCGCGTGCGCGGCCGCCGGCCGGGCCGCGAGCGAGGTCACGCTGGTCGCGGTGACCAAGACCTACCCGGCGAGCGACGTGGTGCTGCTGACCGGGCTGGGCGTCACCGAGGTCGGCGAGAACCGTGACCAGGAAGCGGCGCCCAAGGCCGAGGCGGTCCGTGCCGCGGGGGCGTCCCCGCGCTGGCACTTCATCGGGCAGCTCCAGCGCAACAAGGCCCGCTCGGTGGCCCGGTACGCCGGGGTCGTGGAGTCGGTCGACTCGGTGCGCCTGGCCCAGGCGCTGTCCCGGGCGGCCGCCGAGCGCTCGGAACCGCTCGACGTGCTGGTGCAGGTGAGCATCGACGGCGACACGGCGCGCGGGGGCGCGGCCGGCGACGACGTCTGGCGGGTATCCGACTCGGTCGCCGCCGAGGACACGCTGCGGCTCGGCGGCGTCATGGCGGTGGCACCGATCGACTGGGAGCCCGATCGGGCCTTCGCGGTGCTGCGCGGGATCTCGGAACGCCTGGTCAAGGCCCATCCGTACGCCACCACGATCTCGGCCGGCATGAGTGGCGACCTGGAGGCGGCCGTCCGGCACGGCGCGACACACGTCCGGATCGGCACTTCTTTGCTCGGAATGCGAAACCTGCTGCGGTAGCCTTGCGGCGGGCAGCAAACTACATGGGTGTTGTTTACGCGACACCGTCCGCGACCAGGATTCTGATTCGCCCAGGATTCCGATTCGCACGGCGGGGGCAAGGCGTCGACGGCACAGCACGTCGCGGGACGAGGGACCGACAGGGCCTTCCGACCGTGCAAAGGGGGAATGCGGTACGCCGAGGGGGTGCGTTCCGCAGCAGCGGACGAAGGTGGGGGCACATGGCTGGTCGGGTCAACGCGTGGTGGCGTGATGAGGTGATGGCATGAGCGCGCTTCGTAAGGCGGGCGTGTGGCTGGGCCTTGTCGAGGAGGACGACGACCGCGGCTACAACGATTACGACGACAGCTCCTACCGTCCTCGCAGCCGGTACTCGGGAAGCCGGTACGCCGAGGACGAGTTCGCCGACGAGGAAGACGTCGAGGAGGAGCGTCCGGTGCCGCGGGCGCGTACGGAGCGCAGTCGCGTCTCCGACCGTCTGTCATCGCACACCGACGTGGACGACCACGAACGGGTGGAACGTGCCGAGCGGAGCGAGCGGGCCAGCGTCCGTTCCATCACCCGGCCGAGTACGGTGAGTGAGAGCTCGTCTGCGCTGAGCTACTCCACACGCGAGAACCTTGCCCTCGCGCCGCAGCCGGTGCACCCGCCGGAGACGCGCCCGCGCCCGGCCGAGGAGGAGCAGCGGTACCAGATCACCACGCTGCACCCGACCACCTACCGCGAGGCGCGCACCATCGGCGAGCACTTCCGCGACGGCGTACCGGTCATCATCAATCTCACCGAGATGGATGAGGGCGACGCCCGCCGTCTGGTCGACTTCGCCGCCGGGCTGGCCTTCGGCCTTCGCGGTACGATCGAGCGCGTTACCAACCGGGTTTTCCTGCTCTCGCCGGCAAATGTCCAGGTCACCGCGGAGGACAAAGCCAAGATCGCCGAGGGTGGGTTCTTCGGGCAGGCCTGAGGCGGGCCGCGCGCAGTCCGCCACCCAGATGGGGGATCCGCACGAGTGCTCTCGATCGTGTTCCAAATATCGTATTTGGTCGTTTACATCTTCTTCCTTGTCCTGCTTGCCAGGTTCGTGCTGGGTGCGGTACTCCAATACGGTCGTCGGTGGCAGCCGAGCCGGGGTGCCTCCGCGGCATTGGAAACGGTGTGGAGCGTCACTGATCCGCCCCTCAAGGCGTTGAGGCGTGTGATCCCACCGCTGCGCATTGGTAACGTGAGTTTGGACCTGGCTTCCATCGTGCTGCTGGTTATCCTGTTCGTGCTCATGAGGTTCGTGCTTCAAAGATTGATCCTGAACTTCAGCTAAACAGCAGCCCCAACCGCGGCCGCGACTGACCCGAGGAGTTTCGATGCCGCTGACCCCGGCCGACGTGCACAACGTCGCCTTCAAGAAACCCCCCATCGGCAAGCGGGGGTATGACGAGGAGGAGGTTGACGCTTTCCTTGACGAGGTCGAGCGTGAGCTCGCCCGTCTCATCGAGGAGAACAACGAGCTGCGCGCCCAGGTGGAGCGCGGCGGTCGGGGTGGCGCGCCAGCCGGTCCGAGCGCCGACCCGCGCCTCGCGGCCGAGCTCAACGAGGTCAAGGCGCAGCTCGACCGCGTTCAGCGGGACAAGTCGCAGGCCGAGCAGGCCGCCCGGCAGATGCAGGCCGAGCTCGAGCAGGTCCGTGCCCAGGGCGCGGTCGGTGGTGGCGCCGCTGGGTCCGGTGCTGACGGCGAGCAGCAGGCCCTGCGGGTGCTGATGATGGCCCAGCGCACGGCTGACGACCACGTCGCCGACGCCCGTCGCGAGGCCGACAAGCTTCTCTCCGACGCCCGTTCCAAGGCCGAAGAGGTCACCCGCGAGGCCCGCGCCAAGGCCGACGCCCTCGAGCGGGATGCCCGTCAGCGCCACCAGGAAGCCATGGGCGGCCTCGACGCGAAGCGCTCCGCGCTGCAGAAGCACATCGAGGAGCTCAAGCAGTTCGAGCGGGAGTACCGCACCCGTCTGAAGGCGTACCTGGAGAGCCAGCTGCGCGATCTCGACGGCCGGGGCCAGGGCCTCGAGGCCGAGATGTCGCGCGCCGACTCCGGTCGTGCCGTCGGCGGAAGCGGTGGCCTCGCCGCGGCCGGTCTGGCCGGCTCCTACGGCGGCCGCAACGCCATCGAATCCGGGCGCTGAGTTCCTCCCTCCGGCACCTCGACGAGGATGAGCCATGATCGTTGTTAGTCTCCTGCTCATCCTCGTCGCGGTGACGCTGCTCGTGCTGGGCCTCACCGGCGGGTCGAGCAGCCTGCTCATCAGTTCCATCGTGGCCAGTCTCGTGGCCGCGGTCCTCCTGGTCATCGGCGCGCGTCAGGCCGCCGCGGCCCGGCGGGCGACGCCGGCCGCTCCCGAGGAGCCGGCCGCCCCCGCCGACGAGAACTCCGTCTTCGTGGCCGAGCCCGAGTTCGCCGCCGCGGCCGAGCAGGCCGCCGCGCGCCGGCTCGCTCCGGAAGACGCCGCGCCGGACGATCGGCGCGACACCGTCCAGTTCGACCCGGGTGACGTCGCCGCGGCGCGGCCCTCGGCCGGTCCCGACTTCGCGGCGGCCTCGGAAAGTCCCGCCGCTTACGCCGACCAGGCCGGCGCCGTCCCCGCGGGCGATTTGTCAGCAGATGGTGCCCGTCGTCGGGATCTTGGACCGGACGAGCGGGGTGCTGAGGCTTCCCGTCGCGACGAGGACCCGGCGGCGCCGGAGTACGACAGCGCCGCGGCGTCCGGTTACGACAACGCCGCGGGGCCGGGTCGCGACCGGACCTCGGGCTACGAAAGTGCTCCCGCGGCTCCGGAGCACGGGCGGGGCGCCGACGCTCCGGATTACGAGCGCGCCTCCGATGCGATCAATGCCGCGCGCAACGATATGCCGGAGGAGGACGCGTGGGGCCGCCGGCCCGCAGGCGCTGCGGCGGGCACGGGTGTGCCGGTGACGGCCCCGGAGGCCGCGCAGTTCGCCGAACCCGACGCCGACGACCCCGACGACGAGCCGTTGCCGCAGGCCGTGCAGCCCGCCGACGCCGTACGGGTGGCCCGGCTGGACGCCGAGGTGCTCGTGGTCGACGGGCGTCCGCGGTATCACGTGGCCGAGTGCCCCAGCCTGGCCGGCAGGCTGGCCGAGCCGATCCCGGTCAGCGAGGCCGTCGAGCTCGGCTTCAGCCCCTGCGGACTGTGCCGCCCGGTCGACCGCCTCGTGGCCGCGGCCGCCCGCCACTGACCCCCCCCGGTGCCGCCGGCCCGCCACTGACGCCTCCGGGTGCCGCCGGCCCGCCACTGACGCCCCCGGGTGCCGCCGGCCCGCCACTGACCCCTGCCCAGTTTGTCGCCGCTCCCGACTCCACGGACCGTGCCGGCGTGCCGTTCGGGTCGCCCGTCTCGTGGCCGCGGCAGACCGCGGGCCGGGTCGTCGCGAGCTTGGATGCGCGCCGGTGAGCGGCGGGAAGCGTTGGAAAGGGCACAGCGGAGGGGCCTCCCTCGAAGGGCCGTTGATCGGCACAATGAGGCATGGTCAAGCGCCGCGTTCCCCCGCCCGACGAGACCGTCCTCGCCGTGCCCGTGCGGGTACGCCCCGGCGCCGGACGCAACCGGGTCGGCGGGCGCTACGAAGGCCCGCACGGCCCGGCCCTGATCGTCGCCGTGGGCGCCCCCGCCGTCGACGGCAAGGCCACCGAGGCGGTGCGCCGCGCCCTGGCCGCCGCTCTCGAGGTGCGGCCGGCCGATGTGGAGCTGCGTCTCGGCGCGACGAGCCGCGACAAGGTCTTCACCGTCGCCGCGGCCGGTGACGGGGTCGCCGGACGACTGGCCGCGTTGCGGGACGGTACGGCCGGCCGGTGACCGGTGGGCTCGACTACGCGCTGCTGATCGGCGCAGGCGTCCTCCTGGTGGCGGTGGCCGCCGTCCGCGTGTCGACCCGGCTCGGCCTGCCCAGCCTGCTGGTCTATCTGGCCATCGGCATGGTGCTCGGCGAGAGCGGCCTGGGCATCCGTTTCGACGACGTCGAGCTGACCCGCACCCTGGGCTTCTGCGCGCTCATCGTGATCATCGCCGAGGGCGGCCTGACCGCGCGGTGGCCGACGCTGCGGCCGGTCCTGGGACTGGCCGCCTCGCTGGCCACGGTGGGCGTCGCGGTCAGCATCGCGGTGGTCGGGCTGGCCGTGCACCTGATCCTGGACCTGCCCTGGCAGCTGGCCCTGCTGTACGGCGCCGTGCTGTCGTCAACCGACGCCGCCGCGGTCTTCGCGACCCTGCGCCGGCTGCGCCTGCCCCCTCGGATGGTCGCCACGCTCGAGGCCGAGTCGGGCATGAACGACGCGCCCGTGGTGCTGCTGGTGGTGCTGCTCAGCGCGGACCTCTCCGAGATGCACCCGTGGTGGTACGAGCTGGGCATCGTCGCCTACGAGCTGCTGGCCGGCGCGGCCGTCGGCTTGGCGGTCGGCATGGCCGGGCGGTGGTTGCTGCGCAACGCGGCCCTGCCGTCGGCCGGGCTCTATCCGATCGCGGCGGTCGGCCTGACGGTCTTCGCGTACGCCGCCGGGGCCGTCGTCCACGCCTCCGGGTTCCTCGCCGTCTACGCCGCCGGCGTGGTGCTGGGCAACGGCCGGATCCCGCACCGCCGGGCCATTCTCGGGTTCGCCGACGGGCTGGCCTGGGTGGCCCAGATCGGCCTGTTCGTGCTGCTGGGGCTGCTCAGCTCGCCCAGCCGGCTGGGCGAGGCGCTGGTGCCGGCGCTGGTGACCGGGGTGGCGCTGGTGCTGCTGGCCCGCCCGTTGTCGGTGGTCGCCTCGGCCGTGCTGGCCCGCCCGCTGCGCGGCCCGCGGCGCCCCGGCAACCGGGTGGGCTGGCGGGGGACGGCGTTCTTCTCGTGGGCGGGTCTGCGCGGCGCGGTGCCGATCGTGCTGGCCACGATCCCGCTCTCGGCCGGCACGCCGGGGGCGCGGGGGCTCTTCGACGCCGTGTTCGTGCTGGTCATCATCTTCACGTTGCTGCAGGCGAGCACCCTCGGCCCGGCCGCGCGCAAGCTCGGGGTGACCGCTCCCGGTGAGGCGGCCGAGGTGCGGATCGAGACCGCGCCGCTGGAACGTTTGAACGCCGAGATGCTGCAGCTCGACGTGGCTGAGGGGTCGCGGCTGGCCGGGGTTCACATCGACGAGCTGCGCCTGCCCGAGGGCGCCTCGGTGACCCTGGTCGTGCGGGGCGGCGCCGGTTTCGTGCCCGGCCCGGACACCCGGCTGCGCACCGGCGACGCCCTTCTGATCGTGGCCACGGCGGCCGCGCGGGACGTGGCCGAGCGCCGCCTGCGGGCGGTGAGCCGGCGGGGGCGGTTGGCCCGCTGGTTCGGCGAGGACGGCGCAGAGGACCCGGCGTCGGGTATTTGACCCGCCTTTCGCGGCGTTTCCGGCCGATTGGGCGCATGATCCGGTACGCGCTGTTGTCACTGCGGTATACGTTCCGTATCCTTGCCACCCTTGAAGAGTGCGCGGCTGGTCGTTCGGCCGCGCCGTTTGTGCAGGTGGGGCAAGATCTACTGCGCGGCCGCGCGGGGTCGGGGCGTGAGCCGATCGCCGGGTGGGCAGAAAACGACAGAGAAGCCGGGCCGGCGCCGGGGACGCCGGTCGGCTCAAGGGACGCTGACCGCCGCGTGGCGCGCGGCTGAGGGAGCGACGATGGCCAAGGCAACGGGCACCAGAGCGGCCGCAAGCAGCACGTCCGGGCAGAAGGGCGCCGCCGGGCGGACCCGCAGCGCCGCCGAGACCGAAAAGATCCGGGTCGCGCTGGTCGAGCGGCGCGACGAGCTGCAGGCCGAGTACGACGCCTCGCTCGCCGAGATCACCGAGCTGCAGCGCGGCCGGCTCGACGACTCGGCCGGCGACGACCAGGCCGACACCGGCACCAAGACGTTCGAGCGTGAGCAGGAGATCACTCTGGCGAACAATCTGCTGGAGCGGATCACACAGGTGGAACGCGCCATCGACCGCCTCGGCGAGGGCAACTACGGTTGGTGCGAGCGATGCGGCAACGCGATCCCGGTCGAACGACTGGCGGCGTTCCCGTCCGCGACTCTCTGTGTGTCCTGCAAGCAGCTGGAGGAACGACGCTGAACGCCGACGACCAGGCGGAGGTGACCACGGTGGACGAGCCGGCGCCGGCGCCCAGGCCCCGGTTCACCGGCCGCGCCATGGCGGTTCTGGGCGCCACCGCCGTGCTCGCCGTGGCCCTCGACCAGTGGACCAAGTGGCTCTCCACCGAGAATCTGGACGAGGGCAATCCGGTCCGCGTCCTCGGTGGCCTGATCTACCTCTCGCTGCTGCGCAACCCCGGGGCGGCCTTCAGCTTCGGCAGCGACCACACCTGGATCTTCCCGGTGGTGACCCTGGTGGTCGTCAGCTGGATCGGCTACATGGCGACGCGGCTGCGGTCGGTGCCGTGGGCGGTCGCGCTGGGCCTGGTGCTCGGCGGCGCCCTGGGCAACCTCGGCGACCGGCTGTTCCGGGCGCCCGGCCCGCTGCACGGGCACGTGGTCGACATGATCAGCCTCTTCGGGCCGTACGCGGAGTACTTCGCGGTTTTCAACATCGCGGACAGCTGCCTCAGCGTCGGTGTCGTGCTGGCGGTGCTGCTCGAGCTCACCGGCCGGCAACGCGACGGCAGCCGGATCTCCGTACGGAAGAAGAAGGAAGAGGCACAGTGAGCTCGCAGCGGTCCCTCCCGGTGCCCGACGGGCTCGACGGGATGCGCCTCGACCAGGCCGTGAGCCGGTTGTTCGGGTTGTCCCGCACGGCCGCCGCGACCCTGGTCGAGTCGGGTGACGCGTTGGTCGACGGCATCCCGCGCCCCAAGTCCGACAAGGTCTCGGCGGGCGCCTGGCTCGAGGTCACGTTGCCCGCGCCCGTGGCGGCCCCGGTGGTGGTGGCCGAGCCGGTGCACGGCCTGAAGGTGATCTACAGCGATGACGACATCGTGGTGGTCGACAAGCCGGTCGGCGTGGCGGCGCACCCGAGCCCCGGCTGGACCGGCCCGACCGTGGTGGGCGGGCTGGCCGCGATGGGGCAGAACGTCGCGACCAGCGGCGCCGCCGAGCGGCAGGGCGTCGTCCACCGGCTCGACGTCGGCACCACCGGCATCATGGTCGTGGCCAAGAGCGAAGTGGCGTACAGCGCGCTCAAGCGGGCCTTCAAGGAACGCGAGGTCGACAAGCGCTACCACGCGGTCGTGCAGGGCCACCTCGACCCGCTGCGCGGCACCATCGACGCGCCGATCGACAGGCACCCGACGGCCGACTACCGGTTCGCGGTGATGTCGACCGGCAAGCCGAGCGTCACCCACTACGACACGGTCGAGGCGTTCCGCTCGGCCAGCCTGGTCGACGTGAAGCTCGAGACGGGCCGCACCCACCAGATCCGCGTGCACTTCTCGGCGCTGCGGCACCCGTGCGTCGGCGACCAGCAGTACGGCGCCGACCCGACGCTGGCGGCCCGGCTCAAGCTGACCCGTCAGTGGCTGCACGCCCGCGAGCTGTCCTTCCTGCACCCGCGCACACTCGACGAGGTGCGTTTCGTCAGCGACTATCCCGACGACCTGAAGTACGCGCTGAGCGTGCTGCAGGACGCGAGCTGATCCGGGGGAGCGGACACCGGTGGGACCGGCGGAGCGAGTACGGGGGCCGGTCCTGCGCGGCGCCCCGGCCGTGCGCATGGCCGCCACGGTCGCGGCCGTGTCCGCCGGGGTTGTGCTGCTCGGACTGATCTGGGTGAGCCGGCCCGACGTCGTGCCGCCGGAGGACCCCAGTGACGTCGTCCGCGTCGGGGTCGTCCAGGGCCAGTCGGTGCCCGGTTACCTCGACGCGAGCCGCAGCGAGCTGGCCGCCCTGACCGATCCGTCGGCGCCCGCCGCGGGCGAGACGTGGGCGCTGGTCAGCCTGGCAGGTTATGTCGGGGCCGGACCGCTGCCCGACCTGCTCGCGGGCACGGCCGTGGCCCAGGTGTACGCCCGGGTGCCGTTGCCCGGCGCACACACGCCGGTCGTGCGGATCCCGGTCTATCGGCTGCCCGCCGACGTGATGACCGGGATGCTCGACACGGCCCTGGCCCGCGATCGTGAGCACGCCGAGTACGAGCAGCTGGCCCGCCGCCTGACCGGGGACGACGACAACCGGCAGCGGGCCCGGCGGGCGTACGCGACGGCGGCCCGGACGGCGGCCCAGGAGGCCTCGGCGTACCGGTCGGGGTGTTCGTGTGTCTTCGCGGCGGTGGTGCGTGCGGCGCCGTCCGCGTTGCGCGAGGTGGCCGGCCGGGCCGGTGTGCGCGCGGTGGACCCGGCCCCCGAGGTCAGAAGCCTCGACCGTACGGAGTTCCGGCCGCCGCAGCCCGAGCAGACCGGCACCGTCCCGCCCGAACCGTCCCGTTCGCCGGCCGTGCCAATGGACACCGGGGGCATTGCCTCCCGCCCGCCCGCGCCGATAGTGTCGTCGCCCGGGACGCCTGTGACATCTGCCTCATCGAGCGTCGCCGCACGCACCACCCCGCCTTCCACCCCGGCCTCGGAGGAACGTTCTGCCGTACCCTCTGCCTCGGACGCGACTCCTGCTCACGACGCGACCAGTCGTCCGCCAGCACCTTGAGCCCGGCCCGGACGTTAGTTTCTTCGTCCGCCGGTGGCGCGGCCCCTGACGGCCGTGGTTCTTCAGAACGGGCAGTGGCCCGATCGGGGTTAGCTCCGTAGCCTGTCAGGGGCGAGGAGCCCGGGCGTAAGCATCATCGAAAAGCATGTGCAGGGAGGACGAGCCGTGGACGGGACCGAGACCGGCTGGGGCCGGCCTGCGGAACCAGCCCCGCGATGGCGGGCGCTGCTCGACCGCGCCCGGCACGGTTCCCGGTCGGCCGAGGAACAGTCCGAGCACGAACGCGAGAGTCAGAACGGGCAAACCGACCCGCAGCAGTACGGGCAGCCTTTGCCGACTCGCCGCCCGGTCAACCCGCTGGACGCCCGCGGGCAGCAGTACGGCTCCGGGCGGTACGAGCAGCCCCGCCCCGAGCAGCAGCCGCCGCCCGAGCAGCGGGCGATGCCGCAGCGCCCGGTCAACCCGCTCGACCCGCGCTGGCAGGCTCGTCAGGCCGAGCTGAACGGCGGCGGTCGCCGGGGCGCCGCTCCGCCGCCTGCCCCGGCGCCGCCGGTCGAGGAACCGCACAGCTTCTTCAGCCCCTCGGCGCGGCCGCCCGCGGCGCCGCCGCCGGGCCGTGACTACCCGCAGGTGCGCGCCTCGGCCGCCCCGGTGATGCCGGTGCAGCCGCCCCCGGTCCAGCCGCCGCCGGTGCAGCCGGCCCCGGTGCAGCCGCCCCCGGTGCAGCAGCAGCCGCCGATGATGCCTTTGGCCCCGCAGCCGACCTCGCCCGCCGCCGCGCGCATCGAGTGGCGGCAGAGCCGCGCCGACGAGGAGCTCGAGCGCGCGGTGGCCGTGATGCGCCGCAAGCTCGGCAAGCCCCGGGTGCTCGCGTTCGCCAATCCCAAGGGCGGCGTGCACAAGACCACCGCCACCGTGCTGGCCGCCGCCACGATCGGGAGCGTCCGCGGCCGCGGCGTGCTCGCCTGGGACGACAACGAGCTGCGCGGCACACTCGGCCTGCGCGCCGGCAGCGCCCGCCATGCCCGCACGATCAAGCACCTGCTGGCCGACCTGATGCAGATCGAGAACCTGCACGGCGACGGGTTGCTGCAGGAACTCGACGGCTATCTGCGGCACGCTTCGGACGGCTCGTACGACGTGCTGGCCGGCGAGGAGAACCCGCGCTTCGCCCAGCGGCTCGACCAGGCCACCGTGCGGCGGGTGATGGATCTTCTCCGGCGCACCCACGACGTGATCTGTGTCGACACCGGCAACAACGTCGAGAGCGTGAACTGGCAGACCGTCATGCGCCAGGCCGACCAGCTCGTGATCACCACCGTGCCCCGCGAGGACGCCGCGTTCACCGCCGACTGGATGCTCGACGTGCTCGACGACAGCGGGATGGGTGACCTGGTCTCCAACGCGGTGACGCTGATCTCGTGCCCCTCGCCGGGTCCGCTGCCGTTGCTCAACGACTTCGCCAAGCACTTCGCCACCCGCACCCGCGCGGTCGCGATCGTGCCCTACGACCAGGCGCTCGAGGTGGGCTCGTCGATCGAGTACGCGGACCTCCAGCAGGAGACGCGTACGGCGTGGCTCAAGGCCGCCTCTGTGATGATCGAGCCATTCGCGGAGTAGGCCGCGTGGGGCCTCCCCGATTGTCGGTGGGTGCGGCTATCCTCGCTCGGGTCCACACAACTTAAGGGGGCCCCGGGTGTCTGACTCGTTCGTGCATCTCCACGTGCACACCGAGTATTCGATGCTCGACGGGGCCGCCCGTGTCAAAGAGCTGCTGGGCGAGGCCAAACGCCTGGGCATGCCGGCCGCGGCGATCACCGACCACGGCAACATGCACGGCGCCTACGACTTCTACACCCAGGCCACTGCGGCCGGGGTCGTCCCGGTCATCGGCGTCGAGGCCTACGTCGCGCCCGACTCGCGTGACAACAAGAGCCGCGTCAAGTGGGGCCGTCCCGAGCAGAAGAGCGACGACGTCTCGGGTAACGGCGCCTACACCCACATGACCATGTGGGCCCGCAACGCGGTCGGCCTGAAAAACCTGTTCCGCCTCAACTCGCGCGCCTCGATCGAGGGCCAGCTCGGCAAGTACCCGCGGATGGACTTCGACATCATCGCCGAGCACGCCGAGGGCATCATGGGCACCACCGGCTGCCCGTCCGGCGCCGTGCAGACCCGGCTGCGGCTCGGCCAGTTCGACGAGGCGCTCAAGTCGGCCGCGATGTATCAGGAAGCCCTCGGCAAGGACAACTACTTCCTCGAGATCATGGACCACGGCCTGTCGATCGAGAAAAGGGTCCGTGACGGCCTGCTCGAGATCGGCCGGAAACTGGGCATCCCGCCGCTGGTCACCAACGACTCCCACTACACGTACGAGGCTCAGGCGACCGCCCACGACGTGCTGCTGTGCGTGCAGACCGGCAGCAACGTCGCCGACCCCAACCGGTTCCGGTTCGACGGCGCGGGTTACTTCGTCAAGTCGGCCGAGCAGATGCGGGCGGTCGACCCGTCCGAGGCGTGGCAGGAGGGCTGCCGCAACACGCTGCTGGTGGCGGAAAAGGTGGACACCGAGGGGATGTTCACCTTCAAGAACCTCATGCCCCGGTTCCCGATCCCCGAGGGATACACCGAGGAGGAGTACTTCCGCCACGTCGCCTTCGAGGGCCTGCGCAACCGGTTCCCCGACGGCATCCCCGAGACGCACATCAAGCAGGCGGAGTACGAGCTGGGCGTCATCATCCAGATGGGCTTCCCGGCGTACTTCCTCGTGGTGGCCGACTTCATCCAGTGGTCCAAGCGCAACGGCATCGCGGTCGGCCCCGGCCGTGGCTCGGCGGCGGGTTCCCTGGTGGCGTACGCGATGGGCATCACCGACCTCGACCCCCTGCCGCACGGCCTGATCTTCGAGCGGTTCCTCAATCCCGAGCGCATCTCGATGCCCGACGTCGACATCGACTTCGACGAGCGCCGGCGCGGCGAGGTCATCAAGTACGTCACCGACCGCTGGGGCGACGACAAGGTCGCCCAGATCGCCACCTTCGGCACGATCAAGGCCAAGGCCGCCATCAAGGACTCGGCCCGCGTGCTGGGTTACCCGTTCGCGGTCGGCGACCGGATCACCAAGGCGCTGCCGCCCGACGTCATGGGCAAGGGCATCCCGCTCTCCGGCATCTTCGACTCCGAGCACAAGCGCTACAGCGAGGCAGGCGAGGTCCGCACGCTGTACGAGACCGATCCCGACGTCAAAAAGGTGATCGACACCGCGCGGGGCATCGAGGGCCTGATCCGGCAGACCGGTGTGCACGCCGCCGGCGTCATCATGTCGGCCGAGCCGATCATCGACCACATCCCGCTGATGCGCCGTGCCTCCGACGGCGTCATCATCACCCAGTTCGACTACCCGACGTGCGAGACGCTCGGCCTGCTCAAGATGGACTTCCTGGGCCTGCGCAACCTGACGATCCTCGACGACGCGGTCAAGAACATCAAGCTCAACCACGACCTCGACCTCGACCTGCTGGCGTTGCCGCTCGACGACAAGGCGGCCTACGAGCTGCTGGCCCGCGGTGACACGCTCGGCGTCTTCCAGCTCGACGGCGGGCCGATGCGGTCGCTGCTGCGGCTGATGAAGCCCGACAACTTCGAGGACATCTCGGCCGTCCTGGCGCTCTACCGCCCCGGCCCGATGGGCGTCGAGTCGCACACCAACTACGCGCTGCGCAAGAACGGCCTGCAGGAGATCACGCCGATCCACCCGGAGCTCGAGGAGCCGCTGCGCGAGATCCTCGAACCCACGTACGGGCTGATCGTCTATCAGGAGCAGGTGCAGCGCGCCGCGCAGATCCTCGCCGGTTACAGCCTGGGCCAGGCCGACCTGCTGCGCCGGGCCATGGGCAAGAAGAAGAAGGAGATCCTGGACAAGGAGTTCGGCCCGTTCCAGCAGGGCTGCCTCGACCACGGTTACTCCAAGGAAGCCATCCAGGCGGTGTGGGACGTGCTGGTCCCGTTCGCCGGCTACGCGTTCAACAAGGCGCACTCCGCCGCGTACGGGCTGGTCTCCTACTGGACCGCCTATCTGAAGGCGCACTATCCCGCCGAGTACATGGGTGGTCTGCTGACCAGCGTCGGCGACGACAAGGACAAGATGGCGATGTACCTGGCGGAGTGCCGGCGCATGGGCATCCAGGTCCTGCCGCCCGACGTCAACCAGTCGGCCGGTCCGTTCACCCCGGTCGGCAAGGACATCCGGTTCGGCCTGGCCGCGGTGCGCAACGTCGGCAACAACGTCGTCGACGCGATCGTCCGCTGCCGCACCGAGAAGGGCGAGTATCAGGACTTCTACGACTTCCTGTCCAAGGTCGACGCGGTCGCCTGCAACAAGAAGACGATTGAATCCCTGATCAAGGCGGGCGCGTTCGACTCGATGGGGCACAGCCGCAAGGGCTTGCTCGCGGTGCACGCCGAGGCCATCGACGCGTACGCGGACGTCAAGCGCAACGAGGCGGCCGGCCAGTTCGACCTGTTCGGGGCTTTCGGGGACGCCGACGGCGGCAGCGCGGCCACGGTTGCCATGCCCGCGATCGGCGACTCCGAGTGGGACAAGCGCGACAAGCTGGCGTTCGAGCGCGAGATGCTCGGCCTCTACGTCAGCGACCACCCCCTGGCCGGGCTCGAGCAGCTGCTGCAAAATGCCGCCGACACGACGATCGCGGCGCTGAACGAGGAGGGTTCGGTTCCCGACGGCCAGGTCGTCACGCTGGCGGGCATCCTCACCGGCGTGCAGCGCCGCATCACCAAGCAGGGCCGCGCGTGGGCCTCGGCCACCCTGGAAGACCTGGCCGGCGGCGTCGAGGCGCTGTTCTTCCCCAACACCTACGAGGTGATCGGCCAGTTCATCGCCGAGGACGCGATCGTGGTGGTCAAGGGCCGGGTCGACCGGCGCGACGACACCCCGCGCATCATGGCGATGGACATGTCGCTGCCCGACGTCAGCCACAACCCCGACAGCAAGCCGGTCACGCTGACCATGCCGATCACCCGGTGCACGCCGCCGCTGGTCTCCGAGCTCAAGGAGATCCTGACCAGCCACCCGGGCGACTCCGAGGTCCACGTCCACCTGCAGAACGGCAGCCGTACGACGGTTCTGCGACTGGGCGCGGTGCGGGTCGCGCCGACCCCGGCGCTGCGGGCCGACCTCAAGATGATCCTCGGCCCGTCCGCGGTGGGCTGACCCCGGTGACCGGGCACGGGCGACGGCCGCACGCGGCACCTGGCAGGATCGTAGGGTGAACCCGAGTCAGGAACCGGCGTCGCACCAGCCCGGCGAGCGCTCGGCGCCCGAGTCCCGTGCCGTGGATTACGGCTACGGCGCGCCCGGCGCTGGGGGCTATGGGTCTGCGCCCGACGGCGGCGGTTATGGCCCGACGCCCGACGGCGGCGGTTATGGGCTGGCGCATCCGTCGGGGCCGATCGAGGAGCCGCGCAACGCCTTCGGCCGGGCCTGGAGCATGCACCTGTCGTCGCACCGGCCCTGGAAGCGCACCCTCGTCGTCGCCCTCGGGTGTTTCCTGGTGATCGTCGTGCTCGGCGGTCCGCTGGGCCTGCTCTGGCGCGCGCTGGCCCCCTCGGTGCCGGTGGTCGACGCCGGTCAGGCCGGGATCGTGGTCAACGACCCCTCGCCCGAGGAGTACATCGCCGCCGACGGCTGGTTCACGCTGCTGGGCCTCGGGTTCGGCCTGCTCGTGGCGATCGTCGCGTGGCTCGTGCTGCGCCGCGACCGGGGGCCGTTCCTGCTGCTCAGCGTCGTGCTGGGCGCGCTCGGGGCGGGCTGGCTGGTGGCGCCCCGGGTGGGCGAGCTGATCGGGCGGTCCGACTATCAGAGCTGGGCCGAAACGGCGCAGCAGGGTGCCACCTACATGGCGCCGCCCGAGGTGCACGCGCTCGGCCCGACGCTGGTGCCGGCCTTCGCCGCGGCGATCGTGCTGACGTTGCTGGCCGGGTGGTCCAACGACCCCGACCTCGACCAGCCGGGCGCCAAACCGGGCTACGGCTCGAACAACCCCGGGCCTGTGGGGCCGCAGCCGGGCGACGGCTATGAAGCCACCGATTGGCAGGCCGAGCCGCGCGGGTAACTCGGGCGGCGTCTTCGGGCAATGATGAGCGCCGACGATCCTGAACGCCTTCCGTCACCGACTGTCAGTTGGGGCTGGCGGGCCGGGCCAGGTCGCTCAGCGGCACCGGCACGGCCCGCACCCGCGCCAGCAGGCCGGACTCGCGGTTGAGCAGCTTGAGCTCGGTGCGCAGGCGGGTTGTGGTGTCGGGGGCGGACAGCAGCAGCTGACGCTCGTCGGTGGTGAGCTGGGCCGTGGCCGCGATCAGGTGGGACAGCACGGTCGCGTCGCCCGGGACGGCGTCGAGCACCTCGGAGTCGGGGCGCAGCAGCTCGAGATAACCCCGGAAGGCGGCCAGGGCCCGGGGCGCGAGCAGTTCGGCCATCTCGTCGGGCGACTCGTCGGGCAGCCAGTCGACCTCCGCGGTCAGATAGGGCTCGTCACCCTGGCGCACGTCCTTGAGCGTGAACCGCCGCCGGCCGACCGTCATGATGTCGTAGCGGCCGTCTGGCAGCTCGGTGACCTGCCGCAACTCGGCCGTGCAGCCGGTCGGGTAGAGGTCGTCGACCACCAGCGGGACGGACTCCTGAGCCGGGCCGTCGGCACCGTCGGGCGCGGGCGCCTCGGCCCCGCGCCGCAGGGTCACGACGCCGAACTCGTGCGGCCCGTCCTCGGGGCCGGCCACGAGCTCGCGAACGAGCGTGCGGTAGCGCTCCTCGAAGATGTGCAGAGGCAGCACCAGGCCGGGGAAGAGCACCGTACCCAGTGGGAACACCGGCAGCCGATTGCTCACGGGATCAGCCTATCGGTCGGCCTCCCATGGTCAACCCGTCGCGTCGGGGTCACCACGGCCGGTGGTGATCCTCGTCCCACGACTCGGGCCGGCCTGCGGCGACGCCGGTTCTGCCGGGGGTTCCGCCTAGAATTGGCGGCGTGCTGAATCGGATCGACCTGCGCGGCTCCTCCCGGGACCCGCGAGGCCTGCTGCCCCGTGCCCAGCTCGACGTCTCCGCGGCCGTCGAGCAGATCCGCCCGGTCGTCGAGGCGGTCCATCAGCATGGCTTCTCCGCGATCCGCGAGGCCACTCAGCGGTTCGACGGCGTCGAGCTCGACCGCCTGAGGGTGCCCGCCGCCGCGATCACCGCCGCCGCCGAGACGCTCGAGCCCGACGTCCGCGCCGCCCTCGAGGTCGTCATCCAGCGCGCTCGCAAGGTGCACGCCGACCAGCGCCGCACCGATGTGACCACCCAGGTGGTCGACGGCGGCACGGTCACCGAGCGCTGGATCCCCGTACGCCGGGTCGGCCTCTATGTCCCCGGCGGGCTCGCGGTCTATCCGTCCACCGTGGTGATGAACGTGGTGCCCGCGCAGGAAGCGGGCGTCGAGTCGCTGGTGGTGGCCAGCCCGCCGCAGAAGGAGAACGGCGGCCTGCCCGACGCCCGGGTGCTGGCGGCGTGCGCGCTGCTCGGGGTGACCGAGGTCTACGCGGTCGGCGGCGCCCAGGCGATCGCCATGCTCGGCTACGGCTCCGACGGGGCCGGCGAGGGCGACCGCTGCGAGCCGGTCGACGTGATCACCGGCCCGGGCAACATCTGGGTCACCGCGGCCAAGCGCATGCTGCGCGGGGCCGTCGGCATCGACGCCGAGGCCGGCCCGACCGAGATCGCCATCCTGGCCGACGACTCGGCCGACCCGCGGCACCTCGCGGCCGACCTGATCAGCCAGGCCGAGCACGACCCCCTGGCGGCGAGTGTGCTGGTCACCGATTCTGAGGCGCTGGCCGCGGCGGTCGACACCGAGCTGGTGCGCCAGGTCGCGAGCACGAAACACGCCGCCCGGGTGCAGACCGCGCTGGCCGGCGACCAGTCCGGCGTCGTGCTGGTCGACGACCTCGAGCAGGGCCTGCGGGTGGTCGACGCCTACGCTGCGGAACACCTCGAGATCCAGACCCGAGACGCCCGCGAGTGGGCACTGCGGGTCCGCAACGCCGGGGCGATCTTCGTCGGGGCCTGGTCGCCGGTGTCGCTGGGCGACTACGCGGCCGGCTCCAACCACGTGCTGCCCACCGGCGGCTGCGCGCGGCACTCGTCCGGCCTGTCGGTGCAGTCGTTCCTGCGCGGCGTGCACGTCGTCGAGTACACCGAGGCGGCGCTGCGTGACGTCGCCGGGCACGTGGTCGCGCTGGCCAACGCCGAAGACCTGCCGGCCCACGGCGACGCGGTGCGGGCCCGTTTCCCCGGCGGTGAGCGGTGACCACGATCGACGACCTGCCGATCCGTGACGAGCTGCGGGGCAAGACGCCGTACGGGGCTCCGCAGCTCGACGTCGCGGTGCGGCTGAACACCAACGAGAACTCGTATCCGCTGCCCGACGCGGTGGTCGACGCGATCGCCAAGGCGGTGCAGGCCGAGCTGCGCGACCTCAACCGCTATCCCGACCGCGACGCCGTGGCCCTGCGCGCCGACCTGGCCGATTACCTGGGTCACGGGCTGACCGCGGCGAACACGTGGGCGGCCAACGGGTCCAACGAGATCCAGCAGCAGCTGCTGCAGGCGTTCGCGGGTCCCGGCCGTACGGCGCTGGGTTTCGGCCCGTCCTATTCGATGCACCCGCTGCTGGCCCAGGGCACGGGCAGCCGGTGGATCGGCGCGTTGCGGGATCCCGATTTCGGGCTCACCCCGGCAGCCGCGCTGGCGCAGATCCAGGAGCACGACCCCGACCTGATCTTCCTGTGCTCGCCGAACAACCCGACCGGGACGGCGCTCGACCCCGAGGTGGTCACGGCCGTACTCGACGCAGCCCGGGGCATGGTGATCGTGGACGAGGCGTACGCGGAATTCGCCCGTCCCGGCACGCCGAGCGCGCTGACCGTGCTGCCCGGCCACCCGCGCCTGGTCGTGACCCGCACGATGAGCAAGGCGTTCGGGTTCGCCGGGGGGCGGCTGGGTTACCTGGCTGCCGATCCCGCCGTGGTCGACGCCGTGCAGCTCGTGCGGCTGCCCTATCACCTGTCCGCGCTCACGCAGGCCGCGGCGCGTGCCGCCCTGTCGCAGCGCGACGCCCTGCTGGCCACGGTCGAGGCGATCAAGGAACAGCGTGACCGCATCGTCGCCACGCTCCGCGACCGCGGCCGCGCCGTCGCCGACAGCGACGCCAACTTCGTGCTGTTCGAGGTGGGTGGCGACCAGAAAATCGTCTGGCAGCGGCTGCTCGACCGGGGTGTGCTGATCCGCGACGTCGGCCTGGCCGGCTGGCTGCGGGTCACCGCCGGGACCCCGGCCGAGACCGACGCATTCTTGGAGGCCTTGAAGTGAGCCGCACCGCGCGTATCGAGCGCGTCACCAACGAGACCAAGGTGCTCGTCGAGATCGACCTCGACGGCACGGGCAAGGGCGACCTGAGCACCGGCGTCGGCTTCTACGACCACATGCTCAACCAGCTCGCCCGGCACGGCGGCTTCGACCTGACGGTGCGCACCGAGGGCGACCTCGAGATCGACGCGCACCACACGATGGAGGACACTGCCATCACGCTCGGCGAGGCCTTCGCCCGCGCGCTGGGTGACAAGGCAGGCATCCGGCGGTACGGCTCGGCCACCATCCCGATGGACGAGGTGCTCGTGCGGGCCGCGGTCGACCTGTCCGGCCGGCCCTACATCGTGCACGACGAGCCCGAGCTGGCGCCGTACATCGGCCCGGTCTACCCGACCAGCATGACCCGGCACATCTTCGAGTCGTTCGGCCACGCCGCCAAGCTCACGCTGCACGTCAGCGTGCTGCGGGCGGCCCGTGACGGCGGCAAGCCGGACGCCCACCACGTCGTCGAGACGCAGTTCAAGGCGTTCTCCCGGGCGCTGCGCGAGGCCGTCGAGATCGACCCGCGCAACGCCGGGCAGCTGCCGTCCACCAAGGG
Organism: Paractinoplanes brasiliensis; assembly: GCF_004362215.1. Taxonomy (NCBI): domain Bacteria; kingdom Bacillati; phylum Actinomycetota; class Actinomycetes; order Micromonosporales; family Micromonosporaceae; genus Paractinoplanes; species Paractinoplanes brasiliensis. The sequence continues at coordinate 1,572,888 of NZ_SNWR01000001.1, read as the reverse complement.
CGTGCTCTGATGGCCATCGCCCTGTTCCTGCTGGCCGGGTTCCTGGTCGGCGGCGTGATCCAGTTGGTGCGCTCGGGCGCCACCAAGTTCAGCATCGGCCTGGTCGGGGTGCTCGCCGCCCTCGCCACGGCCGGCGGCATCCTGTGGTCGGTCTGATGACGAGCGTGGTGGTGCTCGACTACGGGTCGGGCAATCTGCGGTCGGCCGAGCGGGCCGTCGCCCGTACGGGTGTGGACGTCACCGTGACCAGCGATCTGAGCGCCGCCGCCGAGGCGGACGGGCTGGTCGTGCCGGGCGTCGGCGCCTATGCCGCGTGCATGGCCGGCATCGAGGAGATCGAGGCCGGTCCGATGATCGCCGCGCGGGTCGCCGCGGGCCGCCCGGTGCTCGGCATCTGCGTGGGCATGCAGATCCTGTTCGAGGCGGGTGTCGAGCACGGGGTCGAGACCAAGGGGCTGGGCCTGCTGCCGGGCGTGGTCGACAAGCTGTCGGCCGAGCGCATCCCGCACATGGGCTGGAACACCGTCGACGCGCCGGCCGGCTCCGCGTTGTTCCGCGACATGCCGGAAGATGCGCGGTTCTACTTCGTGCACTCCTACGCGGCCAACGATCTTGACGCGTTGGGCAGTGCCAAGGTGGCCACGGCCAGCCACGACCGTCCGTTCGCGGCCGCCGTCGAGCTCGGCCCGCTCAGCGCTGCCCAGTTCCACCCCGAGAAGTCGGGCGATTCCGGCTATGCGCTGCTGCGCAACTGGGTTGCCGGACTGTAGGGCCATGTCGAAGGAGCGCGCGCGGCGGCGCGAGGCCCGCCTCGCCGTGCTGGAGAAGGAGAAGGCCGCCCGCGCCCGCAAGGTGGCGCGGCGGCAGCGGCGGCGTGCGCTGGTCAAACGCCTGAAACCGCGCACGCGCAAGACCGGCCGGCTGTATCGCCGCAGCCGCGGTGAGCGGATCGGCATTTTGCTCGTGCCGGCCGTGGCGATCGCCGCTGTCTGGCTGTTCGTGCCGGAGACGTCGCTGCGCATCGTGCTCACCGCGGTGCTCGTGCTCGCCGCGCCCGCCCTCGTCGTTGTCGTTCTCGGCCGCAAGGCCGGATAGGACCCCCGGCCGCAGGGCCGCACAAACTCTGGAGAGAAGATATGACGCTAGAGCTGCTGCCCGCGGTCGACGTCGCCGACGGTCAGGCCGTACGCCTCGTGCAGGGCGCCGCCGGCTCCGAGACGACGTACGGCGACCCGCTCGAGGCCGCGCTGGCCTGGCAGAACGACGGCGCCGAGTGGGTGCACCTGGTCGACCTCGACGCCGCCTTCGGGCGCGGCTCGAACGCCGAGCTGCTGGCGGGCGTGGTGGGCCGGCTCGACGTCAAGGTGGAGCTGTCCGGGGGCATCCGCGACGACGAGTCGCTGACCCGGGCCCTGTCCACCGGCTGCGCGCGGGTCAACATCGGCACGGCCGCGCTGGAGGATCCGGAGTGGTGCGACCGGGTGGTGGCCGAGTACGGCGACCGCGTGGCCATCGGCCTGGATGTGCGTGGCCGCACCCTGTCGGCCCGCGGCTGGACCCGCGACGGCGGCGACCTGTACGAGGTGCTGGCCCGGCTCGACAAGGCCGGCGCGTCGCGGTACGTCGTCACCGACATCACCAAGGACGGCACCATGCGCGGCCCCAACCTCGAGCTGCTCCGCGAGGTGTGCGCCGCCACCGACAAGCCGGTCATCGCCAGCGGTGGCGTGTCCAAGCTGGACGACCTGCGCGCCCTGGCCACCCTCGAGCCGGCCGGCGTCGAGGGCGTGATCGCGGGCAAGGCGCTCTACGCGGGCGCGTTCACGGTGCGCCAGGCGCTGGACGTCCTGTCCCAGCCCTGATCCACGACTGACGCAGGGCTTCCACGGCCGCCCCGATCGCCGGGCGTGCCGCGGAGGCCTCCCGCCAGGCGACCACGACCCGGCGCTTCGGCTCGGGCGTGACGTGCACGACCCGTACGCCCGGGGGAAGGTCTTTCGACCGGGCCAAGCGGGGGATGACCGCGACGCCGAGCCCGGCCGCGATCAGGGTCAGCTGGGTCTCGAACTCGCCGACGTGGAAGTCGGGCCGCACGCCGGGGATCGCGCGCAGCAGCCACTGGTGGCAGACGTCGCCCGCCGGGGCCGCGATCCACCGTTCGTTGCCGAGCTTCGAGCGCGACACGGTGTCGCCGAACCGGTGGCCGCTCGGCACGATCAGGTCGGCCACGTCCCAGCCCAGCTCGACGTGCCGGACCCCGCTGGGATAGCGCAGCGCCACCTCGGGCCAGTCGTCCAGCACAGCCAGGTCGGCGTGCCCCCGATGCAGCACCTCGAGACCCTCGTGCGGGTTCACCTCGACCAGGCCGGTGCTCAGCTGCGGGTGCTCCGAGGCCAGGCGGTGCAGCGCGTACGGCAGCAGCGCCCGGCACGCCGTGGCGAACGCGGCCACCGTGAGCCGCCCGGTGACCGTGTCGCGGTGCGCCGCCAGCGCCGCCTCGGCCTCGTCGACGGTGGCCAGCACCTTCTCGGCGTGCCGGGCGAGCACCTGCCCCGCCTCGGTCAGCCGCAGCCGCCGCCCGTCCTTCTCCACCAGTGTGGCGCCGGTCTCGCGTTCCAGTTTGGCCAGCTGCTGCGACACCGCCGACGGCGTGCAGTGCAGCGCCTCACCCGCCGCCAGCACCGTCTTGTAGCTGGCCACGGCGTGCAGGGCGCGCAGACGACCCAGGTCGATCATTCAGCCATGCTACAAGTTCAGTGAAGAACAATTCGATAGTGCTTAACGCTTTTTGAAACGACGCTGAAGCCCATGAGACCACGCGACATCGGGCTGGCCGTCGCCGTCATGGCGATCTGGGGCTTCAACTTCGTCATGATCGACGTGGGCCTCGACCACTTCCCGCCGCTGCTGTTCAACGCGCTGCGCTTCACCCTGGCCGCGTTCCCGGCGGTGCTGTTCGCCGGCCGCCCCCAAGTGCCGTGGCGCTGGATCGTCGCGGTCGGCCTGATCCTCGGCGTCAGCAAGTTCTCGCTGCTGTTCGCGGGCATGGCGGCCGGCATGCCCGCCGGGCTGAGCTCGCTCGTGCTGCAGAGCCAGGCCGTCTTCACGATGGTCTTCGCCGTCCTGCTGCTGCGCGAACGGCCCCGCCCGGTGCAGATCGCCGGCCTGCTCGTCGCGGTGGCCGGGGTCGGGCTGGTGGCCACCCGGATGGGCGCCGCGTTCGGGGCGTTCCTGCTGATCGTGGGCGCGGCCGCCTGCTGGGGCCTGTCGAACATCGCCACCCGCAAGGCGTCCCCGCCCGACACCCTGCGGTTCATGATCTGGGTGAGCGCGGTCGCCTCGATTCCCCTGATCGGGTTGACCCTGCTCGTCGACGGCGCCTCGGCCGACCTGGCCGCGCTGCGCTCGTTCGACCTGCCCGCACTCGGGTCGCTGGTCTACGTCGCGCTGATCTCGACCCTGGCCGGGTTCGCCGTGTGGGGGCGTCTGATGCAGACGTACGGGGCTTCCACCGTCGCGCCGTTCTCCATGCTCGTGCCGTTCTTCGGCCTGGCATCGGCAGCGGTCTTCCTGGGCGAGCGGATCCACGCCGTGGACATCGCCGGGGGAGTGCTCGTCATCGGCGGCATCCTGCTGGGACTGGTCAAGAATCCGGTTCCGCGGCTGGTTAGGGTTGAGGCATGACGGTTGCCGTACGCGTGATCCCCTGCCTCGACGTGGACGCCGGGCGCGTGGTCAAGGGGGTCAACTTCGTCGACCTGCGCGACGCCGGCGACCCGGTCGAGCTGGCCGCGGCGTACGACGAGGCCGGCGCCGACGAGCTGACCTTCCTCGACGTGACAGCGTCCTCCGATGACCGCGGCACGATGCTCGACGTCGTCCGGCGTACGGCCGAATCGGTCTTCATCCCCCTGACCGTGGGCGGCGGAGTGCGCTCCGTCGAGAACGTCGACGTGCTGCTGCGGGCCGGCGCCGATAAGGTGGGCGTCAACACGGCGGCCATCGCGCGTCCGGAGCTGATCGAGGAGATCGCCACCCGTTTCGGCAACCAGGTGCTGGTGCTCTCGCTCGACGTGCGCCGCTCCGCCGGCCAGCCGAGCGGGTGGGAGGTCACCACCCACGGCGGCCGGCGCAGCGCGGGTCTCGACGCCATCGAGTGGGCCGCCCGGGTGGCGTCGCTGGGGGCCGGCGAGATCCTGCTGAACTCGATGGACGCCGACGGCACCAAGGCCGGGTTCGACCTCGACCTGATCGCCGCGGTCCGCCAGGTGGTCGACATCCCGGTGATCGCCAGCGGAGGCGCGGGCCGGGTCGAGCACTTCCCGCCCGCGGTGACCGCCGGCGCCGACGCGGTCCTGGCGGCGAGCGTGTTCCACTTCGGAGACCTGACCATCGGCGAGGTCAAGGACTCGCTGCGGGCGGCAGGCAACCCCGTACGGCGCTGACCCCGCGAGAGCGCCCGACCGGTTGTCCACGAAAAAACGGCTTACATTGACTGCGAATATGCTGAGAAAAGTGCGCCCAGTGGCCCAGGTCACATCCGCGGGCAAACCGTCCCAATCGGCCGAGCGGTGAGAGCGGGATTTGTGCGGAGTGCGCGTTTCACGTCGTGAGACGGGCCGCTGGGCCGGTCGATAGACTCGGCAGAAAGATCCCCGGTCGTGGCCGGTGCGGGGGCGGCACTAGCCCTCCCGCCGCCAGGCCAATACCCTGCTGGTTACTCAGAAGTTAACTCCCCCGTATCACTCGGACATAAGGCGGCGCCGATGGCAGTTGAGGTTCCCTACCGGTCGATCCCCGACATGTTCTTCAAGCGTGTCGCCGCCACTCCCAACGGCCAGGCGTTCGCGGTGCCGAACGCCGACGACACGGCCATGGTCTGGTTCACGTGGGCGCAGGTGGGTGAGCGTGCCTCGGCGATCGCGGCGGGCCTTCGCGACCTGGGCGTGGGCCTCGAGGACAGGGTGGCCATCCTTTCCGGCACACGCTTCGAGTGGGTGCTGGCCGACCTCGGCATCAACTGCGCGGGCGCGGCCACCACGACGGTCTACCCGACCACCGAGCCTGAGGACGCGAGCTTCATCGTCGCCGACTCCGGGTCGAAGGTGCTGATCGCCGAGAACGCGAGGCAGGCGCTCAAGATCTCGGGCGCGGAGACCGACGTGACAAACGTCGTGCTCATCGACGGCCCGGCCGACGCGGGCGCGACCCCGCCGCAGATGACGCTGGCCGACCTCGAGGAGCGCGGCGCCGCCGTGCTGCGCGAGCGGCCCACCCTGATCGACGAGGTCGTCGCCGAGATCGGCCCGGAACACCTGGCCACCCTCATCTACACCTCGGGCACCACCGGCCGGCCCAAGGGCGTGCAGCTTTTGCACGCGGGCTGGACGTGGGAGGGTGTCGCCCAGCAGGATCTGGGCCTGTTCGAGTCGACCGATCTGCAGTACCTGTGGCTGCCGCTGTCGCACTCGTTCGGCAAGACGCTGCTCTGCGGCATCCTCCACGTGGGCGTCCCGACGTACGTCGACGGCCGTGTCGAGAAGCTGGTCGACATGCTCTCGGTGGTCCAGCCGACGCTGATGTGCGCCGCGCCCCGCATCTTCGAGAAGGTCTACAACAAGACCGTCACCACGGCCCTCGCGGGCAGCGGCGCCAAGGTCAAGATCTTCCACTGGGCGGTGGCCACCGGCAAGCAGAAGGTCGCGCTCGAGCAGGCCGGCAAGCCGCTGCCCGGCGCCCTCAAGCTGAAGTATGCCGTGGCCGAGAGGCTGGTCTTCGCCAAGCTGCAGGCCCGTCTCGGTGGCCGCCTGCGCGTGCTGGTCAGCGGTTCCGCGCCGCTCAGCCGCGAGATCGCCGAGTTCTTCGCGGCGGCCAACCTTCCGATCATGGAGGGGTACGGCCTGACCGAGAGCAGCGCGGCCAACTTCGTCAACCGCCTCGACAAGCTCAAGATCGGCACGGTGGGCCTGCCGCTGGGCGACCTCGAGTGCAAGATCGACTCGGACGGCGAGGTGCTGCTGCGCGGCAAGCCGGTCATGCGTGGCTACCACAACCTGCCGCAGGAGACGGCCGAGGCGTTCACCGAGGACGGCTTCCTGCGCACCGGTGACATCGGCGAGGTCGACGCGGACGGCTTCCTCAAGATCACCGACCGGAAGAAAGACCTGGTCAAGACGTCGGGCGGCAAGTACATCGCCCCCAGCGCGATCGAGGGCCAGTTCAAGGCGGTCTGCCCGTACACGTCGCAGGCGGTCGTGGTCGGCCAGGCCCGCAACTTCGTCACCATGCTGATCTCGCTCGACGAGGAAGCGATCAAGGGCTGGGCGGCGAACGGGCCCCTCGCGGGCAAGAGCTACGAAGAGATCGTCACCGCCCCCGAGACCGAGAAGATGGTCGAGGGCTACGTGGCCGAGCTCAACAGCAAGCTCAACCGCTGGGAGACGATCAAGAAGTTCGCGATCCTGCCGCGCGACCTGAGCATCGAGGCCGGCGAGATCACGCCGTCGATGAAGATCAAGCGGCGCTCGGTCGAGACCAACTTCGCCGAGCAGATCGACAAGATGTACGCGGGCTCCCTCGCGCAGATCTGATCACGCGCCACAACCAGAAGACCGGTTTCCCCGTACGGCGGGAGACCGGTCTTCTGGTTCGCCGAGCGTAGGCTACGGCGATGCCTGACGATCCGCGCTCTCCTGAGCAGCGCAAGGCGGACGTGCTCGCCCGGTTGAGCGCCCCCGTGGCCGACGCCTGGGTGTCCACGGCGGCCGGCGACCAGCCCTTCCTTGTGCCCCTCACGGCGGCCTGGTTCCGGGAACGGCTGCTGATCGCCACCGCCCGCTCGACGCCCACGGCCCGCAACATCACCGCGACAGGCCGGGCACGCATCGGTTTCGGCCCCACCCGTGACGTCGTGCTGATCGACGCCGTGCTCGAGACGACGCTCCCGGTCGCCGAGGCACACGACGAGGGCGCCGCCTACGCCGAGCAGAGCGACTGGGACCCCCGTACGGCCGGGGACGAGTACGTCTTCCTCGTGATGCGCCCCGAGCGGATCCAGGCCTGGCGCGAGGTGAACGAACTGCCCGGCCGCACCCTGATGACCGGCGGCGTCTGGAAGATCTAGGCGATCACCGACGGGGTGCGCCACGACGGCACGGACGCGCGGTCCAGGTCGTGCCGCACCGAGGCGATCCGGCGTACGGCCTCGGTGAGGTCCTCCGCCGGCAGTGTGAACGGCAGCCGCAGGAAGCGCTCGAGCGTGCCGTCCAGGCCGAAGCGGGGGCCGGGGGCCAGCCGTACGCCCACATCCTCCGCGGCCCGGGCCAGCGCGCTCGAGATCGGCCCGTCCAGCTCCGCCCAGAGCGACGCCCCGCCGCGCGGCAGCACGAAACTCCACTCCGGCAGCAGCCGCCGCAGGGCCGCTGCGAGCACGTCCCGCCGTTCCCGCAGCCGGGCGCGCCGCTCACCGAGCACCTGCGGGGCCTGGTCGAGCAGCCGGACGGCGACCAACTGCTCGAGCACCGGGCTGGCCATGTCGACGCCGACCCGGATGGCGGCCAGGCGCTGCACCAGCGGAGCCGCCGCGCGCACCCACCCGATCCGCAGGCCACCCCAGTAGCCCTTGCTCATGCCCCCGATCGACACCACCCGCGAGTGCCGGTCGAACACGGCCACCGGTGGCGGCATCGGCTCGCCCTCCAGCGCGAGGTCCACCCACGATTCGTCGACCACCAGCTCCGTACCGGTGGAATGGGCCGTGGCGGCCAGGCGCTCGCGCAGATCGGCCGACATCAGGTGCCCGGTCGGGTTGTGGAACTCGGGGATCACGTACGACAGGCGGGGCCGGGTCTGCCGCAGGGCGCCCAGCAGCATCTCGCCGTCCCAGCCGGTCTCGGCGTCCAGCCCGTGGGTGTTGATGCGGGCCCGGCGCGCGGCCAGGGCGGCCAGCGCGTTCGGATAGGTGGGCGCCTCCACCAGCACGGGCGAGCCGGCCGGGACGGAAAGCCGCAGCACCAGGTCAAGGGCCTGCTGAGTGCCCGCGGTGATGAGGATCTGCTCGGCCGAGGTGGCCACGCCGCGAGCCCGGTAACCGGCGGCCACGGCGTCGCGCAGCTCCATCAGGCCGGTCGGGTGATAACCGGCGCTGCCCAGGTAGCGCGGCAGGTCGTCGGCGGCGGCACGGGCGGCCGGGACCAGCTCGTCGGGGGCGGCGGAGGCGGCCACCCCCAGGTCGATCATGTCGTGGTCGTCGCCCGCGGCCCACAACCCCGAGGTGGCGACCCGGTGGCCGTGGGGGAGCGTGGTCCAGCTGCCGGCGCCGCGGCGGCTGTTGAGGTGGCCGGTCTCGCGCAGGGTCCGATAGGCGGCGCTGACCGTGGTGCGGCTCACGGCGAGCGCCTCGGCGAGCTCGCGCTCGGCGGGCAGGCGTACGCCCAAGGGCAGTCTGCCGTCGCTGAGCAGTCCGCGTACCGCCGCGGCCAGGGCGGCGTAATCGGGGCTGCGGTGCCGGCCCGGCAGCGAGTGCCACTGACCGAGCAGACGCGCCAATTGGCCTCCACGTATCGTCGTGGTCACATCCACCTCCGGCGAATTGGCTCTTCAGCTTCCCGCAATTGGCCCTCAGAGTGGCATTCATGCAACCGAGTGGCAACCGAGATCGTCGTCTCACCCGTCGCGTGACCCAGCTCTTCGCGGGTCTCGTGCTCTACGGCGTGAGCATGGCGTTCATGGTCGAGTCGGCGCTCGGGCTCAACCCGTGGGACGTGTTCCACCAGGGCCTGTCCGAGGTCACCGGCATCAGCTTCGGCTGGGTGGTGATCCTGCTGGGCGTCCCGATCCTGCTGCTCTGGATCCCGCTGCGGCAGAAACCCGGCTTCGGCACCATCGCCAACCTGGTCGTCGTCGGCTTCGCGGTGGACGGCGCTCTGGCCGTGCTGCCCGCGGGCGGCGCCATCCAGTCCCGGGTCGGCTACCTGATCGGTGGCATCCTGCTCAACGGCCTGGCCACGGGCCTCTACATCGGCAGCCGGTTCGGCCCGGGACCGCGTGACGGGCTGATGACCGGGATCGTGGGCCGGTTCCCCCGTCTGTCGATCCGGCTCGTGCGCACCTCGATCGAGGTCTTGGTGCTCGCGGTGGGTTTCCTGCTCGGGGGTACGGTCGGCATCGGCACGGTGGCTTACGCCCTCGCCATCGGCCCGCTGGTGCACGTGTTCCTGCCGTGGTGCACCGTCCGCATGCCCGTCCCCGCCGAGCCGGCGCCGGCACACTGACCCCGTACGCCGATCCCGCGCACCCTGGGCTCGCGCGCACTGGCCCCGGGTAGTGATTTCGCGCCAGCCGGGCCCTGCGCCAGCCGGGCCCTGCGCGCTGAGCCCGGCCCGCTGAGCCCGGCCCGCTGAGCCCGGCCCGCTCACGGCGCTGAGACGTGGCCGCTCGTGCCGGTGGGCTGAGGCTCGCCGGTCGCGCGCCGGCCCTCACGTTCACTCATCGGTGGCTTCTGTCCCCATTGGACGCAGCTCTTCACGCTGCGAACCGGTTAAGTCGCCAAGGTCATCGGTCACAGCTTTGTGATCATCGCGACACATCTGCTTCCCGGCGCCGGGGTGGCACGGCATCATTGCCGCATGGGGGCTGGCGACTGGCAGTGGAACGACGCGTGGATCTTCGTGTCGGCGGTCATAGCCGAGCGCCTCGAGCGTGATCGGGCACTGCACGCGGCGCTCCCGATGGCCGGCGCGAGCCTGGCCGATGTCCTGGCCGCAGCCGATTTCCTGCATCACAGCGTGCCCAGCCGGGCCGAGCTGGAGGAGTCCGTACGCCGTCTGGCCGGGGCGGGTTTGATCGTGGTGGAGGACGACCTGGTCGAGGTGGCCCCGGCAGGCGAGCAGCTGTGGCGCAGCCGGCCGTTCAGCGGTCTGTCGTCGGCCGTGATGACGTTGCAGGCCCAGTTGAACCGGGCCACCTCACCCGGCGACGCCGACTGGACCCTCGACGAGCAGACCTACGCCGCCGCCGTCCGCGAATACAGCCATCGCCTCGCCGACGGCCGCTGACCACAGCCGCCAGCCGCGGCGCGCCGCCGAACCCCGGCACCCCACATTCCCCGTACGGCGAAACAGCCGTAACCGCTTGGGCACGGTTCGCTGAGTGCCACGCAAGCGGCGTGCGGCTTGTCGTTCGGGCGCGCGGCGGACCGGGCCGTGACCGAGGCGACAGTGAACTCGACGCTGTGGCGGGCCGAGCAGGTCACGGAGGTGTGGCTGGCGAACCGGCGAGGGGTCAGGCGGTGACCGGTTCCTCGAGCGGGCGCATCGTGCGGATGGCCGGTGAGAACGTCGCCGTGAGGGCTGAGGCGGAGACGGCCGCTGAGAAGAGCAGGATGCTGATGGTGGGTGACCACAGCGTCACGAACACGCCCGCGAGCAACGGCGCCGCCGCGGCGGCCGACATGGCCACCAGGAAGATCACGCTCAGCACGCGGCCCTGCAGGTGGTCGGGGGTGATGGCCGCCTGGTAGCCGAACAGGGCCGCGTTGCAGGCCGGGCCCACGAAGATCGCCAGGGCCACCGGCACGGCCGCGGCCACGCTCATCGTCAGCAGGGCGCTCACCGCCAGGAACAGCGTCGCCGCCCAGCCCAGGCCTCGGATGAGGGCCGGGAACGACAGCCGGCGCAGCAGGGCGGGCGCGGCCAGGGCGCCGATCAGCCCGCCCGCGCTGACGATGGTCTCGGTCAGGCCGATCACGCCGGGCGCCACCCGGTGACTCTGCAGCGTGACGACGATGGTGAAGATCGACCCGTACAGGGCGAAGTTGAGCGGGGCCGCGATGAGCAGCACCGCCCGCAGGAACGGATTGCCGAAAACGAACCGGATGCCCTCGGCCAGGGCCTTGGTGTGCCGGGGCGGGTTGTCGGGGCGGGCGGTCTGCAGCGGCTTGCGGATCATCGCCACGCCGATCAGCGAGGCCAGGTAGGACACCGCGTTGCCCAGGAACGGCAGTGCCTGGCCGAGGCCGAAGAGCAGGCCGCCGACCGGGGGCCCGGCCAACGAGGTGGCGTAGCTGCGCGCCTCGTTGCGGGCCACGGCGGCGGGCAGCTGGGCGGGCGGGACGATGCTGCGCAGCGACGCGTGTTCGGTGGTGTTGAACAGCGAACCGCCGACCGCGTCGATCACGGCGACCACGATGATCGTGCCGAGCGTGGCCCGCCCGAGCACGACCGCCACGGCCAGGCCGGTGAAGGCGATCAGGCGTACGACGTCGCAGATCAGCATCGCCCGGCGGCGGTTGACCCGGTCGGCCAGGACGCCGGCCGGTAATCGGCAGATCAGCTTGGTCGCCTGGGCCGCGGTGCCGACCGCGCCGGCCTGCACGGCGGAGCCGGTGACCTCGAGGACCAGCAGCGGAACGGCCAGCATGGCGATCGCGCCGCCCAGGTCGGACAGGCATTGACTGGTCCACAGCAGAGTGAACTCGCGGTTGCGCCACAGGCTGGTCACGGCGTTGTCCGGACGGAGAGCAGCGATGTGGTCACGCTCTGCAGGATATGTACTGCGTTCGATCCCTGCCGCCTGTGGAGGCGCCCGGCAGAAGGGGCGGGCGGAGGGAGGGGCGCCCGGGAGACCCGGGCGCCCCGACCGGTGATTACTGGACCACGAAGAGCAGGCGGTTGGGGGAACCGCTGCCGGGGCTGGTCACGACGTTGGCGGTGGCGTTGCTGACCAGGCTGTCGCGCACCTGGGCCGGGGTGTAGCCGGTGTTGCGCGAGAGCACGAGCGCCGCCGCGCCGGCCACGTGCGGGCTGGCCATCGAGGTGCCGCTGATCGTGCTGGTCGCGGTGTTCGAGTTGTACCAGGCCGACGTGATCGACGAGCCGGGCGCGAAGATGTCCAGGCAGGAGCCGTAGTTCGAGTAGCTGGCCCGGGCGTCCGTGCTGGTCGTGGCGCCGACCGTGATCGCCGCGCCGACCCGGGCGGGCGAGGAGTTGCAGGCGTTGGCGTTCGAGTTGCCGGCCGCCAGGGCGTACGTGACCCCGCTGTTGATCGACGCGGCGACCGCGTTGTCGAGCGTGCTGCTGACGCCGCCGCCGAGGCTCATGTTGGCCACGGCCGGCTTGACCGCGTTGTTCGTCACCCAGTTGACGCCCGCGATGACCCCGGCCGTGGTGCCGCTGCCCGAGCAGTTCAGCACGCGGACCCCGACGAGCTGCACCTGCTTCGCGACCCCGTACGTGGCGCCGCCGACCGTGCCCGCCACGTGGGTGCCGTGGCCGTTGCAGTCGACGCCGCCGCTGCCCACGGCGTCGTAGCCGAACCGGGCCCGGCCGCCGAAGTCGTTGTGCGTGTACCTGATGCCGGTGTCGATGATGTACGCCGTCACGTTGGAGGCGGTCACCGGATAGGTGTAGGTGGTGCTCAGCGGCCGGTTCCGCTGGTCGATGCGGTCGATCCCCCAGGTCGCGTTGGACTGGGTGGCGCTCAGCGAGATGGTCTGGTTCTGCTCGACGTAGGCGACTCCGGGGCTGGCCGCGAGCTTCTTGGCCTGCGCCTCCGACAGCGACGCCTCGTACCCGTTGATCACGGGAAGGCTGCGCTTGAGGCCGGTCGGGGCGGCCAGGGTCGAGGCCCCCGGCTTCATGACCACGATGTAGCTGCCCGGGACCGCGGTGGCGGTTCCGGCCAGTCTGATGTCCCCGGTGGCGGGGGCCGCGACGGCCGGGGTGGCGGTCGCTACGGCGGTGGTGACGACGGCGAGCAGGCAAGCGGCCAAGGTGCGGGAAGTCGCCATGCTGATCCTCTCTGAGCCGGCTGGGGGTATTGAATCGACGTTTGTCTCTTCAATACCGCTGAGCGTAGGGGGCGCTGTCGTCGAGGGCCGCATATCGATTAGGCCATAGTGCGCAGAATGAGCGGGTGGACCTGATCATTCGGCTGGACGGCACGGACGGGAAGACCGCCGCTGTCTATCGCGCGCTGCGGACGGCCATCGTGGACGGCCGGCTCCCGGCGGGCGAGCGGCTGCCGCCGACCAGGGCGCTCGCGGCCGATCTGGGCGTGGCCCGGGGGAGTGTGGCCGCCGCGTACGAACGGCTGGTCGCCGAGGGATACTTGTCAGCCCAGGTGGGCGTCGGCACCTTCGTCGCTGTGAAGGCCGTGAGGCGGACAAGACGCCGAGCGGGTGTGGACCAGCTGAGGCCCCGGGAGGGCTGGGTCTTCGAGCCGCTGGAGACGAGCGGCGCCACCAAGAAACCCCGCTACGACTTCCGAAGCGGCATCCCCGACGCCGGGCTCTTCCCGTTCGACGTGTGGCGCCGCCTGGTCACCGCCGAGCTGCGCCTGCGGGCGAACAACCCCGGCACGTACGGGGACCCGGCCGGGCACCCGGGGCTGCGTGAGGCCGTCGCCCGGTACATCGGCGTCTCCCGCGGCGTGCGCGCCACCGCCGCCGACGTGGTCGTCACCAACGGCGCCCAGCACGCTTTCGACCTGATCGCGCGGGTTCTGGTGAGGCCCGGGGACGTGGTCGCGGTCGAGGAGCCGGGTTATCCGCCGGCCCGCCGCATCCTGGCCGCGCTGGGGGCGAGGGTGACCGGCGTACGGGTCGACGACGAGGGCCTGGTCGTGGCGGATCTGCCCGCGCACTGCCGGCTCGTCCACACCACCCCGTCGCATCAGTTCCCGCTCGGCCGCGCGATGAGCCTGGCCCGCCGGCGGGAACTGCTCGACTGGGCCCGCGCCCGGCCCGCCGCGATCGTCGAGGACGACTACGACAGCGAGTTCCGCTTCTCGGCCCGTCCCCTGGAACCGTTGCACAGCCTCGACACGGCCGGCCGCGTGCTCTATGTGGGAACCTTCTCCAAGAGCATGCTCCCGGCCATCCGTACGGGCTTCGTGCTCGCCACCCCGGGACTGCGCGACGCCCTGATCGCCGCCCGGCAGCTCGGCGACGGCTACGGGCAACCGGCCGTGCAGGCGGCTCTGGCGCGCTTCCTCGACGAGGGGCTGCTCGCCCGGCACGTGCGCAAGGCCGGACGCGCGTACGGGGAAAGGCATGCCCGCATCACCGCCGGGCTGACCCGCCTGGGGTCGCTGGACGTCGTCCCGTCCGCCGCCGGCCTGCACGTCACGGCGTTGACCGGCGCCGACTCGACCGCGGTGGTGTCCGCGGCGGCCCGCGCCGGTCTGGCCCTCGACGACCTGCGGTCCTACTCGGCGTCCACGCCCGCGCAGACCGGCTTCGTGCTCGGGTTCGGCGCCACCGACCCGGCGCTGATCGACGAGGGGCTGGCCGTCCTCGCCGACCTCCTGGAACGCCACGTCTGATAGGCCAGCGAGGCCGCCACGATCACCAGGCTCAGCAACGCCGGCGCCCCGTTCAGCCACAGCAGCGCGACCACGGTCACGAACCCGGCCGCCGCCACGACCCGCCACGGCCCGGCCGGCAGCAACCGCAGCGCAGCCGCCGTCCCGATCACGTAGACCAGCGTGAAGCAGCCGGTCACCAGCAGCAGCGAGGTGTGCAGGCTGAGCGGCAGCGCGGCCGAGGCCAGGCTGAGCAGGAAGACCGTTGTCAGCGCCCGCCGCGGCGTGCGGCCCGTCACCGCCGGCAGCGCGCCGTCGCGGGTGAGTGCCGCCCCGAGCTGTGACGCCCCGGCCAGGTAGGCGTTGACCGCGCCCACCGTGAGCAGCACCGCCACGATCGCGGTGAGGATCCGGACCGGTCCGCCGACCCCGGCCGCGAGCAGGTCGGCCAGCGGCGCCGAGCTCGAGCCGAGCGCCGGGCCGAGCACCAGCACGCTGGTGAGCGCGACCGCCAGATAGAGCACACCGATCAGCACGACGGCGATCGCGGTGGCCCGGGGCACGTCCCGGCGCGGGTTGCGGTACGACGCGGCCAGCGACGACACCGCCTCCCAACCGGCGAAACCCCAGACCAGCACCGCGGCCGCCGACCCGACTCCCGCCCAGCCGTGCGGCGCGAACGGGGTCAGGTTGCCGAGGTCGGCGTGGGGGAGCGCGGCGATCACGGTGATCACCAGCAGCACGGCCAGCACGCCGGTCAGCACCAGCTGGACCCGGCCCGAGACGCGCACGCCGTACCAGTTCATCGCGAACACCGCCGACACGATCACCAGGAAAGTGAGCAGGCGGGTGACGTGGCCGCCCCCGATGACATCGGCCACGTACCCGCCCGCGAACGCGGTCGCCGCGGGCGCGCCGAGGGGAACCGCGAAGAAGAAAGTCCAGCCGATCGCGGCGCCCGCCCGCGGGCCGAACGCCAGCCGGACGTAGGTGGAGACGCCGCCGCCGTCCGGGTGCCGTGCCCCGAGCGCGGCGAAGGTCAGGGCCAGCGGCGCCGACAGCACGATCAGGGCGAGCCAGGCCACGAGCGAGGCCGGACCAGCGACGTCGGCGGCCAGGGCCGGCATCGAGATGACCCCGGTGCCGAGCACGGCGCCGACGCAGAGTGCCGCGCCCTGGGTCAGGGAGAGTCCTGAGTTCTGTGCCATGCCCTCACGCTAGGGCCCGATTGGCTCGCCGTTCGGACCAATACGTGGCGGATCATTTGGGCCAATCACAGAGCCGGCCGTACGCCCTCCAGGCCTGCCGGAGGAGATCGGCGAGCAGTCGTCGCTCCCGCTGGGCATAGGCGGTCACAAACGTGATCGTAGACACAGGTCGCGGAGATGAAGGTCGGCGGCCCGTTGGGCAGGATGGACAGGTAAGGCCGGAACGGTCGGCGAACACTTACCAGTCAGGTAGGAATTTTGAGCACCAGGTCCAGCCGCGATGTGCTGGCGCGGGGAATGCGGGTGCTGGGCCAGGCGATTCGCACCGAGCCGCGCCTGTTCACGATCGGGGTCGCCGGCAGCAGCCTGTTCGGCATCCTCGTCATCGCCAACGCGTACGTCGTCGGCGCCGTCATCGGCCGTGTCGTGGTCCCCGCGTTCTCCAGCGGCTCCGCGAGCACGGGCGCCCTGGCGCTGATCGCCGCCGTCTTCCTCGGGCTCAGCGTGCTGCGGGTGGCGACCATCTTCGGCCGTCGGCTCGGCGCCGGTTACATGCAGTTCCGGCTGCAGGCCCGCTACCGCCGCGCGGTGACCCGCCGCTACCTCTCGCTCCCGCCGTCGTGGCATCAACAGCATGCCACCGGCACCCTGCTGTCCAACGCGAACTCCGACGTCGAGGCGGCCTTCGTGCCGATCGCGCCGCTGCCGTTCGCGGTCGGCACGATCGTGATGATCTTCGCCGCGGTGATCGCGCTGTTCGTCACCGACTGGGTGCTCGCGCTGGTCGGCGTCGTGCTGTTCCCGGCCCTGTTCGCCCTCAACACGTTCTACGCCCGCCTGATGTCACCCCGGCAGATCCGGGCTCAGCAGATGCGCGCGAAGGTCAGCGCGGTCGCGCACGAGAGCTTCGACGGCGCGCTGGTCGTCAAGACCATGGGCCGTGAGGAGGACGAGTCCCGCCGCTTCCGCGTGTTCGTCGACGAGCTGCGCGACTCGCTGATCTCCGTCGGGCGGCTGCGCGGGCTGTTCGACCCCCTGATGGACTCGCTGCCCAGCCTGGGCACGCTCGCCGTGCTGCTGCTCGGGGCGTGGCGCCTGCAGCAGGGGGCCGTCACCGTCGCCGAGGTGGTCACTGTCGCCTTCCTCTTCACCGTGCTGGCCTTCCCCGTACGCGCGATCGGCTGGGTGCTCGGCGAGCTGCCGCGCAGCGTCGCGGGCTGGGAAAGGGTGCAGGCCGTGCTCGCGGCCGACGGCGACCTCGCGTACGGGCCGGCCACCGCCCCCGGGCCCGGTCCGGCCACGCTGCGTTTCGAGCACGTCGATTTCGCGTACGGGGACGGGCCGTTGGTCCTGCACGACGTCTCGTTCACCGTGCCCGCGGGCAAGACGGTGGCGCTCGTCGGCGCGACCGGCTCCGGCAAATCGACCATCGCCGCGCTGGCCGTACGCCTGGTCGACCCCGGCGCGGGCCGGGTCACGCTCGACGGGACGCCGCTGCCCGAGCTCAGCGAACCCGCCCTGACCAGCGCGTCGGCCCTCGTGCCGCAGCTGCCGTTCGTCTTCGACGACACCGTGCGCGGCAACATCACCCTCGAACGGGAGGGGCTCGACGACGAGGCCGCCTGGGCCGCGCTGCGGGACGCCCAGGCCGACGGGTTCGTCGCCAAGCTGCCCGAGGGCCTCGACACCCCGGTCGGCGAACGCGGCACCTCGCTCTCCGGCGGGCAACGGCAACGGATCACCCTCGCCCGCGCGCTGGCCGGGCGCCCACGGCTGCTCGTGCTGGACGACGCGACCAGCGCCGTCGACCCACGGGTGGAAGCGGCCATCCTGGCCTCGCTGCGCGGCGGCGACGCGAGCGCCTCGATCCTGGTCGTCGCGTACCGGCGGGCCACGATCGCGCTGGCTGACGAGGTCGTCTACCTGGAACAGGGCAAGGTCGTCGCCACCGGGACACACGCCGAGCTGCTGGCCGCCCACGCGGGGTACGCCGAGCTCGTCACGGCGTACGAGAAAGCGGAATCGGAACGGGTCGAGGCATGACCGACTGCACCGGAGTGAGCGAAGTGGTCGCAGGGCATGCCCAGGGAGGCTCAGCATGACCGACGGAACCTTCGCCACCATCAAGCGGGGTCTGTCGCTCTCGCCGGAGCTGCGCCCGGGGCTGGCCGGCACGATCGGCCTCGCCCTGCTGCAGATGTCCGGCCGGGTCGCCGTGCCGATCGCCGTGCAGCAGGGCATCGACCACGGCATCCGCGCCGAGGGCGGGCCCGACCTGCAGTTCGTGACGGTCGTGGTCGCGGTCACGTTCCTGGCGCTGATGATCTCGACCATGGCGGGTTACCTGATGACCCGCCGGTTGTTCACCGTCAGCGAGACCGCGCTCGGCGCCCTGCGCTCGCGCACCTTCCGGCACATCCACGACCTGTCGATGCTGCACCAGCAGTCCGAGCGCCGGGGCACCATGGTGTCCCGGGTGACCAGCGACGTCGACCAGATCTCGATCTTCCTGCAGACCGGCGGCGTGCAGCTGCTGCTGGCCGCCGGGCAGCTGCTGGTCTCCACGATCGTGATGTTCGTCTACTCCTGGCAGCTCACCATCGTCGTGCTGCTGGCCTTCGGCCCGGCCGTGGCGGTCATCCGGCTGTTCCAGAAGAGGCTGGCCGCCGTCTACGGCGCTGTCCGCGAACGCACCGGCGTCATGCTGGGCGCCATCGCGGAAAGCGTCGTCGGCGCCATGGTCATTCGCGCGTACGGGGTCGCCGGCCGGACCGAGAAGCGCCTCGACACCTCCATCGACAATCTGCGTGTGGCCCAGCAGAAAGCCATGCGTACGAGCGTCACGAGCTTCTCCAGCGGCGAGCTGGGCGCGGGCCTGGCCCTGGCCGCGGTGGTCGTGGTCGGCGTGCTGCTCGGCGCCGACGGCGGGCTCACCGTCGGCCGGCTCACCGCGTTCCTGTTCCTGGTCACGCTGTTCATCCAGCCCGTGCAGATCGCCACCGACATGCTCAACGAGGCGCAGAACGCGGTGGCCGGCTGGCGGCGCGTGCTCGACGTGCTCGACCTCGAACCCGACGTCAAGGACCCGGACGAGGTCGGTGTCGACCTGCCTCCGGGCCCCTTGTCCGTACGCTTCCAGGACGTCTCGTTCCGCTACCCCGGCGGCCCGATCGTGCTGGCCGACGTCGACCTCGAACTGCCCGCGCGCCGCAAGGTGGCCGTGGTCGGCGAGACCGGCTCGGGCAAGACGACGTTCGCCAAGCTGCTGACCCGCCTGATGGATCCCGTCGAGGGCGAGGTGCAGCTCTCCGGCACCTCGCTGCGGGACGTGAAGTTCGCGGCGCTGCGCTCGCGGGTGGTGATGGTGCCGCAGGACGGTTTCCTGTTCGACGCGACGATCGCCGAGAACATCCGTTTCGCCGACCCCGCCCTCACCGACGAGCAGCTGGGCGCCGCCTTCGTCGAGCTGGGCCTGGCCGACTGGCTGGCCGGGCTGCCCGCCGGCCTGGAAACCCCCGTCGGCGAGCGCGGGGAGGCCCTCAGCGTCGGGGAACGTCAGCTGGTCGCCCTCGTACGGGCCTATGTCGCCGACCCCGACCTGCTGGTGCTGGACGAGGCCACCAGCGCCGTCGATCCCGCCACCGAGGTGCGGCTGCAGCGAGCCCTCGACACGGTGACCCGCGGCCGCACCACGGTGGCCATCGCCCACCGCCTGTCCACAGCCCAGTCAGCCGACGAGGTCCTGGTAGTGGACGCGGGCCGCGTGGTCCAACGCGGCCCGCACGCCGAACTCGTCAAACAAGAGGGCTCCATCTACGCGAAGTTGTACGCGTCCTGGCTCGAACAGACTCGTTAGCCCGAACCCGGCCTACCGGGCGTAGAACTCCACGACCAGCTGCTCATCGCACTGCACCCGGATCTCCGAGCGTTCCGGAACCCGCAGCACGGTGACGCGCAGGTCCTCCAGCACGGTGGAGAGGTAAGGCGCGGTCGGGCCGTCGATGTGCGCCCCCGCCTTGGCGATCTCGAACGGCGGCTTCGTCCGGCTGCTCTCGCGGACCTCGACGACCTGTCCCGGCTTGAGCCGGTACCCGGGCCGGTCGACCTTCTTGCCGTCGACCGTGAAGTGCCCGTGCACCACGAGCTGCCGCGCCTGGTAGATCGTGCGGGCCAGGCCGGCGCGCATGACGGTGGCGTCGAGGCGGCGTTCGAGCAGGCTCACCATCGTCTCGCCGGTTTTGCCCTCGGCGCGGTGGGCGTCGTCGTACGCCTTGCGCATCTGGGATTCGCTGATGTTGTACTGGTGCCGCAGGCGCTGCTTCTCGAGCAGCCGGACCTGGTAGTCCGAGGCCTTGCGCCGGGACCGGCCGTGCACGCCCGGCGGGAAGGGCCGCTTCTCGAAGTACTTCACGCACTTCGGCGTCAGGGGGATGCCGAGTGCCCGCGAGAGCTTGGCCTTGGGTCGTGAGTTGTTCATGAAGTCTCCGAGTTACTTGCGCTTGAGGCCGGTGTTACGGTTAGCCTCACCTTACTAAGGCAAGCCTAACGTAATGCCGGAGGTCCTCACATGCAGCCCACTCACGCCGAGATCGCGCGTACGCTCGCCGCCGGCCACCTCCCCGGCGTCGCGCACATCGCGTGCCGTCCCGGGCCACTCCCCGTACGGCATGTCACCGACGCGAACGGCCAGGTGCTCCTGCTGTCCCCCCGCGACGGCGCCTTCGCGGCCGCGCTCCGCCCGCAGGAGGGAAACGACGACACCGCGATGGTGCTCGACATCTCGGACGTGCCGCCGATGGCGGGCTCGCCGGCCCTGGGCCGCGTCTGGATCTCCGGCTGGGCCAAGGCGCTCGACGGTGACGAGGCCCGCGCGGCCGCGCTCGACTACGCCGAGATCGACGCCTCCGGCGACCTGCTCGACGTCGGCGAGGGGCAGGTGCTGCACCGCATGGACGTGGCCGAGGTGCGCTACGAACGCAACGAGAACCTGCACGACGTCGACGTGGACGACTTCGCCGAGGCCACGCCCGACCCGCTCGCCCGCATCGAGTTCGACCTGATCGCCGACCTGGCCGACCACCACGGGGCCGAGATGAGCGCCTACGTGCGGCGCCAGCTGGGCAAGACGTTCCAGCCGGTCGCCGAGCCGGCCGTGGTGCGCATGGACCGATACGGCTTCATGGTCCGCCTCGACGACAAACTCGCACGGCTCGCCTTCCCCCGCCCGGTGTCCGACCGCCAGGATCTGGCCCACCTGCTGCACCCTGTCCTCTGTCACCGCTGCGCCGCCTGAGCCGGCTCCTACTCGGTCTTGAAGACCTCCGGCATCGGCTCGGTCAGGAAGCGCTGCACGTTGGGGCCGATCGCCGCGGCGAGGGTGTCGACGCTCGCGCTCGCCAGCGGTTCGAGCTTGAGCACGTAACGGGCCATGATCGTGCCGGCGATCTGGGTGGCGACCAGCGCCGAGCGCATGTCCGCCTCGGCCGGATCGAGTGAGAGCTCCCTCACCGCCCGCCGCAGCACCTGGGTCACGACGAAGTCGCGCAGCAGCCGGGCCGTCCACTCGTTGCTCAGCACCGACCGGAACACGGCCAGCGCGCCGGCGCCGGCCGGTGAGTCCCAGACGCCCAGCACCATCCGGACGAGCCGCTCCCCGGCCTGCTCGCGAGGCCCGCTCAGCGCCTGCGGAACCAGCTCGGCCGGGTTGATCGGCGCGTTCATGACCGCCAGGAACAGCTTTTCCTTGGTGCCGAAGTAGTGGTGCACCAGGGCCGGGTCCACCCCGGCGTCGCCCGCGATGCCACGGATCGACGCCTTGTCGTATCCCTTCTCGGCGAAGCCGGCCCGGGCGGCCTCCAGAATCGACTCCCGCGTGTCCTGGTTGCCGGGACGCCGCCCGCTGCGCCTTGCCACAAATCTCCTAGGGAGTCCTCCGCCGCAGGGTCGCGGCCGCCAGCACCAGTGCCACCATCGCCGCGCCCGCGACGATCGCCAGGTCACGCCACATCGTCGTGGTCGGGTCGGTCGCGCGCCCCACCTCGGCCAGCGCTTCCACCGCGTACGTGAGCGGCAGCGCGTTGCTGATGCCCTCGAGCCAGCCTGCCATCTGCCCGCGCGGCACGAACAGCCCGCACAGCAGCAGTTGCGGGATCACGACCACCGGTAGGAACTGTACGGCCTGGAACTCCGTACGGGCGAAGGCGCTGCAGAACAGGCCGAGCGCGACCCCCAGCACGGCGTTGACGACCGCGATGAGCACGACCAGCCCCACGTTTCCGGCGGTGTCCAGACCCAGCAGCCAGTACGCCACCCCGGTCGCGACCGCCCCTTGCACGGCCGCGGCGAGACCGAACGCCAGCCCGTACCCGAAAAGCAGGTCGATCTTGCCGAGCGGCGTGGTGAGCAGACGCTCCAGCGTGCCGGACGTGCGCTCGCGGAGCATGGCGATGCTGGTCACCAGAAACATGATCGTGAACGGGAAGACGCCGAGCATGATCAGCGCGATCCGGTCGAACGTCCCGCCCGCGCCGTCGAACATGAAGAACAACAGGGTCAGAAGCAGCGCCGGTACGACGATGAGCAGCGCGACGGTGCGGCGATCGTGCCGCAGTTGCCGCAGCACCCGCCCGGCCGTGGCGAACGTGATGCGCACGCTCATGCCGTCACCTGCTCCCGCTCGCGGATCAACCTCAGGAACGCCTCTTCCAGGTCGTCCGTCCCCGCCGCCGTACGGATGGCGGCCGGGGTGTCGTCGCCGATCAGCCGGCCCTCGCGGATGAGCAGCAGCCGGTCGCAGCGGCCCGCCTCGTCCATCACATGGCTCGACACCAGCAGCGTCGTGCCGGCGGCGGCCAGCTCGTGGAAGCGCCCCCACAGGTCGGCCCGCAGCACCGGGTCCTGCCCGACGGTCGGCTCGTCGAGCACCAGCAGCTTCGGCTCGCCGATCAGCGCGCACGCCAGCGACGCCCGGCTGCGCTGCCCGCCGGACAGGTTGCCGACCAGCTGATCCTTCGCCCCGCTCAACCCGACGTCGGCGATCGCGCGGTCGGCCTCCGCCGCACCCAGCCCGAGCAGGGTTGCGAAGTAGCGCGCGTTCTCGCGTACGGAAAGGTCGGCGTAGACGCTGGGCGCCTGCGTGACATAACCCAGCTCACGGCGCAGGGAGGCGCTGCCCGCGGCCCGGCCCAGCACCGTCACCGTGCCCGACCGCACGATCTGCACACCCACGATCGCCCTGATCAGAGTGGTCTTGCCGCTGCCGCTCGGGCCGAGCAGCCCGGTCACCGCGCCGCGTTGAACCTCGCAACTGATGCCGTGCAACACCTCTTTCCGGCCACGTTCCACGACGAGGTCCCGCACCTCGACGGCGCTGTCCATATCGCCCTCCCTCAAATTCATCACTCGTTGAACTCAACAGTAGATGAATTCCGCGGGCAGAAAAAGACCCCCACCCCGTACGGGATGAGGGTCTGATTTCTTACAGCGACAGGATGCGGTCCAGGAATTCCCGGTAGCCGCGCATCGCCATCCGCATGCTCTCGGTGTCGGGTTTGCCGTTGCCGCGCAGCGGGTCCAGTTCGTCACGCTCGGCCAGCAACGCCTCGGTGAGCTCGTTGACCGCGTCCGTGAGCAGGTCGTGCGCCCGGGTCAGGGCCGTCTCCGGGTCGTCGACGAACTCGGCCTTGACCTCGTGCCAGGCGGCCCGGAAGTGCC
Source organism: Paractinoplanes brasiliensis (assembly GCF_004362215.1). Taxonomy (NCBI): domain Bacteria; kingdom Bacillati; phylum Actinomycetota; class Actinomycetes; order Micromonosporales; family Micromonosporaceae; genus Paractinoplanes; species Paractinoplanes brasiliensis. Next base: position 1,549,666 of record NZ_SNWR01000001.1, on the reverse strand, counting down.
GTACGGCATCGTCGTCCCAGAACGCGATGTGCCCTGCCGCGACGTCACCCGGGCGCATCGCGACCTCTTCGGCGACCAGTTCCTCCTCGGGATCCTCCGGGGCGGCGCGACGGCCCCGGCGGACCGGCTCGGCATCCTCGAGGCTGGCCGAGCGGCGCGGCTCTTTCCCCCCGGCGGCGGGCTCGGACGGCTGCGACGGTGACTGCGTCAGAGGGTCACCGGTCGACGGTTTCGCCACCGGAACCGGGATGCTGGCGGCCGCGCGCGGCGCCGGAACCCCGGAGACCGGGCCCTCGTCCGGGTCGGGCAGGGCCGGGGTGTACGCCGGGGGCTGCCCGTAGGCGGCGCCGAACACCGGCCCCGGCGACATCGGGCGGGCCGACGTGGGCCCCGGCGACATCGGGCGGGCCGACGTGGGCCCCGGCGAGAGCGGGCGGGCCGGCGTCGGGCCCGGCGAGAGCGGGTCCGAGGCCAAGGGGCCGGCCGACACCGGCTTGGACGAGGCCAGGGGGTCGGCCGGCTCAGGCTTCGCCGACAGGGGGTTGGCCGAGACCGGCTTCGACGACAGCGGGTCCGGCGACAGCGGGCCGGACGACACGGGGTTCGCCGACACCGGGGAGGCGCTGACCGGGGAACCGCTCACCGGGGCGCTCGACGCCGGCGGCGACGACGTCGGGCCGACGATCGGGTGGGTCGAAGTCGGCACCGAGGCCCACCCGGCTGCCGTACGGCGGGTGTCGATGTCGTCCGGGGCGGCGCGGCGTCCGGTGGTCTCGTCGGCGCCCGCGTTGCCCAGCCCAGGGACCGGCTTCGCGGGCCCGGTGTCGGGAACCCGTCCGTTCATGTCATCACGCCCGTTCTCGTCTTGCGCTTCCACGTGCTCCGGCTCGGCCGCCCGCCCGTTGGCGCCGCCGTGACCGTGGCCGTTGAGGCCAGGCTTCGACTCCGCCGGATGACGACCGCCGAACAGGAACTGGTTGTTACGCCCACCCAGCCCGAAGCCTCCGAAGTCCCGTTCCCAGGGACCGCCGAAACCGGACTCTACGGCCGGCTCGTCCCGGCCCTCATCCCCAGCAACCCGGGAGTGATCAGAATCGCGCTCGGCGGGCACCCCGCTGACCTGCCGCGGCACCGCGCTGACCGGCCAGCCGGCTTGACGCGGCGGCCCGCTGACGGGTTCGTCGGCCTGGCGCGGTGACCCGCTGACGGGCTTGTCGGCTTGACGCGGCGGCCCGCTGACGGGCTTGTCGGCTTGACGCGGCGGCCCGCTGACGGGCTTGTCGGCCTGAGGCGGCGGCCCGCCGAGGGGGTCGCCGACCGGCCGTACGGGCCCACTCGTCTGATGCGGCGCCCCGCTGGTCTGGTGGGGCACCCCGCTGGTTCGGGGCGGAACCGCGCTGGTCTGGTGGGGGAGCACGCTGCTTTGGAGCGGCGGGCCGCTGACCTGCTGAGGCGGGCCGCTGACCTGTTGTGGCGGGCCGCTCACCGGCCCGGCCGGGGCGCTCGGACTCACCGGCCGGTCCGCGCTGTGCGCCCCGCTCCGCCCACCGGCGCTGCGAACGCCGCCTCCCTCACCGAGCAGCCCGCTCTCCGTACTCGGCCGTCCGTTCCAGGCAGCGAGCGGGTCACTCCCGCTGCCGCCGAGGGACCGGGCGCCGAGCGGTTCGGATGCGCTGCCGCCGAACGGCCGGTTGGCGCTGTCACCGAGCGTTCTGTCCGCGTTCCGGCCCGGCGGGATGCCGGGCCCGCCGCTGACAGGCCGGTTGTTGCCGGCGTCGAGCGGGTCTTTGCCGTTGACGCCTGGGCGGCTGTCGGCGCCTGGCGCGCCTTGGAGGCGGCCGTCGGCGGGGCGGTTGTTGCCGGCGTCGAGCGGGTCTTTGCCGTTGACGCCTGGGCGGCTGTCGGCGCCTGGCGCGCCTTGGAGGCGGCCGTCGGCGGGGCGGTTGTTGCCGGCGTCGAGCGGGTCTTTGCCGTTGACGCCTGGGCCGCTGTCGGCACCTGGCGCACCCTGAGGGCCGCCGCTGACGGGCCGGTTCGCGCCCGCGTCCAGAGGGCCGTTTCCGCTCGCCGCGCCGTTCGTGCTGCCCGGTGGCCGGTTGTCAGCGCCGTTGACCGGTCCGTTACCGTCGGCGCCGGTTCGGCCACCCCGGTTCCCGCCGAACAGCGGCGCGTTCCTGCCGAGCAGCCCAGCGGATTCGCGCGCGCCCAGCGATCCGTACGTCCCGCTCACGCTGTAGTCACCGGCCAGGCTGTGCGTGCCGCCCGTACCCCTGATGCCACTGCCGCTGGCTCCGCCGAAGCCGTTCTCGCCGGACGGGCGCTCGTCTCCGCTGCCCTGACCGTTGCGGCCGGCCGGGTTCCGGCTGGTGCCCCCACCGGCGTCGTCCCCGCGTGGGCCACTTGTGCCCGGACCGGTTGCGTAGAGGTTGCCGCTCGTGTTGACCCCGTCCCCGTTCAGGCTGCCTGCGTCGAAGGTGTTTCCGCCGGCGCCGCTCGGTTTGAGGCCGTCGCGGTCCGTACCGCTCGGGTTGAGGCTGTCGCCACCCGGGCTGCTCGGGTTGAGGCTGTCGCCGACCGGGCTCGCATTGAAGCCGTCGCGGCCCGCGATGCGTCCGCCGAGGGGGCTCCCGGTGATGCCGCTCTCACCCGCGCCGCCCGGACCCGGACCGTACTGGCCGGACGTTCCTGCGCTGCCGTTCGAGCCGGTCGGACCCGGCACTCCCGTGGGGCGGGGGCCGTCATAGCCGCCTCCGCCGTGTCCGTACGGCGTTGCCGGGGTGCCGACCCGTCCGGGGCCGGGCTGCGTCAACGGCATCGCCGCCTGCCGGTTGGCCGTGGGGTGACCGACGGAAAAGCCGATGTGCGGCGGCCCGCTCGTCTGCCCGTTGTGGGGAGCCGCGCTTGTCTCCGGGTTACGTGAGTATTCGCTCGTCCGGCCGTGATGCGGTCCGCCGGCCTGTCCGATGGCCGGAGGCCCGCTCGTCTGACCGGAATGCGGCGGCCCGCTGGTCTGCCCTGCGTACGGGGGTCCGCTCGCTTGCATGTCGTGCGGCGGGCCGGAGGTCTGGCCGTCGTCCGGGGGGCTGCTCACCGAGCCGTCCACGCCCAAGCCGTTCACCGACCGGCGCGATCCCAGCGGAACCATCTCGGTTTCACCCGAAAGTGTGCCCGGCATCCCCGGCGAATCGGGCGCGACACCCTCGTCCTCGGCGTCGCGATGAACCGGCCAGAATCGGGCCAGCCCACGCGACGGCCGACTGTTGTCGGGGTTGGACGTCGGCTCCATCGGTTTGAGACTCCCGTCGCTCCGGTTACGCCACCCGCGGACTTGAGCTGCGGTAACCCTCTGGGGAGGCGGCTGCAAACACCCCTGACTGGGTGCAACGCACGACGACGGTACCGTCCCGCGGTGCAAGAGGCATCCCCCGTGCCCGGATCGTGGGCCGCGTCGGCCTGGCCCCGGACGGCCTCGTCCCGGCCCCGCTCGACGTGATTTCGCAACCCCGTATCGCCCACCTGTGGACAACTCCCGGCGCCCTCACCCTCGATCCGGCCGGGCCGGCGCCCGGGCGGTATTCACCTACTTCCACAGCAGGCGGGACACGAGCCTCGCCGGCGTTCCCTACTTGTTAGAAGTGATCGGGCGGTTTCTCTCAGTGACCGACGGTCGCCTGTGGACAACTCCGGCCCGGAACGCGATCAAGGTTTAAGGTCTGGGCCCGCCCCCGGTTGGGTGGGGTGGGGGAGTGGGGCTGTGGCCGGCGCGAGCGGGTGTCGGGCGGCCAACGGTCGCGAGCGGTGGATGGGGGAGAATCGTCGCGTGGTAGTGAAGACCGACCTGGATCCGGCGATTGCCGAGCGGCTCAAGCGCACCTCCGACGGCCTGGTGGCGGCGATCGTGCAGGAGCACGGCAGCGGAGATGTCCTCATGCTGGCCTGGATGGACGACGAGGCGCTGCGTCGCACGCTGACGACCGGGCGGGCGACGTACTGGTCCCGCAGCCGCCGGGAGTACTGGGTGAAGGGCGCGACCTCCGGCCATTTCCAGTACGTGCACAGCGTCGCCCTCGACTGTGACGGCGACGCCCTTCTCGTGACCGTCGACCAGGTCGGCGCGGCCTGCCACACCGGCGCGCACAGCTGCTTCTTCGACGAACTGCCGTTGACGACCACGTCCGGCGAAGCCGCGACCGCGTCCGGCGAAGCGACGACCGCGTCCGGCGAAGCGACGACCGTGCCCGGCGGAGCAGCGACCACGTCCGGCGAAGCGACGACCACGTCCGGCGAAGCAGCGACCACGTCCGGTGAAGTAACGACCATGCCCGGCGAAGCAGCGACCGCGCCCGGCGGAGCAACGACCGCGCCCGGCGGAGCAACGACCGCGCCCGGCGGAGCAACGACCGCGCCCGGCGGAGCAAGCCTGCGTGGCGCGAGGGGCGCGTCCGGCGAAGCGAGCACGAACGGCGAAGCGAGCACGATCGCCCGGTCGGGCGTGGCGGAGGTGGCGGGGCAGTGACCAGCGGAACCGTGTCCCCCGACGAGGCGGGCTTCCTGCGGCAGCGCCGGCGGGTCGTGCCGGTCACCCGGCGGTTGCTGGCCGACGGCGAGACCCCGGTCGGTGTCTACACCAAGCTGGCCGGCGGCCCGGGCACCTTCCTGCTCGAGTCGGCCGAGCAGGGCGCCGGTCCGTCCGGCGCGGCTTGGTCGCGCTATTCGTTCGTCGGCGTGCGCAGCGCGGCCACTCTGGTCGAGCGCGACGGCGAGGCCCACTGGCTGGGCGCGCCGCCGGCCGGTGTGCCGCTCGCCGGTGACCCGGTGGTGGCGTTGCGCGAGACGGTGGCCGCGCTCGCCGACGGTCCCGATCCCGGCGACCTGCCCCCGCTGACCGGCGGCATGGTGGGCTACCTGAGTTACGACCTCGTACGCCGTTTCGAACGCCTGCCCTCGTCGGCCGGTGACGACCTGGCGCTGCCCGAGCTGGGGATGATGCTGGCGACCGACCTCGTGGTGCTCGACCACTACGACGGTTCGGCCATCCTGGTCGCCAACGCCGTTCTCGCTGACGACGCCGACGATCAGGCCCGGCGGGCGGCCTATCACAACGCTGTCGGCCGGCTCGACGCCATGACGACCGCGCTGTCCCGGCCCACCCCGCCGATGATCTCCACGGTGGAGCGCCGGCCCGCCGGCGAACCGGTCAGCCGCACGGCTCCGGGGGAGTATCAGAAGGCGGTCGAGGAGGCCAAGGAGGCGATCCGGGCCGGCGAGTGCTTCCAGATCGTGGTGGCGCAGCGGTTCGAGCGGCCGACCGACGCCGACCCGCTCGACGTCTATCGGGTGCTGCGCGCGACCAACCCGAGCCCGTACATGTATCTGCTGCGGTTCGACGATTTCGACATCGTCGGATCCTCGCCCGAGGCGCATCTGAAGGTCAGCGCCGATGAGGAAGGCGCCCGCCGCGCCCTTCTTCACCCCATTGCCGGTACGCGGTGGAGGGGCGCGACGCCCGAGCAGGACAACGCGCTGGCGGCGGAGCTGCTGGCCGACCCCAAGGAACGCGCCGAGCATGTGATGCTGGTCGACCTGGGCCGCAACGACCTGGGCCGGGTCTGCCGGGCGGGTTCGGTCGAGGTGCCGGAGTTCGCGCGTATCGAGCGGTACAGCCACGTCATGCACATCGTGTCGACGGTCGTCGGCGAACTGCGTGACGACCGGTCGGCCTTCGACGCGCTGGCCGCGACGTTCCCGGCGGGCACGTTGTCCGGGGCGCCCAAGGTACGCGCCATGGAGATCATCGAGTCGCTGGAGCCGACCCGCCGCGGCCTGTACGGCGGAACCGTGGGCTATTTCGGTTTCGCCGGCGACATGGACATGGCCATCGCCATCCGCACCGCCTTGATCAAGGACGGCGTGGCCTACGTGGGCGCCGGGGCGGGCATCGTCGCCGACTCCGACCCGGCATCCGAGGAGCAGGAAACCCGCAACAAGGCCGCCGCGGTGCTGGCCGCCATCGCCTCGGCCGAAACCCTGCGCGCAGCCCGATGACCGGACCCGACCACAGCCGTACGGGCGGCAAGACCCCCAGCCGCAGCGGCGTGGGCGACGGCGGACGCGGCGTGGCGGACGACGACGCCGCACGTGGCGACGACGCCTTCCGCAGCGAAGTCGATGACGCCGGGCGCGGCGGCGGGGACGGCGACGTCGGGCGCGGCGGCGGGGACGGCGACGTCGGGCGCGGCGGCGGGGGCGGCGACGCCGGGCACAGCGCCGAGGCCGACGACGCCAGTTACAGCGGGGTCGATGCCGGGCGGAGCGACGCCGACGAGACCGGGCGCGACGAGGCGGGCCGTGACGGGGCCGAGGGCAGCAACCAGGACAGGGCGAACCGGCGGACGTATCTGCTGGCGCTGGCGGCGTGCTTGGCCGGGGCGGGAATCGCTGCCTACGGCGCAACGCGCCCCTGGTCGGTAGAAGTCACCCCCCGACCGGAAATGTCGGACTTACGGGTGTCGCGGGCCGGCGTGGATGTCGCCCCGTGGGTGATCGGCCTGGCCCTGGTCGGGCTCGCCGGGGCGGGCGCGCTGCTGGCCACGTACGGCCGGTTGCGGCGTGCGCTCGGCGTTCTGCTCACCCTGGCCGGCGTCGGAGTGGCCGTCAGCGCCATCGCCGGCCGGGCCGGCCTCGACACCGGCGACGCGGGAGCGGGCGGCACGCTCTGGCCGATCGTCTGCGTCATCGGCGGGGTGATCGTCGCGCTGGGCGGGCTGACGGCGGCCCGGTTCGGCCACCAATGGCCGCGAATGTCCGCCCGATACGAGCGAAAACCGACGACGCGAACCCCACCGGCCGATGCGAACCGGCCCATCGACAGCCGCACCGCCTGGGACTCACTCGACCGGGGTGACGACCCGACGGTGTGAGGCCGCCCGGCCGGCAGCGCCCAACCCGTTACGGATCAAGAAGCGGCGCGCACGGGTGGGCAAAGGGCGGGCGGTGGCCGACCCCCGCGGCTCGCGAAGTGGTGAGCGCGGCGGGTGGGCAAAGGCCGGGCGGTGGCCGACCCCCGCGGCTCGCGAAGTGGTGAGCGCGGCGGGTGGGCAAAGGCCGGGCGGTGGCCGACCCCCGCGGCTCGCGAGCGGTGAGCGCGGCGGTGGGCAAAGGCCGGGCGATGGCCGCGCGGTTGTCCGGCGGCCACGCCGCGTACGACGGGAAGGGTCTTATCGGGTCTTGGCGAGAGCGCGGCGCGACGGGTGGCGGGCGACCAGCGCGGCCACCTCGCGGGTGAGCTCGGCCCGGGCCTCGTTGCGGGCGCGGTCCTCCAGCGTGGCGGCCCAGGCGTTGTCGCGGGCCGTGCGGATGTTGGCGTCGCCGACGACGCGGCGCTGGACGCCGAGCACAAGGTCGGCGGCCGCGGCGACGAGGGCGCGGGAAGCGTTGGCGAAGCCGGTGGAATTGTCCGGCTGAGCGGTCCGGATGGCGGCCACGGGAATCTCCACATCGATCGCTCGGTCTGGTGGACGCTTGGCGGCGCCCGAACCAGTCTGCCTCGGACTCAGCATGGCTGGACCCTATTTCCGGTGCGTGACGCTCGTGTCAAAGCGCCGTCGTATCCACCGATCAGATGAGGTGTCCCAGCGCAGGGGGCCGGAGAGCGCGGTGGCGCTGTGACCGAAGTGACAGATCGCGCCCGAGCAGGCCGCATTATGCCCCAGCCCGCTTGGTGAGGCGCGCCATACCCCGGGCGGCCCGGCACGACCGCGACCTCCTAGCATCGGGCGGAGGACACCCGGAGAGGGGAGTCGTGTCGTGACATCCGATCAGCAGGCGGAAGCGGGTTCTGGCGGACCGCAGAACGTGCTGGAGGAGATCCTCGCCGGAGTGCGCGAGGACGTGGCAGCCCGGCAGGCGCAGGTGCCGTTGGAGCAGGTTCGGGAGGCGGCCGCGGCGGCGCCGCCGGCCATCGACGCCTATGCGGCGTTGCGTAAGCCCGGCGTGGCGGTGATCGCTGAGGTGAAGCGGTCGTCGCCGTCGAAGGGCGCGCTGGCCGACATCCCCGACCCGGCCGAGTTGGCGGGGGAGTACGCGGCGGGCGGCGCCCGGGCGATCAGCGTGCTCACCGAGGGCCGGTGGTTCGGCGGGTCGCTCGACGACCTGCGGGCGGTCCGTGCCTCGGTGCAGGTCCCGGTGCTGCGCAAGGATTTCGTGGTCTCGAGCTATCAGGTGCACGAGGCCCGGGCCCACGGCGCCGACCTGGTGCTCCTGATCGTGGCGGCGCTGGAGCAGAACGTGCTCATGGGCCTGCTGGAGCGCATCGAGTCGCTCGGCATGACCGCGCTCGTCGAGGTGCACAACGAGGAGGAGGCGGACCGCGCTCTCGAGGCGAACGCCAAGGTCATCGGGGTCAACGCCCGTGACCTGCGCACTCTCGAGGTCGACCGGTCGGTCTTCGAGCGCATCGCGCCCGGCCTGCCCAACAACGTGGTGAAGATCGCCGAGTCGGGGGTGCGCGGGCCGCACGACCTGATCCGGTACGCGTCGGCCGGCGCTGACGCCGTGCTGGTGGGTGAGGGCCTGGTGACGCAGAAGTCGCCGCGCGACGCGGTGGCCGAGCTGGTCAACGCGGGCAACCACCCGGCGACCCCGAGGCCGGTCCGATGAGCGCGCCGGTGCTGCCCGATCTGTCCGGACATTTCGGGCGGTACGGCGGCCGGTTCGTCCCCGAGGCCCTCGTCCGGGCCCTCGACGAGCTCGACGCCGCATATCGGACGGCCAAGACGGATCCGGAATTTCAGGCCGAGTTCCGCAATTTGCTGGTCAATTACGCCGGTACGCCGTCCCTGCTCTACCGGGCCGAGAGGCTCTCGGAAAAGCTGGGCGCCGAGATCCTGCTCAAGCGTGAGGACCTGAACCACACGGGCGCCCACAAGGTGCGCAACGTGCTGGGCCAGGCCCTGCTCGCGAAGCGCATGGGCAAGCCCCGGGTGATCGCCGAGACCGGCGCCGGGCAGCACGGCGTGGCCAGCGCGACCGCGGCCGCCCTGCTCGACCTCGAATGCGTCGTCTACATGGGCGAGACCGACACCGAGCGGCAGGCGCTCAACGTGGCCCGCATGCGCATGCTCGGCGCCACTGTCGTCCCGGTCACCAACGGCTCCCGTACGCTCAAGGACGCTCTCAACGAGGCGTTGCGCGACTGGGTGGCCAGCGTCGACACCACGCACTACCTGCTCGGCACGGCGGCCGGCCCGCACCCGTTCCCCGAGATCGTGCGCGACTTCGTGGGCGGCATCGGCATCGAGGCCCGCCGCCAGTGCCTCGACCAGATCGGGCGGCTGCCCGACGCGGTGGCGGCCTGTGTCGGCGGCGGCTCCAACGCGATCGGCATCTTCCACGCGTTCGTGCCCGACGAGGACGTCCAGCTCTACGGCTTCGAGGCGGGCGGCGACGGCGTGGCGACCGGACGGCACGCGGCGTCGATCACCGGTGGCTCGGCGGGTGTGCTGCACGGCGCCCGGACGTACGTGTTGCAGGACTCCGACGGGCAGACCGTCGAGTCGCACTCGATCTCGGCCGGCCTCGACTACCCGGGTGTCGGGCCCGAGCACGCCTGGCTGCACGACACCGGGCGCGCCGAGTACGAGCCGGTCACCGACGCCGAGGCGATGGCCGCGTTCCAGCTGCTGTGCCGTACGGAGGGCATCATCCCGGCCATCGAGAGCGCCCACGCGCTGGCGGGCGCCGCCCGGATCGCGCCGCTGCTGCGCGAGGAACTGGGCCGTACGCCGACCATCCTGGTCAACCTGTCCGGCCGCGGCGACAAGGACGTGCACACCGCCGGCGCGTACTTCGGCATCCTCGACCCCGTTGAGACTCTGGTGCCGGGGGAGAACTCGTGATGGCCCGCGCCGGAGTCAGCGAAGCGTCCGCGGGGCCGGGCCGGCACGAGAGGGGCGGCTCAGCGTGAGCATCGCCGAGATCTTCCACAAGGCTCGGGCCGAGAACAGGGCCTTGCTGATCGGCTGCATGCCGGCCGGCTTCCCGACCGTCGAGGACAGCATCGCCTCGATGCTCGCCATGCATCAGGCCGGCTGCGACGTGATCGAGGTCGAGCTGCCCTACTCCGACCCGGTCATGGACGGCCCGGTCATCCAGAGGGCCAGCGACATCGCGCTCGCCCGCGGCGTCCGCACCCGCGACACGCTGAAGATCATCGAGGCGGTGTCGAACGCCGGCGCCCCGGTCGTGCTGATGACGTACTGGAACCCCATCGAGAAGTACGGGGTCAACGCGTTCGCCCGTGACCTGGCCGCGGCCGGCGCCACCGGCATGATCACGCCCGACCTGATCCCGGACGAGGCCGGCGAGTGGATCGCCGCCGCCGACGAGCACCGCATCGACCGTACGTTCCTGGTCTCGCCGTCCTCGACCGACGAGCGGATCGCGATGACGGTCGCCCAGTGCCGCGGCTTCGTCTACGCCACCGCTCTCATGGGCGTCACCGGAGCCCGTACGGCGGTGTCGTCTCAGGCCCCCGAGCTGGTCGAACGGGTCCGGCACGCCAACCCGGGCATGCCGGTCGGCGTGGGCCTGGGTGTCGGCAACGGGGCGCAGGCGGCCGAGGTCGCCGGGTTCGCCGACGGGGTGATCGTGGGCAGCGCGCTCATCCGCTGCGTGCTCGACGCCCCCGACAAGGCCACCGGCCTGTCCCGGCTGCGGGCCCTCAGCTCCGAGCTCGCCGAGGGCGTGCGAAACCCGGCGAAATGACGCCGGGATGTTACGCCCGGGGCGTGCATGACCTGACCAGGTAACCCGGTAGCGTGTGCACCCGTGAACTACGCCGCGATCCCGAGTCCGACAACATCTGTCTGGCACGTGCTCGGCCTGCCCGTGCGGGCGTATGCGATCTGCATCGTCCTGGGCATCGTCGCGTCCTGCCTGATCATGGAATATCGGCTGCGCAGCCGGGGTGCGGCCCGCTGGGCCTCGCTCGACATCGCGGTGTGGGCGGTGCCGTTCGGCATCGTCGGCGCGCGGCTCTACCACCTGATCACCTCGCCGCAGGACTACTTCGGCGCCGGCGGTGACCCGATCCGCGCCTTCTACATCTGGGAGGGCGGCCTCGGCATCTGGGGCGCGGTGCTCGGCGGGGCGGTCGGCGCCTGGCTCGGCGCCCGCCAGCTCGGCCTGCCGTTCGGCGTGGTGGCCGACTCGCTCGCCCCCGGCCTGCCGGTCGGTCAGGCGCTGGGCCGGCTCGGCAACTGGTTCAACAACGAGCTGTACGGCAAGGAGACCACGCTGCCGTGGGGCCTCGAGGTCCACGACATGGACAGGTCGAACCCCGGGCACGCCACGGTGATCGACGGGCAGGCGGTCACGCTGCCCGACCTCTACCACCCCACGTTCCTCTACGAGCTGCTCTGGAACCTCGGTGTCGCGCTGCTGGTGTGGCTGGCCGACCGCAAGTTCAAGTTCGGCCGTGGCCGGGCCTTCGCGCTCTACGTGATGGCGTACACGCTGGGCCGGGGCTGGATCGAGATGCTGCGGGTCGACGAGGCCAACCACCTGCTGGGCATCAGGATCAACGTGTTCACCTCGATCGTCGTCTTCCTCGGCGCGCTCATCTACTTCCTGCTCGTCCGCGGTCCGCGGGCCTACGTGGTTCCCGACGACGCCCCCGAAACCGCGCCTGAGCCCTCCGCCGCGAGCGACGTCTCGCAGGTCGACGTGTCCGGCCCGGCGGACGCGCGCGACGCGCCACCCAAGGGTTATCAGGTCGTCAGCGAAGCAAGATTCCAGGCCTATCGCCGTACGGGGGTCCTGCCGCCCGACACCCCGCAGGACATGGCGGAGGAGATCGCCGCCGGCGGGCACCCGGTCGAACGGGATCCCGCCGGACCGGCCGGGGTCGAGGAAGCCGTGCTGGCCACGGGCGCGGCCGCCGGCGCCGGACGGGACACCGTTCCCGGCGGCGACGTCGAGCAAGAGTCCCGTAAAGACGAACGCTAGTGCGCACCGCCGTGGTGGTGGGCGCGGGCATGGCCGGGCTGGCCACCGCCGGCGGTCTGGCCCGCGGCGGCTGGCAGGTCGTGCTGCTCGAACGCGGCGAGCGGATCACCGCCCCGCCCACGGCCCTGGTGCTGTGGCCCAACGGCCGGCGCGCCCTCGAGTCGATCGACCCCGAGGGCGGCTGGTCGGCGATCGCGGCCCCGCTGCCCGACGGCGGGGTGCGCCGCCCGGACGGGCAGTGGCTGGTCGCCCCACGCGGCGCTCGCGCGGGCTCGGGACCGGCCGCGGTGCACCTCGAGGACCTTTACGACGCGCTGGTCGCCGGGCTGGGCGACAACGTGCAGGTCCGCACGGGCTTCGGTGTCACCACGATCCGTACGGGACGGCGGCAGCGCCCCGCGGTGAGCGACGGCCGCACCGAGATCGAGGCCGACCTGATAGTGGCGGCCGACGGCATCGACAGCACCGTCCGGCGGGCGCTCGCCCCCGAGTCGGCCGCCGTCGGGTCCGGTTTCGCCGCGTGGCAGGCCGTGATCCCGTCCTACCGGCTGCCCGAGCTGCCGCCCGAGCACGCGGCCGGGGGCGAGACGCTGGGCGCCGGCTACCGCTTCGTGTCGATCCCGCTGGGCGAGCGCGCCGCGGGCCGGGGCGGCGTCTACTGGGTCGTCACCGCGGCCGGCGCGCCCCGCCCCGAGCCGCCCGCCACCCAGCTGGCCCTGCTGCGGCGCTGGTTCGCCGAGTGGCACGCGCCGGTGGGGGAGCTGCTGGCCGCGACCCACGCCGACGACCTGGTGCCGCAGGAGGTTCGCGAGCTGCGACCCCTGCCCCGCTCGTACGGGTTCCCCTCCGGCCCGGGCGGCGTCGTGCTGCTCGGCGACGCGGCCCACGCGATGCCGCACCACCTGGGGCAGGGCGCGTGCCTGGCCTTCGAGGACGCCGCGACCCTGCGCTCGCTGGTGGCCGGGGCCGCGCCCGGTGCGGGGCTGACCGCCGCGATCGAGGAGTACGGACGGTTGCGGCGGCCGCGGACCACCAGCGTCGTACGGCAGACCCGGCGCATGTCGGCCGTGGTGCAGGCCCGTGGGCGCCTGGCCCTGCGCGCCCGGGACGCCGCCCTCAGCCACATGCGCCCGCGCCTGCTGGGAGCCCCCGCTCCCGAATGGACCCCGCCCGAGTAGCGGCACCCCGAGCGGCTTGCTCCGGAGCGGCACACCCTCGGAGCGGGTCGGCTCCGAAGCAGCGCCTCCGTGTGGTTCTGCCACGAAGCGGCGCCCCCGAACGGGTCTCAGGCGGGCGTCCCTGGGCGGGTCTCAGAGGGGGCGTCCCCGAGCGGGTCCGGTTCAGAGGGGCGCCGCCGCGGGCTCGGCGATGCAGGCCGTGCCGATCCGGCGGAAGCCGACCTTGGTGTAGAGGCGAGCGACGTCGTCGTCACCGGCCGACAGGAACACCAGGGTGACCCCGTCGTCGAGCGCACGGCGGGCCAGCGTGGCGGTGAGCTGAGAGGCGTACCCCCGGCGGCGGGCCGACGGCAGGGTGGCGACCCCGGCGATCTCGGCCACCTCACCCGAGCGCATGAAGGCGCCGGTGGCGAGCAGGCCCTCGGGGGAGTCGACCACGGCGGTGCGGTAGTCACCGGAGGCGCTGCGTTCCTGCTGGCCGGCCACGAGGGCCTTGCTGAGCGCGCCGGTGGCGGCGTCCCGTTCGGCGGGGCCGGCCGGGGCGGCCACCAGCTTGCCCGTCAGCGGCGACGGCGGCGCGGCGGGCGCGCCGAAACCGAGCTGGGCCACGGCACGCGAGGCGGCCAGCTCGGCGGGGAAACTCTCCGCATCGGGTTCGAGGAAGCGGATGGTGCCGCCGGCCACCGGCAGGTCGGGCACGAGGGCGGCCGGGTCGAGCACGAGCAGCGGCGCGAGCAGCACGTCCAGCCCTGCCGAGCGGGCCACGGCGAGCAGGTCGGGAGTGGTCTCGTGCACCCACTCGAAGGCCTCGGGCAGGCCCAGCTCTCGTTGTCTCTGCCGGACGGCAGTAATATCGGCCGCGGAGGGTGTGCCGGCTCCTCGGCGGGGCCGGGCATAGTAGGGCCAGCCTTCGCCCTCGCGGACGAACAGCACCAGCCCGCCGAACTCCTCGGCTCGTGCGTAGGGTCGGGGCAGGGCGTCGTAAAACCGCTCGAGCCTGACGAAGACGTCGGTATCCTGTTGCGCCACCGCGCGAGACTACCCAACCCAAGCGGATGTTCGGCTACCCGTTCATGCCGGGACGGGGACTGGTCCCGCCGGAAGTGTGATCCATCCGAACTGGCGGAGATCGGCACCCCTTCACGTAGACTCTAGAGACTTTGCAGGGCCGACGTCGTCCCGACCTTGATACGAAACACCAGTGACGACAGGAGGCCCGGTGGCTTTTCCGCACCCCCAGGGGCTTTACGACCCCGCTCAGGAGCGCGACGCCTGCGGTGTGGCCTTCGTGGCCGACCTGTTCGGGCGGCGTTCGCATGATGTGGTCGCCAAGGGTCTTTCGGCGCTGATCCGGCTCGACCACCGGGGCGCGCGTGGCGCCGAGTACAACACCGGCGACGGCGCCGGCATCATGATCCAGGTTCCGGACGCGTTCTACCGCGAGGTGGCCGGCTTCGAGCTGCCCGCCGCGGGTCACTACGTCACCGGCCTGGCCTTCGTTCCGGTCGACGCCGGCGAGCGCGCCCGCGCGATCAAGGTTTTCGAGAAGTACGCCCTGGTCGAGGGCGGCGACATCCTCGGCTGGCGGGACGTCCCGGTGCAGCCGGAGGGTCTCGGCCAGACCGCCGAGGACGCCCGGCCCGCGATCGTCCAGGTGTTCCTGGCCGCGCACCGTCTCACCGACACGCCCGCCGGCCCGGCCGGCGAGCAGCTGAGCGGCATCGAGCTCGACCGGGTGGCGTTCACGATCCGCAAGCAGGCCGAGCGCGAGTCGTCACAGCGTGGCGTGGGCATCTACTTCCCGTCGCTGTCCTCGCGCACGATCACCTACAAGGGCATGCTCACGCCCGACCAGCTGCCGGCGTTCTTCCCCGACCTGGTCGACGAGCGGGTGTCCAGCGCGATCGCGCTCGTGCACTCGCGGTTCGCCACCAACACGTTCCCGGCGTGGGAGCTGGCCCACCCGTACAGGTTCATCGCCCACAACGGCGAGATCAACACCATCCGCGGCAACAAGAACTGGATGGCGGCCCGCGAGGCGCTGCTGCAGTCGAAGGTGCTGCCGGGCAACCTCAAGCGCCTGTTCCCGATCAACTCGCCCGAGGCGTCCGACTCGGCCAGCTTCGACGAGGTGCTCGAGCTGCTGCACCTGTCCGGGCGCAGCCTGCCGCACGCCATGCTGATGATGATCCCCGAGGCGTGGGAGAACGACCCCGGCATGGAGCCGAAGCGGCGGGCGTTCTACCGCTTCCACGCCAGCCTGATGGAGCCGTGGGACGGCCCGGCCAGCGTCGCGTTCACCGACGGCGAGATCATCGGCGCCGTGCTCGACCGCAACGGCCTGCGCCCCGGCCGCTGGTGGCACACGTCGGACGGCCTGGTCGTGCTGGGCTCCGAGGCCGGCGTGCTCGACATCGACCCGGCCACCGTGGTCGCCAAGGGCCGCCTTCAGCCGGGCAAGATGTTCCTGGTCGACACGACCGCGGGCCGCATCGTGCACGACGACGAGATCAAGGCCGAGCTGGCCGCCGCCCAGCCGTACGACGAGTGGCTGCACGCCGGCCTGATCCACCTCGACGACCTGCCCCCGCGCGAGCACGTCATCTACACGCACGACTCGGTCACCCGCCGTCAGCAGGTGTTCGGCTACACCGAGGAAGAGCTCAAGATCCTCATTGCGCCGATGGCCCGTACGGGCGCGGAGCCGCTCGGATCGATGGGCACCGACACGCCGATCTCGCCGCTGTCGACCCGCCCGCGGCTGCTGTTCGACTACTTCCACCAGCTGTTCGCCCAGGTCACCAACCCGCCGCTGGACGCCATCCGTGAGGAGCTGGTGACCAGCCTGTCGACCACGATCGGCCCCGAGGCCAACCTGCTCGACCCGAGCCCGGCCTCCTGCCGTCAGATCGTCCTGCCGTACCCGGTGATCGACAACGACGAGCTGGCCAAGCTGCTCTCCATCGACGACGACGGCGACCTGCCCGGCTTCAAGGCCGTACGCGTCTCCGGGCTCTACCCCCTGCGCGACGGCGCGGCCGGCATCAAGGCCCGCCTGACCCAGATCTGCCGGCACGTCTCCGAGGCGATCGAGGACGGCGTCCGCATCCTGGTGCTGAGCGACCGCGACTCCAACGCCGACCTCGCCCCGATCCCGTCGCTGCTGCTCACCGCCGCGGTCCACCAGCACCTCGTACGCGAGCAGACCCGCACCCAGGTCGCGCTGGTCGTCGAGTCGGGCGACTGCCGCGAGGTGCACCACGCCGCCGTGCTGATCGGCTACGGCGCCGCCGCGGTCAACCCGTATCTGGCCTTCGAGTCGGTCGACGACCTGATCGCGACGGGTCCGCTGGCCGGGCTCGACCCCAAGGCGGCGGTCCGCAACTACGTGAAGGCGCTCGGCAAGGGCGTCCTCAAGATCATGTCCAAGATGGGCATCTCGACGGTGTCGTCGTACTGCGGCGCGCAGGTCTTCGAGGCCGTCGGTCTCGACAACCGTCTGCTGCAGCGCTACTTCGCCGGCACCAAGGGCCGGATCGGCGGCTCCGGGCTGGCCGACATCCACGCCGAGGTGAAGGCGCGGCACGAGAAGGCGTACCCGGCCAACCCGGCCGAACGCACCCACCGGCGGCTCGAGGTCGGCGGCGAGTACCAGTGGCGCCGCGAGGGGGAGATCCACCTCTTCAACCCCGAGACGGTGTTCCTGCTGCAGCACGCGACGCGTTCGAAGCAGTACGACGTCTTCCGCAAGTACACGTCGAAAGTGGACGGCCTGGCCGCCGAGGCGGGATCGCTGCGCGGGCTGTTCGAGTTCAAGCCGGGCCGCTCACCGATTTCGATCGACGAGGTCGAGCCCGCGTCCGCGATCGTGAAGCGCTTCGCCACCGGCGCCATGTCGTACGGGTCGATCTCGGCGGAGTCGCACGAGACCCTCGCCATCGCGATGAACCGCCTCGGCGGCAAGTCCAACACCGGCGAGGGCGGCGAGGACGTCGAGCGCCTCCACGACCCCGAGCGGCGTTCCGCGGTCAAGCAGATCGCGTCCGGCCGGTTCGGCGTGACCAGCGAATACCTGGTCAACGCGGACGACCTGCAGATCAAGATGGCGCAGGGCGCGAAGCCCGGCGAGGGCGGGCAGCTGCCCGGCAACAAGGTGTGGCCGTGGATCGCCAAGACCCGGCATGCCACCCCGGGCGTCGGCCTCATCTCGCCGCCGCCGCACCACGACATCTACTCCATCGAGGACCTGGCGCAGCTCGTCCACGACCTCAAGAACGTCAACCCGCAGTCGCGGGTGCACGTGAAGCTGGTCAGCGAGATCGGCGTCGGCACGGTCGCCGCCGGCGTGGCCAAGCTCAAGGCCGACGTCATCCTGATCTCGGGGCACGACGGCGGCACCGGCGCGTCCCCGCTGAACTCGCTCAAGCACGCCGGCTCCCCGTGGGAGCTGGGGCTGGCCGAGGCCCAGCAGACGCTGCTGCTCAACAAGCTCCGCGACCGGGTCACCGTGCAGGTCGACGGCCAGCTCAAGACCGGCCGTGACGTCGTGGTGGCGGCCCTGCTGGGCGCCGAGGAGTTCGGGTTCGCGACCGCCCCGCTGATCGTCAGCGGCTGCATCATGATGCGGGTCTGCCACCTCGACACCTGCCCGGTCGGCATCGCCACGCAGAACCCGGTGCTGCGTGAGCGCTTCACCGGCAAGCCCGAGTTCGTCGAGAACTTCTTCCTGTTCCTCGCCGAGGAGGTCCGGGAATACCTGGCCGAGCTGGGCTTCCGCAGCATCGACGAGGCCATCGGGCACGCCGAGGTGCTCGACGTGCGTCCCGCCGTCGACCACTGGAAGGCCAAGGGTCTCGACCTGTCGCCGATCCTGTTCGTGCCCGAGCTGCCCGAGGGCGCGGCCCGCCGCGGCATCGTCAAGCAGGACCACGAGCTGGAGAAGGCGCTCGACAACAAGCTCCTCGAGCTGGCCGCCCCGGCGCTGACCGACGGCCGTCCGGTGCACGCCGAGGTCGCCATCCGCAACGACAACCGCAGCGTCGGCGCGATGCTCGGCGGCGAGGTGACCCGCCGGTACGGCGGCGCCGGGCTGCCCGACGACACCATCGCGTTCACGCTGCGCGGCACGGGCGGGCAGTCGTTCGGCGCGTTCCTGCCCAAGGGCGTGACCCTGCGGCTGATCGGCGACACCAACGACTACGTGGCCAAGGGCCTGTCCGGCGGCCGGGTCGTGGTGCGCCCCGACGAGAACGCGCCGTTCGTCGCCGAGGACAACATCATCGCGGGCAACACCATCCTGTACGGGGCGACCGCCGGTGAGCTGTTCCTCCGGGGCCGCGCCGGCGAGCGGTTCGCCGTACGCAACTCGGGCGGCCAGGCCGTCGTCGAGGGCGTCGGCGACCACGGCTGCGAGTACATGACGGGCGGCACGGTGGTCGTGCTCGGCCCGACCGGGCGCAACTTCGCGGCCGGCATGAGTGGCGGCAAGGCGTTCGTGCTCGACCTCGCGCCGACCCGGATCAATCCCGAGCTGGTCGACCTGGCCCCGCTCACCGAGGAGGAGCGGGAAACCCTGCGCGCCCTCGTCGAGAAGCACGCGACCGAAACCGGGTCGGGGGTCGCCGAGCGGCTGCTCAAGGACTGGTCCGCGGCCGTCGAGCGGTTCACCGCGGTGGTGCCGCGCGACTACAAGCGCGTGATGGAACTGATCAGGACCGCCGAAGCAGCCGGTCGCAACGTCGACGAGGCGGTCATGGGGGTCAAGCGTGCCTGATCCGAACGGTTTTCTTCGCTACGAGCGGCAGCTGCCCAAGCGCCGCCCGGTGCCGGTCCGCATCCGCGACTGGCGGGAGGTCTATCCGCCCGCCGGTGAGGAGCTGATCCGCGACCAGGCCACGCGCTGCATGGACTGCGGCATCCCGTTCTGCCACGAGGGCTGCCCGCTGGGCAACCGCATCCCGGACTGGAACGACCTGGTGCGTACGGGGGCCTGGGAGGCGGCGGCCGAGTCGCTGCACGCCACCAACAACTTCCCCGAGTTCACCGGCCGGCTCTGCCCGGCGCCCTGCGAGGCGGCCTGCGTTCTCGGCATCGCCGACGACCCGGTCACCATCAAGCAGGTCGAGGTCGAGATCGCCAACCACGCGTTCGACCTCGGATACGTGCGGCCGCAGCCGGCCCCGGTGGCGACCGGCAAAAAGGTGGCCGTGGTCGGCTCGGGCCCGGCCGGTCTGGCGGCGGCCCAGCAGCTGGCGCGGGCCGGGCACGCGGTGACCGTCTACGAGCGCGACGACCGGATCGGCGGCCTGCTGCGCTACGGCATTCCCGACTTCAAGATCGAGAAGAGCGTGGTGGACGCGAGGCTGGCCCAGATGGCCGCCGAGGGCGTCGTCTTCGAGACCGGTGTCGAGGTCGGTGTCGACGTGACCGCCGACGACCTGCGCGACCGGTTCGACGCCGTGCTGCTCGCGGCGGGCGCGTTGGCCGGCCGCGACACGCACGAGACGCCCGGCCGCTCGCTCAACGGCGTGCACCTGGCGATGGAGCACCTGGTGCCGGCCAACCGGGTCGTCGCCGGCCTGCAGGACACCACCCCGATCGACGCGGCCGGCAAGAACGTGGTCATCATCGGCGGCGGCGACACCGGCGCGGACTGCCTCGGCGTGGCCCACCGCCAGGGCGCGGCCAACGTCATCCAGCTCGACCAGTACCCGCTGCCCCCGTCCGTCCGGGCGGCCGAGCAGCACCCGTGGCCGACGTGGCCGGTCATCCTGCGCAACTACCCGGCGCACGAGGAAGGCGGCGAGCGGGTCTTCGGCGTCGCCGTGCAGGAGTTCGTCGACGACGGTCAGGGCAACGTCAAGGCCGTACGGGTGGCCGACGTGACGGTGGAGCGCATCAACGGCGTCCGCACCGTCACCGTGGCGCCCGGTTCCGAGCGCGACCTTCCGGCCGATCTGGTGCTGCTGGCGATCGGCTTCGAAGGCACCGAGAAGCAGCCGCTGCTGGAGCAGTTCGGCATCGAACGCAACCGGCGTGGCGTCCTCGACGCGGACGACACCTGGCAGACGTCGGCCCCCGGCGTCTTCGTGGCCGGCGACATGCACCGCGGCGCCTCGCTGATCGTGTGGGCGATCGCGGAGGGCCGGTCCGCGGCCGCCGCCGTCCACGACTACCTGGGCGCCGCTGGTGACCTTCCCGCCCCCGTACGGGCCTCGTCTCAGCCCATCGGGGTGTAGTTCCGCAACGTGTCACGACTGGCCTGGGTGAGCTGTTCCGGCAGCTCACCCAGCCGGAACCAGCCGATCTCGGTGCACTTGGACGGCTCCTTGATCTCCGGCGTGCCCTCGATGTGACGTGCCGTGAAACTCGGTGAGATCCAGTGCTGCCCCTCCGCGGGCAGGATGTGATCGGAGACGCCGATGAGCCCCGTGACCTCGACGGTCATCCCGTACTCCTCGGCGAACTCCCGTCTGACCGCGTCCGCCATCGTCTCTCCGAAGTCGACCATGCCGCCCGGGAACTCCCACAGCCCTCGCTCGTTCCGTGCCGCCGGCCCTCTTCGCGCGAGGAAAACCCGCCCGTCGTCGTCGAAGACCATGGCCCCCACGCCGACGCCGATGAAGTCGTGCCCCGGCCTCACGACATCGCCGGCAACAGGACGAGGGCCGCGCCCAGCCACATGAACCCCACCGACCCCACGATGAAGAGCACGATGTACGTCTCGTACCACCGCCAGAAGTTCCTGGGGTCAGGAGCTTTGCGAAACCCTTTCCGTACGACGTCCTCGGTGAACTCGCACTCCTCGCGCCGGTAGTCGAGCCAGGTCAGCACCCCGATCACGATCAGCAGCACGGTGAAGGCGGCGATCACCGTGACCAGGGCCAGAACCGCCACGACCCCGATCTGCGCGATGCCCCGCTCGATCTTCCAGTCGTCATACTTCACAAACAGCGCCAGAGCCGCCCCGACAAGCGCGGTCGCCAACGTCTGATAGATGGCCAAAAACCGATACACGTTCTCGTTCACGGCATGCAACTGCTGAAGCAGGTATTTGTACCGCTCCACCTCGAAGGCCTGCGCCCGATCGATGTCACTGGGCTGCGTCATTGCGACCACCACTGTCCCTGTTCGTCAACCCGGAGGTAGGCCTCGGCCGGCGGGGCGATATCCGGACGCCGGTCGGCGACGCGCCTCAACGCCGCATTGATCGGTTCGACATCGGCCAGAAAGCTTCCCGTCTCGCGCAGAATCTTCTGAAAAGGTGCGGGAAATTCGGCCGCGAGCACACTCGCGTTTCCCAGGAGCCATTGAGTCAGGGCGTGCCGTTGGTTGAGGAACGGGCCGGAGCGGGCCAGTGATTCGTCGCCGGTGTAGGGCACGGCGAAGAGAGGCCGGAAGACGGTCGTCCGCTCCGGGCCGGACGGCGGCCCCGCGGAAATCAAGCGCAGCTCTCCTCTCGATTCCGGGTCTGCTGGCGGCGTCCATTCGAGTGAGGTGAAGCGTTGCAGGAGACCACGCGTGAGGTAGGTCTGGAAATCCGTCCAGCCAAAGGCTGCCCCGGTCAGGATGCTCGGACTCGCGCCGGTTTCGGCGGAGGCCAACAGGTCATCGATGCTCATCCAGCCCTCTGCGGTCTCGATCACCCGCTCGGATCGCCATGCGTCACCGCGCCTGCTCAACTCAGCCGCCACGGTTGCTTCTGTGCATGGATCCGGTATCTCGAAGATGGTGAGATCGCGTGCCCCGAGCGCATCCAGCGCGGCCGTAGCCCACTCACTGTCCCCCAACGACTTCTGCATTGCGCGCCGGACGGAGAGATGCAGGATGGAGGACGCGGCGAACGAGATCGACCGGACCTCGGACCGGGACACGGAAAGCTCGGGCCGCATGGCCCCCGACAGGCTGATCGCCCCCAGCAGGAAGCCGTGATTGCAGTCGAGGACACTGGCGACCCCGCCGCCGTCCCGCACCGGCAACTTGATCCCGTTGTACGACCAGGTCGACCCTCCGTGGAAGAGCCTTCGAGCGGCATCCGGCGCGGGCAGGCGATCTGGGGTCAGTTCCAAGTAGGATCGGACTTCGATCTCGTCGAACAGGTGACCGGCCGGGGCCTCTTCGAGGATGAGACGAACGAACTGCATCAAGTCCTGCGGTGTGTTCTCGAGGTGTTTGCGGAACTCGGCCGAATTGGTGCTGTCGGTGACGGCCGCCGTCGGTCCCGTAAGTCGCCGACCGGACAATATCTGGTAGGCACTCCGCAGCGAATCTTTCCGAAACATACGGTCAACACGAAGGCGTACCGCATGCTCCGGTCGACGGGAGTAGTTCTCGAAATGGAGGGCGATCCGCGTTCGGGTGACGGCGCCACGCAAGGCGGCCGACAATTCGGGGTCGGTGGCGGCGAGGCCGGGCAGCGGATCCTCCGGCTCGTCCACGGCCGGCGGAAACGCGAGGTAAGCCAGTGCCTTCCCCCTGATGTCCGGCGAGATCTCCGCCGTGCTGAGGTCGATCGGAACGATGATCGCCCGGATCGTGTTCAGACACGGGAGCGACGGCTGATCCCAGACCAGCCCTTCCAGATCGATTTCGGCCACCTCGAAGGCGGGCAGCGTGGGCTCGTCCACCAGCCGTGACGTCTCCGCGCCGATCTGCTGCCCGTTGACGAAGACCGGCACCGGTGGGGCGAATATGTAGCTCTTGATGCGCTCGAGCATCTCGTCCGCCTCGATGCCGGTGCGGTTCGGGTCGATCCGGACCGCGATCCGTGTCCCGGCCTCGCGCAGGAACGCCGCCTCGGCGCCGGGTGGCCCGGGCATCGGGGTGCCCGGCCGGTCGGACTCCTGCAGAACGAAATACTCGTCGCGCTGACTGATCGAGAGCCGCACCCCCTTGGTGGTCCGGCCCGGAGCGACGTGCCGCCGGCTGGTCAGCTCGACCCGGTCACCCGCCATGAAACAGGCCAGCACGCCGATGCCGAACTGGGCGATGACATCGAGGGGGCGATCGAGCCCCGTGCGCCGCAGTTGCTCGACGGCGAATTCCTCGGAGCGGTAGTACGACTTCCCGGCGCGCAGGAAGTAGTTCTGCAGCCGGTCGCGGTCCATGCCGATGCCGTCGTCGTCGACCCGGACCCACAGGTACCCGTCGGCGTCCTCGCGGCAGTACACCTGGATGCCCGCGGACCTGTACCCGGTGAGACTTTCCCGCGCCCGGATGGCGTCGAGCGCGTTCTGCAGCAGTTCCCGGACGAACGCGTACGGGTCGTCGTAGAGGTTGCTGCCCGTGAAGAGCTCCAGGATCGCGCCGCGGTCGAGCTCGAACCGGAAGTCGCCGTAGACGTAGCCACGGCTCAGGATCGCCGAGTCGTCGATCTCGGCCGGCAGCGGAAAGCCGGCCCAGCGCCGGTTGTCGAACTTGTCGGCCAGCGACCGGCACCGGCTCAGCTCAGCCCGGACGACATCGAGGAACGCCCTGAGGTCACGCTCGACGCGGGGGTCGTCGGGTGTGGCGATGAACTTGATCCGGTAATGGGGGGAGTGTTCCGGCGGGAAGCGGAACCCCTTGGACACGAGGTGCTTCGACCATTCCCGGTCGCTCGTCCGGGCCTCGGCGGATTCGTCCCGCACCAGGTCGAGATGCTCGTAGATCACCCGCGGCGCCCGGGTGTCGTCGAGGTCGAGGATGTCCGCGAGGCGCAGCAGCACGGCGCAGAAGCGCAGGTCGGCCTGGAAGTGGAAGTCCGTCTCGAAGCGTGGATCGTGCAGCGCCTCGGTGTCCTCGTTGTGGCTGCGGCAGATGGTCACCAGGGGCTCGATGATGGGCGCGCCGTCCCACTGGAGCAGCGACCAGTCGCACCGATCGAGGTGCCATCGAACCCGTTCGGCATGGCGGGCGCGGCAGTAGTGCTGCACCACCGGGTCGGGCGGCACGCCACCGTGACGCGCGGTCAGCAGCAGATCGTCGTCGTGGCCGTCGAGGAACGCGTGGAAGTCGTCGCCCTCGACGATCTCGGCCAGATCCGCTCGCGAATAGGCCATGCCCGCGTCGTGGAAGTAGGCGGCCAGGATCAGCAGGGCCGCCTCCAGCGGGGTCATCCGCTCGATCCGGGGCGCGGCGAGCTTGCCCATCAAGGCGATAACATTCTCGGCGTGCTGCTCGTCGTGCATGGTGTAGGTGGGGAACGTCTCCCGCACCAGCTTGAGCAGATCCTTCGCGTGCGCGACCAGATCCTTGACGTTGGCGCGGTTGCGGTCCGACCCCTCACGGTGCAGCACCTCGCCCAGCGGACCCCAATCGCCCACGTCACTCCTCCTCGGCAGGAACACGGCAATACGGACTGTAGTGCTCGCATCGCTGCCCGGCGATGGCCGAACGGGGGAGTGGAGGCGTTGCGGCGAGGGCTCGCAGGCGGCCCGATAAGCTGGTGCCGCGGTCGTTGAAGCCCGCCAGGTTTGCACGGTGCAGCGCGCCGGGTCGTCAGGAGCGGCCCAGGCAGCCCGCCGTCGCCCGACACACGCAGTTCATCCCGACGACGGGGGTCGGCCGCCAGGCCGATGAGAAAGAGAGACTAGCCTGATGGCCGTGACACGCCGCGTAAAGATTGTCTGCACGATGGGGCCCGCGACCGCCTCCCCCGAGCGCATGCTCGGTCTGGTCGAGGCCGGCATGGACGTGGCCCGCATGAACTTCAGCCACGGCAGCCACGAGGACCACCAGAAGGTGTACGACCTCGTGCGCAGCTCCAGCGAGCAGGCCGGCCGGGCCGTCGCGGTCCTCGCCGACCTGCAGGGTCCCAAGATCCGGCTCGGCAAGTTCGCCGACGGGCCGCACGTCTGGAACACCGGTGACCTGGTCACCATCACCAGCGAGGACATTCTCGGCACGGCCGACCGGGTGTCCTGCACCTACACGAAGCTGCCGCTCGAGGTGAAGCCGGGCGACCGCCTGCTCATCGACGACGGCAAGGTCGCTGTCGAGGTCACCGCGGTCGACAACCACACCGACATCCGGTGCCTGGTCGTCGAGGGCGGCCCGGTCAGCAACAACAAGGGTGTCTCGCTGCCCAACGTCGCCGTCAGCGTGCCCGCGCTCAGCGACAAGGACGCCGAAGACCTCCGCTTCGCCCTCGGCCTCGGCGTCGACCTGATCGCGCTGTCGTTCGTGCGTTCGCCCGACGACATCAAGCTCGTGCACGAGATCATGGCCGAGGAGGGCCGCACCGTCCCGGTCATCGCCAAGGTCGAGAAGCCCGAGGCGGTCGAGCACCTCGAGGCGATCGTCCTCGCGTTCGACGGCGTCATGGTGGCCCGCGGCGACCTCGGCGTCGAGCTCCCGCTCGACCAGGTGCCGCTGGTGCAGAAGCGTGCCGTGCAGCTGTGCCGCGAGAACGCGAAGCCGGTCATCGTGGCCACCCAGATGCTCGACTCGATGATCGAGAACTCGCGCCCGACCCGCGCGGAGGCCTCCGACGTCGCGAACGCCGTGCTCGACGGCACCGACGCCGTGATGCTGTCCGGCGAGACCTCCGTCGGCAAGTACCCGGTGCTCACGGTCAGCACGATGGCCAAGATCGTCAGCACCACCGAGGCCGGCTCGATCCCGGTCCCGCGCCTGCAGCACGACCCGCGCACCCACGGCGGCGCGCTCACCGTCGCCGCGTCGCAGATCGCGCGCAACATCGGCGCCAAGGCGCTGGTCGCCTTCTCGCAGACCGGCGACACCGTACGCCGCCTGGCCCGCCTGCACTGCGAGCTGCCGCTGTTCGCCTTCACCCCGGTTCCCGCGGTGCGTGACCAGCTGGCGCTGAGCTGGGGTGTCGAGACGTTCCTGACCGACTTCGTGCAGCACACCGACGACATGTTCCGGCAGGTCGACGCGAAGATGCTCGGTCTCGGCCTGGCCCGTCCCGGCGACTACGTGGTCGTCGTGGCCGGCTCCCCGCCGAACGCGCCCGGCTCCACCAACACGCTGCGGGTCCACCGCCTCGGCGACCTCACCGACCCCGCCGGCCTGTGACGCAACCGCTCAGCGGACAAGCCGCCGTCGACCAGTTGCTCGAGGTCCTCGACCTCAAGCAACTGGACGCGGCGACCTTCGTCGGGGAAAGCCCGCAGACCGGCGCCCAGCGGGTCTTCGGCGGCCAGGTGGCCGGGCAGGCGCTCGTCGCGGCCGGCCGCACGGTCGACCCGGACAGGCTGGTCCACTCGCTGCACGGCTATTTCGTGCGCCCGGGCGACCCGACCGAGCCGATCCGGTTCACCGTCGAGACGATCCGCGACGGGCGGTCCTTCTCGGTGCGGCGTTCCACGGCCCAGCAGCACGGCAAGACCATCTTCTTCATGTCGGCCTCGTTCCAGGTGCTCGAGGAGGGCCTCGATCACCACAGCCCGGCCCCGGTCGGGGTGCCCGGGCCCGACGAGGTGCAGACGATGGCCGACTGGGTGCGGAAATATCCCAGCCGCCGGGGCGCCTTCGCCGCCGCGCCCCGGGCCGTCGACGTGCGGTACGTCAACGATCCGGGCTGGGTGCCGCCGGGCGACCGCAACGCCAGCGAGCAGCAGCGCGTCTGGATGCGGGTCGACGGCAAGCTGCCGGACGACCCGCTGATCCACGCCTGCGCCCTGACCTACGCGTCCGACCTGTCGCTGCTCGACTCGGTGCTGTCGGTGCACGGCGAGGTCTGGGGTCCGGGCGGTGTCATCGGCGCCAGCCTCGACCACGCTCTCTGGCTCCACCGGCCGTTCCGCGCCGACGAGTGGTTCCTGTACGACTGCACGAGCCCGTCGGCCAGCGGCAGTCGCGGCCTGGCCAGCGGCCGCATGTTCACCGAGGACGGCCGGCACATCGCCAGCGCCGTTCAGGAGGGCCTGCTCCGGCGGGTCGGGGAACGTAAGTAGGTCACGCCCCGCCGGACAGGGTTCCCGGTCCGGCGACTGACCGTTGACGGATCCGTGTCCGGCGGGGCAGGGGAGACTAAAGCTTTTCCGCGGCCTCGGCCCGGTGCTTGGCGGCCGGCTGCGTGTCGAAGTCGGACAGGCCCGCGGCGTACCCGGCCACGCCCGCCTCCCGTTCCGGTGAGAGGTGCAGCACGTCGTGCCGGGCCGCCGCCACTTCGCGCAGCCGCAGAGCAGTGACCAGGTCGGCGATGGCCCGCAGCACGGCGAGCGCGCCCAGCGTGAGGATCACCGGGTCGGCCGTACGGGCCCAGGGGCTCGCCGCGTAGAAGCCGAGCCCCGCCTGCAGCGCCCCGACGGTGATCATGAGGCCCCAGGTGCGGTCGATGCCCCGGTTCATGGTGGCCACGGCGATGTCCACGGTGCCCCGCACCATCAGGAACCACCCGATCAGCGAGGCCGGGGTGGTGTAGGTCGCGTCCCGGTCCAGCAGCACCACGACCCCGGTCCCGGCGAACAGCGCCGCCATGGCCGCGTTCATCCACCACGTCTTCGTGCCGGCCAGCGCGCGCACGATCTCGCACAGCGCCCCGAAGAAGATCACCGGCCCGGCCACCTCCGCGATGGCGGCCGGTTCCAGGCGCAGCACGCTCCACCCGACCGCCAGCCACGCCACGCCCGCGAACAGCAGAAACCCCCACATGCTCTCCCGCATCACGGACAGGGGCGAAGAACCGGACCACAGCATGAGGCCTCCAGGAAGGTGTCCCTGCCATGACAACATCCGCCCGGCGCCGGAACGGGAGGTTCGTGCAGATTCACAGCGGGCCGCCACCGCAGCAGCATGTCCGAAACATCCGATCCGGCGCCGATCGGAACAACGGCGCCCGGGACTTGACCGGACTCGGACGACAGCGAGTCCCCTCGGCACGGTTCGCGATTGTTTCTCGCGTCCTATTGATCGATGTCACTCAGCGCGTTTGGCCGGCTGTGCCCGGTGAGCGCTCGGCGGTGTGTGCCGGCGGTCATGGCCACTGACGGCGAGTAGAAAGTCGTGCGGTCGATTCGCCTTCGATTGTTCGGCGATGGGGACCGTCAGCCTAAAAATGCGATGCTGAGCTGCATTCCGGCGGACACGCGGATTTCTCCCGGCGAAACATTGTGGGCACGCGGCGGAAATCCGCCGTCAGCAGAGTAGAAAACGTCGCGATCGGTGCCGGGGACGGGAGTCGAACCCGCATGCCCTCTCGAGCAAATCATTTTGAGTGACCCGTGTATGCCATTCCACCACCCCGGCATGCCGGGACCGGAGCGAGACAAGGTCACGCTGGTCCAAGCAGGGGACAGCGTACCCACTAGGCTTAGGGCGGCGACACCCGCATACCGGGGTGTCGCGACTTGAAGAACGTTGGGGGTAGGGGTTCAGTGGCCGACTCGCAGGCTGGTGCCGAGCGCAAGCGGGTGTTGATCGCCGAGGACGAGGCGCTCATCCGTCTGGACCTGGCCGAGATGCTCGTCGAGGAGGGCTACGACGTCGTCGGTGAGGCCGGCGACGGCGAGACCGCCGTCCGTCTGGCCGAGGAGTTGCGCCCCGACCTCGTCATTCTCGACATCAAAATGCCCATCATGGACGGGCTGGCGGCCGCCGAGCGGATCGCCGGGGGCCGGATCGCCCCGGTTGTCATCCTGACCGCGTTCAGCCAGCGCGACCTCGTCGAGCGGGCCCGCGCGGCCGGCGCGATGGCCTATCTGGTCAAGCCGTTCCAGAAATCCGACCTCGTTCCGGCGGTCGAGATCGCCCTGTCGAGGTACTCCGAGATCGCCGTTCTGGAGTCCGAGGTCGCCGGCCTGACCGAGCGCCTCGAGACGCGCAAATCGGTCGAGCGGGCCAAGGGTGAGCTGATGACGAAGTATCAGATGACCGAACCGCAGGCGTTCAAGTGGATTCAGCGCACGGCGATGGACCACCGCATGACTATGCGTGAAGTGGCCGACCGGATCCTGGCGGAGGGTCAGGAAGCGGGCGGCACGCAACCCGCCAATAGTTGATCAAGCCAGCCTCGGGTTGTAACACCTCCCAGGGCCTTCGGGTCATCGCACGTAACGGTTCGGTGAAAGCCCGAGTGAACTCTTTCAGCAGGCCCTGAACCTGGGATAACGTCCCGCCCCATAACGGGGCACGGGTGGTCGTGGGGCGCGCAAGTGCCAATCGGCCGGCAGTGGCTCGGTGGGTTCGTATGGAGGAGGGTTCCAACCTTGAGGCAGGTTCTCGCACGAGCCATCGGCGGGGTGGCCATCATCGGGCTCATCGCCGGTGCTGCTGCTTGTAATAGCGGATCGAGCAGCGACGACACCGCGAGCGAGGGGAACTGCGGCTACAAGCTCGCGTTCTTCGGCGCTCTGACCGGCTCGGCCGCCAACCTCGGTGTGAACATCGAGCAGGGCTTCGAGCTGGCTATCGACCAGTACAACAAGTCCAAGGGCTCGACGTGTATCGAGGTCGCGAAGTTCGACTCCCAGGGTGAGGCCTCGGTCGCTCCCGGTGTCGCCCGCAGCCTGGTCGCGGACAAGAAGATCCTGGGCATCGTCGGCCCGCCCTTCTCGGGCGAGTCCGAGGCCGCCGACCCGATCTTCGAGTCGGCCGGCATCCCGACCATCACCCCGTCGGCGACGCGCGTCTCGCTGTCGTCGAAGGGCTGGAAGGTCTTCCACCGCGCCGTCGCCAACGACGACGCCCAGGGTCCGGCCGCCGCGTCGTACATCAAGGACAACCTGAAGGCCCAGAAGGTCTTCGTCGCGGACGACCAGTCGGCGTACGGCGCCGGCCTGGCCGACGTGGTGAAGTCGAAGCTCGGCTCGCTGGTTGTCGCGACCGACAAGACCGAGGGTGACGGCAAGCAGGCCGACTTCTCGGCCCTGGTCCAGAAGGTGACCTCGAGCGGCGCCACGGCGTTGTTCTACGGCGGCTACTACACCAACGCGGGCATCATCCGCAAGCAGCTCACCGCTGCCGGTTGGAAGGGCACGCTGCTCGGCGGCGACGGCATGAAGGACCCCGGCCTGTCCAAGGCCTCGGGTGTCGCGGCCGCGGTCGGCACCGTTGTGACCTGCCCGTGTTCCCCGCCGGAGGCGGCGGGTGGCACCTTCGTCAACGACTACAAGGCGAAGTGGAACCAGGACGCCGGCACCTACTCCGACGTCGCTTACGACGCCGCGAACATCTTCCTTCAGGGCATCGACGCGGGTAACAACACTCAGGCGAAGCTCCTCGAGTACCTGAAGACCGTGAACTACAAGGGCATCGCGAACACCTACAAGTTCACCGAGACCGGTGAGCTCGACCCCAGCTTCATCAAGGTGTGGGCGTTCAAGTTCGACAACTCCGGCGACGCCAAGGCCGACGTGGAGATCAAGACCTCCTGATCGTGGTCAGCGCCAATTCTCTGTAGGGCCGGTGCGGCCGGATGATCTCCGGCCGCACCGACCTCGTCGTTTATGGAGCCCCTCTGTGGATTTTTCCGGTCTGATCAATGATTTCGGGCCGCTCACCGTGACGGGTCTGGCCCAGGGCGCGATCATCGCGTTGTTCGCCCTGGGCTACACGCTGGTCTACGGTGTGCTGCGGCTCATCAACTTCGCGCACTCCGAGGTCTTCCTCCTCGGCACCTACGCCACCCTGCTGGCGTGGGGCCTGTTCGGACTCGACCAGAACTCGCCGGTTCCGGCGGTCGGCTCGATGCTGCTGTACATGGTGGTCGGCCTGATCGCCGCCATCATCGTCTCGGGCGCTACCGCGCTGACCGTCGAGTTCGTGGCCTACCGGCCGCTGCGCCGGCGCAACGCCCCGCCGCTGGCCTTCCTGATCACCGCCATCGGCGCCTCGCTGTTCATCTCCGAGGTCGTGGGTGTTCTGACGCACCGCAACCAGACCGGCGTGCCGCCGGTC
Organism: Paractinoplanes brasiliensis; assembly: GCF_004362215.1. Taxonomy (NCBI): domain Bacteria; kingdom Bacillati; phylum Actinomycetota; class Actinomycetes; order Micromonosporales; family Micromonosporaceae; genus Paractinoplanes; species Paractinoplanes brasiliensis. Next base: position 1,518,641 of record NZ_SNWR01000001.1, on the reverse strand, counting down.
ATCCAGGCCCGGCCGGTGTTCACCATCGGTGACACCACGATCACGAACCTGCAGATCCTCATCATCGTGCTGGCGCTGGTGATGATGTTCGCGCTGGATCGTTTCATCAACGGGTCGCGGCTGGGCCGGGGTGTTCGCGCGGTGGCGCAGAACCCCGACAGCGCCGCGCTCATGGGCGTCAACAAGTCCCGCGTGATCGCCCTGGTGTTCCTGCTGGGCGGTCTGATGGCGGGCATCGCGGCGGTCATGTACAACCTGAAGATCGGCGTGACCCGGTACGACGCCGGCTTCCTGCTCGGCATCGACGCGTTCACCGCCGCCGTGCTGGGCGGCATCGGCAACCTGCGGGGCGCGTTGCTCGGCGGCCTGCTGCTGGGCGTGCTGCAGAACTACGCGGCGGGCCTGTTCGGTTCGCAGTGGCTGCACGCGGCCTCGTTCGTGCTGCTCGTGGTCATCCTGCTGTTCCGGCCGACCGGCCTGCTGGGTGAGTCGCTCGGAAGGGCCAGGGCATGAGCGACTGCACCGAGCGGCACTCAGCCGCACGTAACGACGGCCTCGCAGGCGAGGGCCAGGAGCGCATGCCAAAGGCAGGCACAGCATGAGCGTGAGCGAGACCGAGACCGAGACCGAGAAGGCTTCTTTCCGCTCGAACGGCGGGGTCCGGGGCTGGCTGGGCCGGCAACCGGTGTGGGTGCGCTGGCTGGTGATCCTGGCCGGGGCCGTGGCGGCGTACATGCTGCCGTACGTGGGTGACATCCCGCTGATCGGGCCGCAGATCGTCACCGAGGGCATCGACTGGCCGAGCGCCCTGTTCAACATGTCCTACTACGTGTTGCTGGCCCTGGGCCTCAACGTGGTGGTGGGCTATGCGGGCCTGCTCGACCTGGGCTACGTCGGCTTCTTCGCCGTCGGCGCCTACGGCACGGCGCTGCTGACCTCGCCCGACTCGATCCTTTACGAGGAGACGGGTTGGAAGTGGCTGATGGCGGTGCCGGCGGCGCTGGTCCTCACCATGATCGCCGGGGTGATCCTGGGCTGGCCGACCCTGCGGCTGCGCGGTGACTACCTCGCGATCGTGACGCTGGGCTTCGCCGAGATCATCCGCATCGTGGCAACGTCGACGGACGTGCTGCGCGGTGACCGTGGCTTCGCGAGCATCCCGCACCCGCCGGGCTCCTGGGGCGGCGAGCCGATCTTCGGCGTGACCGACGCGGTGCCGTACTTCTGGCTCGGCCTGACGGTCATCATCCTGGTGATCCTGGGCGTCCGGAACCTCGACCGCAGCCGGGTCGGCCGCTCGTGGCTGGCCATCCGCGAGGACGAAGAAGCCGCCGAGGTCATGGGCGTGCGCACCTTCAAGTACAAGCTGTGGGCGTTCGCCATCGGCGCGTTCATCGGTGGTCTGGGCGGCGTGCTGTTCGCCGGCGAGCAGAGCTTCATCAACTCGCAGACGTTCGTGCTCCAGTTCTCGATCCTGGTGCTGGCGGGCGTGGTCATGGGTGGCTCCGGCAACATGGCCGGCGCGATCCTGGGCGGCGTGCTGATCTCGTACATCCCCGACCGCCTGCGCGGCCTGTCGGTGGGCGACACCGACCTGTACGAGTACCGATTCGCGATCTTCGGCGCCGCGATCATTCTGATCATGGTGCTGCGGCCGCAGGGTCTGATCCCGAGCCGCCGCCGCGCGATGGAGCTCAAGGACCGCGAGAAGGAGGTGGCTCCCCAGTGAGCGAGCCGCATCAGGAGACGCCGGAGGAACTGGACCGGCAGAACGCGCGTCCTGTGGCCGACCCCGCCCCCACGGGCGGATCGATTGCCGAGCCCAACCCTTCCCCCGTACGGGGTGAGGATGTTCTGCTCGAGGTCGACCACGTGACGCTGCGTTTCGGTGGTGTCGTGGCGCTCAACGACGTCAGCTTCTCGCTGCGCAAGGGCGAGATCTTCGGGCTGATCGGGCCGAACGGCGCCGGCAAGACCACCTGCTTCAACGCGATGACCGGCGTCTACCGGCCGACCGAGGGGGCCATCCGGTTCCAGGGCGAGTCGATCGTCGGTAAGAAGAAGCACCAGATCACCCGGGGCGGCATCGCCCGCACGTTCCAGAACGTGCGGCTGTTCCCCGAGATGACGGCGCTCGAGAACGTCATGGTGGGCGCGGACGCGCATCACAAGACGAGCGTCATCAGCGCGCTGTTCCGCCTGCCGCGGTTCTGGCGCGAGGAGAAGTCGGGTCGCGCGCGTTCGATCGAATTGCTCCGCTTCGTCGGGATCGCCCATCGGGCCGGCGATGTGAGCCGGAACCTCTCCTACGGTGAGCAGCGCCGCCTGGAGATCGCGCGGGCGCTGGCCACCAATCCGACCCTGCTCTGCCTGGACGAGCCGGCCGCCGGTTTCAACCCGGCCGAGAAGGTGGAGCTGCTCCAGCTCATCCGCAAGATCCGTGACACCGGGGTGACGGTGCTGCTGATCGAGCACGACATGCGCCTGGTCATGGGCGTCACCGACCGGATCGTCGTGCTGGAGTTCGGCAAGAAGATCGCCGAGGGAACGCCCGCCGAGGTGCGGGACAACCCGGCTGTCATCGCCGCCTACCTGGGGGTGCCCACCGATGCTGCTTGAGATCGACAACGTGACGCTGGCTTACGGGCGCATCCAGGCCCTGCACGGCATCAGCCTCACCGTCGGGCAGGGCGAGGTCGTGGCCCTGATCGGCGCGAACGGCGCCGGCAAGTCGACCACGATGCGGGCCATCTCGGGCCTGCGCCCGGTGTCGCAGGGCACGATCCGGTTCGACGGCGAGGACATCACCAAGCTGCGCGCCGACCTGCGGGTGATCCGCGGCGTCTCGCAGTCGCCCGAGGGCCGGGGCATCTTCCCGGGCATGACGGTGCGGGAGAACCTCGAGATGGGCGCCTACACCCGCAAGAGCCGCGCCGAGATCGACGAGGACATGCAGCGCGCATTTACCCTGTTCCCGCGGCTCAAGGAGCGCGAGAAGCAGGCGGGCGGCACGCTGTCCGGCGGTGAGCAGCAGATGCTGGCGGTGGGCCGGGCCCTGATGAGCCGGCCCAAGTTGCTGCTGCTCGACGAGCCGTCGATGGGTCTCGCGCCGATGCTGATCCAGCAGATCTTCGACATCATCGTCGAGATCAACCAGCAGGGCACGACCGTGCTGCTGGTGGAGCAGAACGCCCAGCAGGCCCTGTCGCGGGCGCATCGCGCGTACGTTCTGGAGACCGGGCGGATCGTCAAGGAGGGCACCGGCGCCGATCTCCTGAACGATCCCGCGGTCAAGGACGCCTACCTGGGCGTCGCTTAAATACGATTTCTCTTCCTGAGGGAGCCATCATGTTGCGCACCACCCCCGGCCGCCGGGCGATCCTCGGCCTGGCCGCCGCGGCCGCGCTGACGTTGTCGATGGGCGCCTGCGGCTCGGAGTCCGACGACTCCGGCACGGGCTCCGCCCCGGCGCCCAGCGCGTCCGCCGACACCGCGCTCGCCGACAAGGTCCCGGCCGACATCAAGGCAGCGGGCAAGCTGACGATCGGCACGGACTCGTCGTACGCGCCGAACGAGTTCCTCGACACCGACGGCAAGACCGTCGTCGGCATGGATGTCGACCTGTTCAACGCCGTGGCCCAGAAGCTCGGCCTCACCACCGAGTGGACCTCCGCCACGTTCGACAGCATCATCCCGGGCGTCACCACCAAGAAGTACTCGGTCGGCGTCTCCTCCTTCACGATCAACGCCGAGCGGATGAAGGAGGTCAACATGGTCTCCTACTTCTCGGCGGGCACCCAGTGGGCCGCCAAGGCCGGCGTGACGATCAACCCGGACGACGTGTGCGGCAGGAAGATCGCCGTGCAGACCGCGACGGTGCAGGTCGACGACCTGCAGGCGCGCTCGAAGAAGTGCACCGACGCCGGCAAGAAGGCCATCACGATCGACCAGTACCAGAAGCAGTCGGACGCCACCAACGCCGTGAACACGGGCAAGGACGAGGCCATGCTGGCCGACTCGCCGGTGGTCGCGTACGCGGTGAAGCAGACGCAGGGCTCGCTGGCGCTGGTCGGCGACATCTACGACTCGGCCCCGTACGGCTACGCCGTGGCGAAGGACCAGACCGAGTTCGCGAACGTGCTGAGCGAGGCCGTCAAGGCGCTGATCGCCGACGGCACGTACAAGCAGATCCTCGACAAGTGGGGTGTCACCGCCGGCGCGATCACCACGCCCGAAGTGAACCCGTCGGTCTGACCCTCGCATGAGCGACAACACGACAACCGAACGGGCACGGCCGGAAGCGATCAAGGCCGTGCCCGTGCGGCGCCCCGGCCGGTGGGTGGCCCTCGGCGTCATCGCGATCCTGGTCGCGATGTTCGTCCACCTGCTGGTGACCAACGACCGTTTCCGCTGGTCGTTCATCTTCCTGGAGTACCAGGAGGGCAAGCGGGGGGTGATGTTCACCGAGCCGGTCCTCGAGGGCCTGCGCGGCACCATCCTGCTGACCATCACGTCGATGGTGATCGGCATCGGGCTCGGCATCGTCATCGCGATCATGCGGCTGTCGACGAACAGGATCCTGTCGTCGGTGGCCTTCGTCTACACCTGGTTCTTCCGGGCCGTGCCCCGCCTGGTGCTGGCGGTGCTGTTCGGAAACCTGAACATCCTGTGGGAGCGGATCGGCTTCGGCCTGCCGTTCGGCACCCAGATCGGCAAGCTGTTCGGCCTGGACGGCTTCGACGGGCAGTTCTACAGCATCAAGGCCAGCGACCTGCTCGCCGGTTTCGTGGCCGGCATGCTGGCGCTGGGCCTGTCCGAGGCCGCGTACATGGCCGAGATCGTGCGGGCCGGCATCCAGTCGATCGACCCCGGCCAGTCCGAGGCGGCGGTCGCGCTCGGCATGTCCCGCGCCCAGGTGTTGCGCCGCGTGGTGCTGCCGCAGGCCATGCGGGTGATCGTGCCGCCGACGGGCAACGAGATCATCGCCATGATCAAGGACACGTCGCTGGTGGCGTTCGTCCCGGTGACGTTCGAGCTCTGGTTCCAGCTGCAGCAGGTCTCGGCCCGTACGTTCGTGGTGCTGCCGGTGATCGTGGCGGCGCTGATCTGGTATCTGATCCTGTGCACCGTGCTGATGATCGCCCAGTATTTCGTGGAGCGGCACTTCAGCAAGGGTTACGGAGCGGCCGCCAAGGCGAAGCAGCGGTTGCGGGACATCCAGGCCGAGCAGGGCGGCCGGATCACTGGGGAGGCGCCATGACCGGCGAGATGGTGCGCGCCGACAACGTTCACAAGTCGTTCGGGTCGCTCGAGGTGCTCAAGGGCATCGACCTGGTCGTCAAGCCGGGCGAGGTGTGCTGCGTGCTGGGCCCCTCGGGCTCCGGCAAGTCGACGTTCCTGCGCTGCGTCAACCACCTCGAAAAGATCAACGCCGGCCGGATCCTCGTCGACGGCGAGCTGGTCGGCTATCGCGAACGCGGCGGCAAGCTGCACGAGCTGGCAGAGAAGGACGTCGCCAAGCAGCGCCGGTCGATCGGCATGGTCTTCCAGCGCTTCAACCTGTTCCCGCACATGACGGTGCTCGACAACGTCATGGAGGCGCCCTGCCGGGTCAAGCGGGAGAACAAGGCCGAGGTCCGCGACCGCGCCACCGGCCTGCTCGAACGGGTCGGTCTCGGCAGCAAGATGGGCAACTACCCGGGGCAGCTCTCCGGCGGCCAGCAGCAGCGCGTCGCCATCGCCCGGGCGCTGGCCATGCGGCCCAAGCTGATGCTCTTCGACGAGCCGACCAGCGCGCTCGACCCCGAGCTGGTGGGCGAGGTCCTCGACACGATGAAGGATCTGGCCGCCGACGGCATGACCATGGTCGTGGTGACCCACGAGATCGGCTTCGCCCGCGAGGTGGGCGACAACCTGATCTTCATGGACGGCGGGGTCGTGGTCGAGCAGGGTCCGCCACGCGAGGTGATCGCCAATCCTCAGCACGAGCGAACCCGGGCATTCCTCAGCAAGGTGCTCTAGTCAGGCGGGGTGGTCCGGCTTTGCGGCTGTGACGTCAAGGCGGCTCCGCCGCACTGCGATGCAAAAGATGTCGGACCCCCCGACTAGAGTTCACCGACGTGAGCGACGACGCCCAGACACCCCGTTTGCTGCTGCTCGACGGCCACTCCCTGGCCTACCGCGCGTTCCACGCGCTGCCCAAGGAGAATTTCAGCACGCAGACCGGACAGCACACCAACGCGGTGTTCGGCTTCACGTCGATGCTGATCAACATGCTGCGCGACGAGAAGCCCACGCACATCGTGGTCGCGTTCGACGTCTCCCGCGTCTCGTTCCGCACCGAGATCTATCCGGAGTACAAGGCCGGCCGTTCCGCGACGCCTCCCGAGTTCCAGGGCCAGGTCAGCCTGGTCAAAGAGATCCTCGACGCGCTGCGCATCCCGTACGTGGAAAAACCCGGCTTCGAGGCCGACGACGTCATCGCCACCCTGGCCTGCCGGGCACGTGAGGCCGGCATGGAGGTGCTGATCTCCTCCGGCGACCGTGACGCCTTGCAGCTGGTCGACGAGCACACCACGGTCCTCTACCCGAGCCGCGGCGTCTCCGAGGTCTGGCGGATGACCCCCGCGCTGGTCGAGGAGAAGCAGCTCGTCCCGCCGCACCTCTATCGCGACAAGGCGGCCCTGGTCGGCGAGGCCAGCGACAACCTGATCGGCGTCCCCGGCGTCGGGCCCAAGACGGCAGCCAAATGGATCGTCGAGTTCGGCGGCATCGACGGCGTGGTGGCCAACGCCGACAAGATCAAGGGCAAGGCCGGCGACAACCTGCGGGCCCACCTGTCCTCGGTGATCCGCAACTACCAGCTCAACGCGCTGCGCACCGATCTCGAGCTGCCCCTGCGCCCCGAGGACGTGCGCTGGCACGGGTGGGACCGTGAGGCTGTCCACCAGGTGTTCGACGCGCTCGAGTTCCGGGTGCTGCGCGAGCGGCTCTACTCCTACCTCGAGGCGGTCGAGCCCGAGGCCGAGTCCGGGTTCGACATCGAGGGCCGGGTCCTCGGGCCGGGCCAGGTCGCCGGCTGGCTCGCTCAGCACGCCGCCGCGGCCCCGGTCGGTGTCGCCGTCACCGGCACCTTCGGCCGTGGCACAGGCTCGCTCACCGGCATCGCCGTGGCCACCGGCGACGGCCCGGCCGCCTGGTTCGACCCGGCCGCGCTCGACGAGGCCGACGAGCGCGCTGTCGCCGAGTGGCTGGCCGACCCCGCGCGGCCCAAGGTGCTGCATGACGCCAAGCCGGCCTCGCTGGCGATCCGGGCCCACGGCTGGCGCCTGGCCGGCGTCCGCGTCGACACCGCCCTCGCGGCTTACCTGGCGAAGCCCGACCAGCGCGCCTACGACCTGACCGACCTCGCCCTGCGCTACCTCAAGCGGGAGCTGCGCGTCGAGGAACCCGAGACCGGCCAGCTCGACCTGCTCTCCGGCCTCGGCGGCGAGACCGACGGCGCCGCCGAGCAGAACGTCATGCTGCGCGCCCGGGCCACGCTCGACCTGGCCGACGTGCTCACCGAGGAGCTGTCCCGCGACGGCGGCGAGTCGCAGAAACTGCTCATGGAGGTCGAGCAGCCGCTGTCCGAGGTGCTCGGCGAGATGGAGCACCTGGGCATCGCGGCCGACACCGCCTACCTCTCCGAGCTCGAGGCGCACTTCGCGGCCGAGGTGAAATCGGCGCAGCAGGCGGCGCACGAGGTGGTCGGGCGCGAGTTCAACCTGGGCTCGCCCAAGCAGCTGCAGCAGATCCTGTTCGACGAGCGGGGCCTGCCCAAGACCAAGAAGATCAAGTCGGGTTACACCACCGACGCTGACGCGTTGCAGAGCCTGTTCGCCCAGACCGGCGACCCGCTGCTGGAGCACCTGCTGCGCCACCGTGACGTGGCCAAGCTCAAATCCACTGTCGACGGCCTGCTCAAGTCGGTCTCCGACGACGGGCGCATCCACACCACGTTCAACCAGACCGTCGCCGCCACCGGCCGGCTCTCGTCCACCGACCCCAACCTGCAGAACATCCCGATCCGTACGGAGGAGGGCCGCCGGATCCGGCGGGCGTTCGTCACCGGGGCCGGCTTCGAGCAGCTGATGACCGCCGACTACAGCCAGATCGAGATGCGCATCATGGCTCACCTCTCCGGCGACGAGGCCCTGATCGCGGCGTTCAACTCGGCGTTCGACTTCCACGCGGCCACCGCGTCGTCGGTGTTCCACGTGCCGGTCGAAGAGGTGGTTCCCGACCAGCGGCGCAAGATCAAGGCGATGAACTACGGCCTGGCGTACGGGCTGAGCGCGTTCGGCCTGTCCAACCAGCTCAACATCCCGACCGACGAGGCCCGCGGGCTGATGGACGAGTACTTCGAGCGGTTCGGCGGCGTCCGCGACTACCTGCAGGCGGTCGTGCGCCGCGCGGTGCAGGACGGTTACACCGCGACGATCCTGGGCCGCCGGCGTTACCTGCCCGATCTGTCCAGCGACAACCGTCAGCGGCGCGAGATGGCCGAGCGGATGGCGCTCAACGCCCCCATCCAGGGCTCCGCGGCCGACATCATCAAGATCGCGATGCTGCGGGTCGACAAGGCGCTCAAGGCGACCGCCCTGCAGTCGCGCATGCTGCTGCAGGTGCACGACGAGCTGGTCTTCGACGTCGCCCCGGGGGAGCGTGAGGCGCTCGAGGCGCTGGTGCGCCGCGAGATGGGCGAGGCCTACCCGCTGTCCGTCCCGCTCGAGGTCTCGGTCGGCCACGGCCAGGACTGGAACGGCGCGGACCACTGACGCGGGCGGAAACGGGGCGGCGTTGCGCGAAGTTCTTCGATAGGTTGTGGCCTCACCAATCGATGATCTTCGGGGGAAGAAGTTTGATTATCCGTATTCTTGGCCGTGGTCTGCTCACCGCGGCCGTCGTGTCCACCGCCGCGCTCGGCGTCGCCACCGCACCGGCTCAGGCCGCGCCGGCCGACCTCACCGTCAGCGCGACCCGGCTGGTGCTCGAGCCCGGCGAGCGGGGCTACACGGGCACGTACCACGTCACCATCACGAACGCGGGCGACGAGGCGACGTCCGCCGGGGTCCGCATCCTCGAGCCGATCGCCGCGTCGTTCCGGCAGTTGCGGCCCGGCGGCGGCGGTTGCCTCACCCGGTTCACCGAGTCGGGGCGTACGGCCAACGACTGCGTGGTGCCCGGTGGCGCTGTCCAGCCCGGCGAGGTCCGCAGGTTCCGGGTCGACTTCGGCGTGCTCACGACGCCGCAGGCATTCGCGATGAGCGCGTCCGACACCGCGACCCAGCTGGTCTCGGCCGATCTGGAGGTGCTGGCCACGGCCACCTCACGGACGCTGTTCCGCTCGACCACCGGCGAACTGACCCGCCCGCGGCCCTACGTGCAGGACGACCACACCGACCTCACGGTCAGCGCGGGAGACGTCCGGCTGACCGAGCAGGCGGACGGCAGTTTCCTCGGCACTGTGCCCCTCACCGTGCGCTCGAACGGTGATGCTCCTCACTGGGACCTGATTCTCAACACCGTGGTGCCCGAGGGCTTCCGGGTACTCGGCGCCGGGAACGACGCGATGTGCGGGGGCGGCGAGTGTGTGATCCCTGGGGGCGCGTTCCTTCCGGGGGAAAGCCGCACCCTTGAGGTGGAGGTCTCGGCCCCGGCCGGCACGCCGCTGGGCGACGCGGGCACGGGCACGGCCGAGGGCCGCGAGTCCTGGTTCACCGACCTGCCCGAAGCCGACCCGAGCGACAACACGGCGACCTTCCGCCTCACCGTCGGCTGACCTTCTGGCGTACGCTCTCCGCGGTCGTGTCGTACACGGCCGCGGGGGGACTGCGCTCCGTGATCGATCCGGCTCGGGTCGTGGTTGCGGGGCTTTGCAAGGGTGTGGCCATGGGGAGCCAAACTATGGGGATTTCCAGCAGCGGAAGCGGGTCGCTCACCCGTGAGCCGCTCGACCCGTCACAGGCCGACGCGTTCGCGCCGATGTTCAAGGCCCTGGGGGACCCGGTGCGCCTGCGGCTGCTGTCGATGATCGCTTCGGCCCGCGGCGGCGAGGTGTGCGTCTGCGACCTCACCGGCGAGTTCCATCTGACCGGCCCGACCATCTCGCACCACCTCAAGGTGCTGCGTGAGGCCGGCCTGGTCGACAGCGACCGCCGCGGCACATGGGTCTACTACCGCATGATCCCGGCGGCGCTGGCCGTCATGGGCACCCTGCTCGAGACCGGGATCCCTGTCTGAGGCTCAGTCCTCGGCCCACGCCTTGGCCTCGTCGGTCCCGAGCCACTTCGTCAGCTCGCCCGCCGTCATGTTCACGGCTTGCCGGAACTCGGCGGGCGTGTCCTGATCAGCCATTCTTGTTCAGCGCCCCCGGCTTGTGGACCGCCTCGCGCCCGGTCTTGTCGCTCTTGACCTTGTACTGCGGGTCGTCGGGGGAGGCGTCGACGGTGCGGCCGGCCGCCTCGGTGCGCTCGGTGATCTTTTGCTCGACCTCCCCGTGCACGGTCTGCCCGTGGCTCTTCCAGGTCACGTCGTCGCCCTTTTTCAGGCTCTCGTCCTTCGCCATGACCCCCGTCGTACCCGCCCGTGGCCTGCGGAAACGGTCAGCCTCGGAGGTCCGAGACGAAGATGGCCGTACCGGGGAAGAGCCGGCCGCGCAGCGGGCTCCACTGGCCCCACGTCTCCTCGTGCCCGTCCGGCCACTCGGGTTCGATCAGGTCGCGCAGCACGAATCCGGCGGCCACCAGCTCGCGCACCCGGTCGCCCAGGGTGCGGTGCTGTTCCACGTACGTGGGAACGCCGTTCTCGTCGGTCTCCACGTAGGGCGTGCGATCGAAGTAGGAGTTGCGCGCGATCAGGCCGGTCTCGTCGGGCTCGTCCCAGAAGATCCAGCGCATCGGGTGGGTGATCGAGAAAACCCAGGCGCCACCCGTACGGAGGACACGCGCGACCTCACGCATGGCGGCGCCCGAGTCGGCCACGAACGGGATCGCTCCGAACGCCGTGCAGACGATGTCGAATACGCTGTCAGCGAACGGCAGGGCCAGCGCGTCGGCTTGCACCAGCGGCACGCGTACGCCCGTACGGGCCTCGGCCTCTCTGGCGTGACGCAACATGCCCGCCGACAGATCGAGGGCCGCCACCTCGGCGCCCTGCCCGTCGAGCCACCGGGCGCCGGCCGCCGCCCCCGCGCCGAGCTCCAGCACCCGCTTGCCGCGCACGTCGCCGAGCAGCCGGGCGTCCGCCTCCCGCAGCCCCTCGGGGCACCACACGAAGTCGAGATCGCCCAGGAAGGCGCCGTGTTCGGCCTGGTAGTCGTCGGCGTCGAGGTCCCACCAGCCGCGGCTGGCGACCCGGCTCTCGGCGTCGGTGATCGTGCGCCGGAGCGGTGCGTCGGACCCCGTCGAGTTGATCTCGGTCACCCGGATACGGTACGGCACGGCGTGGCGCCGTCACGTTTCCGGACATAAAGTACATGCTGCGGGGTTTCGACCGAACATTGTGCCTCGGTCGTCAGGAGGGCTTGCAACCTGTGGTAATGCGCACGGTAAGCTAGTCGATGCGCTCGCGGATCGTGTGCCTCGGCAGGGAGCAGGTTCCGTGGTCGTCGGTCTCGACATGATCGACTGCAAGGATTCTGGTCCTTCTTGGGTTGCCCGGTCCTTCCGATGTTGTTCGTGCCGTGCCCGCCGGCAGTTCCGCGGGGCGCGAGAGACACCACGAATCCATCCGTTCGGAGCAACAGTCCACATGACGAGCAGCATCGAGGCCACCTCGAGCGCCAACAAGGTCACCGTCGACGATCTCGGGTCCGAGGAAGCATTCCTCGCCGCCATCGACGAGACCATCAAGTACTTCAACGACGGCGACATTGTCGAAGGCACCGTCGTCAAGGTCGATCGGGACGAGGTCCTGCTCGACATCGGCTACAAGACCGAGGGTGTCATCCCCTCGCGCGAGTTGTCGATCAAGCATGACGTGGACCCCGCGGAAGTGGTGTCGGTCGGAGACCACATCGAAGCCCTCGTCCTCACCAAGGAGGACAAGGAAGGTCGTCTGATCCTCTCGAAGAAGCGTGCTCAGTACGAGCGCGCCTGGGGCACCATCGAGAAGATCAAGGAGGACGACGGCGTCGTTCGCGGCTCCGTCATCGAGGTTGTCAAGGGTGGCCTCATCCTCGACATCGGCCTCCGCGGCTTCCTGCCGGCCTCGCTGGTGGAGATGCGTCGTGTCCGCGACCTCCAGCCCTACGTGGGCCGTGAGCTCGAGGCCAAGATCATCGAGCTGGACAAGAACCGCAACAACGTGGTCCTGTCCCGCCGGGCGTGGCTCGAGCAGACGCAGTCCGAGGTTCGCACCGAGTTCCTCAACAAGCTGCAGAAGGGCCAGGTCCGCAAGGGCGTCGTGTCCTCGATCGTCAACTTCGGCGCGTTCGTCGACCTCGGCGGCGTCGACGGTCTGGTGCACGTCTCCGAGCTCTCCTGGAAGCACATCGACCACCCGTCCGAGGTTGTCGAGGTCGGCCAGGAGGTCGAGGTCGAGGTGCTCGACGTCGACCTGGACCGCGAGCGCGTCTCGCTGTCGCTGAAGGCGACCCAGGAAGACCCGTGGCGCCAGTTCGCCCGCACCCACGCGATCAACCAGATCGTGCCGGGCAAGGTCACCAAGCTGGTTCCGTTCGGCGCCTTCGTCCGCGTGGACGACGGCATCGAGGGCCTGGTGCACATCTCCGAGCTGGCCGAGCGTCACGTCGAGCTGCCCGAGCAGGTCGTCCAGGTGGGCTCCGACGTCCTCGTCAAGGTCATCGACATCGACCTCGAGCGTCGCCGGATCTCGCTGTCGCTCAAGCAGGCCAACGAGGGCTTCGTCGAGGGCGAGGAGCACTTCGACCCCACCCTCTACGGCATGGCCGCGACGTACGACGCCGAGGGCAACTACATCTACCCCGAGGGCTTCGACCCCGAGACGGGCGAGTGGCTCGAGGGCTTCGACAAGCAGCGCGAAGCGTGGGAGAAGCAGTACGCCGACGCCCGCGAGCGCTGGGAGGCTCACACCAAGCAGGTGCAGGCGTCCCGCGACGCCGACGCCGAGGCCGCGCTCAACCCGGCTCCGGCCGGCGGCACGACCACCTCGACGTCGTCCAGCACCTCGTCGAGCTCGCCGGCCCCGGCGCGCGCGTCCGAGGAGCCGTCCGGCACCCTGGCCACCGACGAGGCCCTCGCCGCTCTGCGCGAGAAGCTCGCCGGCGGCAAGAGCTGAGGTCAGCTCTGGTCTTCTGAAGGCCGTCCCGGCTCAGGCCGGGGCGGCCTTCGCCTTTCCCGGATCACCCGCCGCCATGGATCCCGCCCCTCCCTCGCGCTGACCTTCCTCCCGCCGTCCGCTTCCCCGCGCCGTCCTCTTGTCTCCCTGCGGGCGTTCCTGCCCCGCCGGCCTTCCTCCCCACGGCCGCCTCGCGCCGCGGGCCGCCCAACCCAGCCGGCCTGTCCGACGCCGGGCCTGGTTGTGCTTTCGGGTGCCCGGGCCGGAATACTGGGCGGGTGTTGAAGGTGGGTCTGACCGGTGGCATCGGGGCCGGCAAGAGCGCGGTGGCGCGACGGCTGGCGCGGCGCGGAGCAGTGATCATCGATGCCGACGTGCTGGCCCGCGAGGTGGTGGCCCGCGGCACCGACGGGCTGGCCGAGATCGTCGCGACGTTCGGGGCGGGCGTGCTCACGGCCGGCGGCGAGCTCGACCGGCCGGCGCTCGCAGCCCAGGTCTTCGGCGACGACGCCGCCCGCCGCACGCTTGAAAAGATCATTCATCCCCGCGTACGGGCTCGGACAGCCGAACTCATCCAATGCGCGCCCTCCGACGCGATCGTCGTCAACGATGTCCCGCTGCTCGTGGAGACGGGGCTGGCCCCGTCGTACCACCTTGTCATCGTGGTCGAAGCCGACCGGGGGCAGCGCATCCGGCGGCTCGTGGAGACGCGCGGCATGACCGCCGAGCAGGCCGAGGCCCGCATCGCCGCCCAGGCCGGCGACGCCGACCGCCGCCGCGCGGCCGACGTGGTGCTGACCAACGACGCCACCCTCGACGCCCTGGACGCGCGTATCGACCGCCTGTTCCGCGAGCGGCTCCGGCCGTACGAGGAGAATCTGCGCACCGGCCGCTCCGCGCGGGCCGACCGCCGGCTCCACATCGCCGCCGCCGATTCGAGCTGGCCCGAGCAGGCCGCCCGCCTGATCGCGCGGATCGAGCACACGCTGCCCGCCGGGCATCCGGTGTCGCACATCGGCTCGACCGCCGTGCCCGGTCTGCCCGCCAAGGACATCATCGACCTGATGCTGGCCGTGCGGACGCTCGACGAGGCCGACGCGCTGGCCGGCCAGCTGGGTGCGGCCGGTTTCCCCCGGCGCAGCGGGGAGTGGTTCGACAACGCCCGCGGAATGCCCGGCAAGACGTGGCCCAAGCGCCTGCACGGCGGCGCCGACCCGGGCCGCGTCGTCAACCTGCACGTCCGCGTGACGGGTTCCCCGGGGTGGCGGTTCGCCCTGCTCATGCGCGACCACCTGCGGGCCGTTCCGGAGGCCCGTGACGCCTACGCGGCGGCCAAGGTGCGCTGGGCGGCGGAACACCACGACCGATACACGTACGCCGACGCCAAGGAACCCTGGTTCGACCAGGAGGCGTGGGCCGCCGACAAGTGGGCCGAAGCCACCGGCTGGCAGCCACACGGCTGACCGGGGCCCCTCGGGGGTTCGGTGCGCGCGACGAGGCGTACGGAATGCCGGCCGTGATCGTGGGGTTGAGAGAAGGGCGCTCGCGGCGGCCGGTCTGCGCAAGGCGCGACCACCAATGGGTGCGCTCGCCGTGAGCCGGGGCGCAACAACCACGGGCCGGTCGAGGGGACCGTTTTGATGATCCCTCTCGATGCCGGGCGACCGCCGCGAGCGGCCTACCCGACCAGGGTAGGCGCGCCCCGCAACGCCTAACAATGCCGCCGGACGGGGCCGAATGTGCACCCATCGCACGCGGGCCCGGAAGCGGCGGCCGAAACTTGTCAGACCCTCGACGTACGGTGGTTTCCATGGCGCTCGACATCCCACGACTCGACGGCCGCTTCGAGGTCGTCAGCGAATTCCAGCCGGCCGGTGACCAGCCGACGGCCATCGCCGAGCTCGACCGGCGGGTCCGCCGGGGCGACCGCCACTCGGTGCTGCTCGGCGCCACCGGCACGGGCAAGAGCGCGACGACCGCGTGGCTGATCGAGAAGCTGCAGCGGCCCGCGCTCGTGCTGGCGCCCAACAAGACGTTGTGTGCCCAGCTCGCCAAGGAGTTCCGCGAGCTGCTGCCCAACAACGCCGTCGAGTACTTCGTGAGTTATTACGACTACTACCAGCCTGAGGCCTACATCGCTCAGACCGACACCTACATCGAGAAGGACTCGTCGGTCAACGAGGAGGTCGAGCGGCTCCGCCACTCCGCCACGATGTCGCTGCTCACCCGGCGCGACACGATCGTGGTGGCCACGGTGAGCGCGATCTACGGCCTGGGCACCCCGCAGGAATACCTCGATCGCTCGGTCAAGGTCAAAGTCGGCGACGAGGTCGACCGTGACCAGGTGCTGCGCCGGCTGGTCGACATTCAGTACTCGCGCAACGACATGGCCTTCCAGCGCGGCACGTTCCGGGTGCGCGGCGACACGCTCGAGATCATCCCGGCGTACGAGGAGCTCGCGGTCCGCATCGAGCTGTTCGGCGACGAGATCGAGAAGCTGTACTACCTGCACCCGCTGACCGGCGAGATCGTCCGCGAGGTCGACCAGCTGGTCATCTTCCCCGCCTCGCACTACGTGGCCGGCCCCGAGCGGATGGAGCGGGCGATCCGGCAGATCGAGGCCGAGCTGGAGGAACGGCTGGCCGAGTTCGAGCGGCAGGGCAAGCTGCTCGAGGCCCAGCGCCTGCGCATGCGTACGCAGTACGACGTCGAGATGATGCGGCAGGTCGGCTTCTGCAACGGCATCGAGAACTACTCGATGCACATGGACGGCCGGCAGCCCGGCGAGCCCTCGTTCACCCTGCTCGACTACTTCCCCGACGACTACATCACGGTCATCGACGAGTCCCACGTCACGATCCCGCAGATCGGCGGCATGTACGAGGGGGACGCGTCCCGCAAGCGCATCCTCATCGAGCACGGTTTCCGCCTGCCCAGCGCGGCCGACAACCGCCCGCTGCGGTTCGACGAGTTCCTCGAGCGGGTCGGGCAGATGGTCTTCCTGTCGGCGACCCCCGGCCCGTGGGAGATGCAGCAGGCCCAGGGCGAGTTCGTCGAGCAGGTGATCCGCCCGACCGGCCTCGTCGACCCGCAGGTGATCGTGAAGCCGACCAAGGGCCAGATCGACGACCTCATGCACGAGATCAAGCTGCGCACCGAGCGCGACGAGCGGGTCCTGGTCACGACGCTGACCAAGAAAATGGCCGAGGACCTCACGGACTACCTGCTCGAGAACGGCATCCGCGTGCGCTACCTGCACTCCGAGGTCGACACGTTGCGCCGCGTCGAGCTGCTGAAAGAGCTGCGCAAGGGCGACTACGACGTGCTCGTCGGCATCAACCTGCTGCGCGAGGGCCTCGACCTGCCCGAGGTGTCGCTGGTCGCGATCCTCGACGCCGACAAGGAGGGCTTCCTGCGCTCGGGCCGGTCGCTGATCCAGACGATCGGGCGCGCCGCTCGTAACGTGTCGGGCGAGGTCCACATGTACGCCGACAAGATGACCCCGTCGATGCGGGACGCCATCGAGGAGACCGATCGGCGCCGGGCCAAGCAGATCGCGCACAACGAGGCCAACGGCATCACCCCGCAGGCTCTTCGCAAACGGATCCACGACATCCTCGACGACATCTATCGCGAGGCGGAAGACACCGACGCCACGGTCAACCCGATGGTC